>CALJFZ010000059.1 GCA_938074325.1 uncultured Flavobacteriales bacterium | reverse complement strand
CGCCTACCACGACGAACAGGTAGCGACGTACCATGTAACCACAGGCGAATTCACAGCTTGGAACAACGGTTGGCAATACCGCAATGACGGCATCGACATCGAATATTCCAGCGATCCTATCAACTCCAACGGATACAACGTAGGGTGGATTTCCATGGACGAATGGATGAACTACACACTGGATGTAGAAACTTCCGGTTTGTATGACCTTGACATACGGGTCGCTGCGGACGGCGGCAACGGAGTTTTCCATTTAACCGTCGACGGTGTGGAGATCACCTCCTCGGTAGCGGTCCCAGAAACAGGCAGCACCAGCACGTGGACAACCTTGACCATCGAAAACGTTCTCTTGATGGAAGGCGAACAAACCCTGCAGTTCTATGCCGACCAAGCGGGGTTCAATGTGGGAAGTTTTGACTTCTCATTTACTGGAGTGACGGCAAGCGAAGTGGCCATGGCGTTTTTGACAGCCAAAACACGCAACCCCAACCAGATTGGCCTCGTGCTCAACAAACCCATCGCCCAACCTTTCAGCGCCGTCACCGGTGACTTCGAGATCTTTGCGGACGGTGAAAGCATTCCGTTTTCCGGGTACTCGATGAGTTCGGAAAACGATCAAACCATCGTCTTCGATATGGTCGATGCGATGAACGCCACACAAAACCTCAAAATCTCCTACACAGGTGCTTCCGTGAGCGCTACCGATGGAGGCGCTTTGGAGCACTTCATCCTCGAAGATGTAGACAATACCTTGGACTTTGTCTTCAACATCCCCGGCTGGATTGAAGCAGAAGCGTACGTAGAAGCGGAAGGTGTCGAATTGGAAAATTGCTCCGACGCGGGCGGCGGACAAAACATCGGTTACCTCGATCCAGGGGATTACGTCCTGTACGATGTCAACGTCCTGTACAGCGGCGAATACGATGTGAATTTCCGCACGGCCTCAAACGGGGGGACTGGCGCTGTGGAAGTGGCACTTGTGCATCCTAGCGGCATTAGCAATTTCGTCTGCGCGACCGAATTTGCCAATACTGGTGGCTGGCAGACTTGGCAAACAACGACAGAGACGGTGCAAATCAACACCGCTGGCAGCTACAAATTGCGCGTGACCATCACCGACGCTCCCTTCAATTTGAATTGGATCGAGTTCAAATACAACGAAGAAATCGACGACGAAGAAGGGTTCAATTTCCCCCTGCAATCCGTCATCACCTACCCCAACCCCACTGCTGATGTGGTCACGGTCGCGTTCGGGTTGTTTTTCCGGCAGGACCTGACCTTGAGCATCTACGACATGCGCGGACGACCGGTCTACGGGCAAGTGTTCCGCGACGTCTCGACCATCCAAGAAGAAATCAACGTAAAAGATTGGGCAGCCGGCATGTACAACGTTTTCATTCTCCGCGAGGATGAGACCGTGGACGTCGGCCGATTCATCAAAATTCCAGAATAACCTTCGGGCCATGAAACTCCATGCTGCTGCAGGCCTCTGCCTGCTCTCCCTTACTGTGATGCTGACGCAGTGCAAAGAAGACGACGCGCCAAGTGTTGTCCCTGACGTGTACTTCCCCATTGATGTGAGCGCCTTCGAAACGGAAGAAAATGCTGTCTTTGAGTTTCCCGTCATCCTCGATCGTACGACGGACCGGGAGGTCACCGTTTACTACGAGACGCGTGACATCACGGCTAGCGAAGGAGACGACTACATTCCGACCTCAGGATCGCTCGTCTTTGCCCCGGGAACCTCTTCGTTGTCCATCAGCGTTGAAATCGTTGTAGACGAATACAAAGAGGACGACGAACAATTCAAAGTCGTTCTCATCGGTTCGGAGGGAGCCATCTTCCAAGGCGGCATACAGGAAGCAATTGGAACAATCCGCAACGATGATACGGCCATACAAGTCACCACAGTCGGGTACATGTCCGCAGACAGCTACCCCGGAAAAACACTGGTCTGGTCGGATGAATTTGATGGAGAATCCATCGATTTGAACAATTGGACCTACGACTTGGGCAGCCACGGATGGGGCAACCAAGAATTGCAACTCTACACCTCCAACAGCGAAAATTCCTACGTGCACGACGGCAACCTGATGATCGTCGCCAAAGACGAGGGATCGTATTACTCATCGGCACGGATGAAATCCATTGGTTTACAGGAATTTCAATACGGTCGCATCGATGTGCGGGCCGTCTTGCCAAAAGGCCAAGGCATCTGGCCTGCGATCTGGATGCTCGGCGCCAACTTCCCATCTGCTGGTTGGCCTGCATGCGGCGAAATTGACATCATGGAATTGATCGGTTCGTCGCCCAACTACGTACACGGGACGGTCCACTTCGGCAACGACTACACACAGCACCAATTCACCGGCCAAGGCACGGGCATTCCGTTCGGCCAGACATTCGCAGATGAATTCCATGTCTTCTCCATCGACTGGAACGAGGAAGGCATTACGTGGTACCTGGATGACGTCGAATTCTTCAGCGTCGACACATCAGTCAGCGGCAGTATGAACTACCCGTTTGACGACCCATTCTTCTTCATTTTGAACATCGCTGTGGGCGGACAGTGGCCCGGCTACCCGGACGATACCACCGAATTCCCTCAGTTCATGGCGGTGGATTACGTACGCGTATTCCAGTAAATTCGTTGGCATGAAGCTTCATGCCGCCTTTGCTGCGGTGCTGCTCTTGGTGAGTTGCACCGGACCCGAATCCCCTGTAGAACACTGGCAACGGTACGATGAATCATCGGCCCTCGCTGCCAACGCAGAGCACGAGAATGTGCGAATGCGCTATCAGCTGATTCAGTCGAAACTTCAGGATAAAAATGCGCTCTGGGCGCCGTTTGAATCCGAACTGAATGCATTTGGCGAGGACCGGTATGCCCAACTCGCTCCGCTCGTACTTGAGCAGAACATCCCCACCCTTCAAGGACATGTGGCAGCTGGTCGATTGACCTATGAAGACTTAACCACTTTTTACCTCTACCGCATCCGCAAACTGGAGTCCGATTCCAGCACCACCCTGCACGCAGTCATCGCTTTGAATCCCGAAGCCATCCAGAACGCACGGCGCATGGACCAAGCACGAGAAGAAGCGAGCCATCCGATTTACGGCATGCCGATTCTGCTCAAAGACAACGTCAATACGGACAACATGCCTACCACGGCTGGCGCAGCCTTGCTCGCAGATCACACGCCGCCCTCAAACGCCTTCATTGTGGACCAATTGGCCTCGAAAGGTGCCCTGATCTTGGGCAAGGTGAACCTCAGCGAATGGGCGTATTTCTTTTGCGATGACTGTCCCCTTGGGTACAGTGCGGTGGGTGGTCAAACCCTCAATCCATACGGACGGGGGGTGTTCGAGACGGGAGGCTCCAGCTCGGGAAGCGGCGCCGCCATCGCCGCCAATTACGCCGCAGCGGCCATCGGCACAGAAACCTCAGGTTCCATTCTTTCCCCATCCAGCATGAACTCCGTGGTAGGACTGAAACCGACGATTGGTTTGGCGAGCCGCACGGGGATTGTTCCCATATCCAGCACCTTGGACACGCCCGGTCCCATGACCAAAACCGTCGTCGACAACGCCATCGTTCTGGACGCCATGTACGGAGCTGACGATGCAGATGCCCGCACCCTCGAGACCACTGGACAGCGCCGCTTCTTACAGGCCAATGGCACCGGCACGCTCGAAGGCAAGCGATTGGGTGCAATCAAGGACTTGCTAGAATCGGATTCGCTGTACGCTTCGGCGGTGGAGTCGTTGCGTCAAGCAGGTGCCGAAATCATCGAAATCGTTCCACCCGAAGTGAGCCTCAACGGTTTCTTGTCCGTCTTGAACGGCGACATGATCCGCGATCTCCCCCACTACTTCAATACCGCCGCCGATCCGGCATTGGCTGGCGTGGACGTGGCGGGGGCCATGGCCTTCAATCGGAAAGACAGCATGCTGCACATGCCCTACGGACAGGCGCGGTTCGAAGGAATCGTAGCAGATCCAATCACCAAAGGCGGTTTGGACAGCCTCATCGCCGCTCTTCATGCTGAGGGCCGACGGTTTTTTGACGAACCAACGGCTCAACACGAACTGGATGCCGTGCTTTCCATCAACAATTACCACGCTGCCTACGCGGCGGTCGCTTACTATCCCGGCCTCACGGTGCCGATGGGGTACACCTCAGCTGGAGAGCCACGAGGTCTTACCTTCTTTACACCCAGCCATCAAGAAGAACGATTGCTTTCGCTGGCTTTGGCCTACGAAACCGTCGCGCCGATGCGCTCACCCGCTCCACTTCCATAAAAAAATCCCCACCCCTTTAAAGGAGTGAGGATTCCAAAAGTTCATGTCTGGTTCTCAGGCCTCAGCCGCTACAGGGATGCGGTTTGTGGTCATCAAGAAGACACCGACCAACGGCAAAACGGCCAACACACCGTGGTAGATGGCCGCAATGCTTTTGGTGGTTTCCGTCAACTCAAGGCTTACAGGCATGGCGTTAATCAGCATCACGCCGAACAAGTTCACTGCGCTCAACGAGAGAAACACTTTGATGCCGAACGACTTGAAGACTTTCGTGCCGTCGTAGTTCAGCCGGTTCGGAAATGCTAAAACAGCCTGCACGCCCCAAATGAACGCGTACGCCAGATGGGCCACTTCACCGGTTGATGAGAAGGTCATGAGTTCATTGGGTACGACAATGAGTGCGTACAAGAAGTAACCGAGCAAAAAGAACATTCGGTTTTTGCGGATGACGCCGTACAAAGCCAACGCCGTGGGTATTCCCGCAACAATTACGAGTGGATCCATGAAGTAAAAAATTAAGGGTTAGATAGTTACAATGTAGGCTCCGTGATTCACAAATCCGAATGCATGCCCGTGCTTCATTCACCTTGCCTTGTGAACAGCAGAAATCGGTACCTTGGAACATGCAACGAACCTGGTTCCTTTCCTCCCTCGTCATTTCGCTGTTGCTCGCGGGCTCAACCGCTGCAAAAGCACAGAGCGTAGACCACTGGGAAGCCGTCATTCAGGACGGTTCTATCTGGCGCTATTGGTTGCCGGATTCGGAGCCCCCTGCCGCGTGGAAAGATCCCGGATTTTACGATGGCGCATGGGCCATGGGGCCCTCTGGCTTTGGTTACGCAGACGGCGATGATGCCACGACGGTGCCCAACACGCCCTCTCTCTACTTGCGGCGAACCTTCGACGTCAACAACCTCGGTCAATGGCTCAACGCACAGTTCTTCATGGACTACGATGACGGGTTTATTGCCTACCTGAATGGGGTAGAAATTGCACGCGGCAACACCGGGTTGCCGGGTGAGTTCGTCGCTTGGAACCAGGCCCTCCCCACCGACCACGAGGCGGTGATCTACCAAGGCGGCATGCCCGATGCATTTGCTGTTGATTTGGGGCT
>CALJFZ010000058.1 GCA_938074325.1 uncultured Flavobacteriales bacterium | reverse complement strand
GAGCCTCAGCTCGGTCATCAGCGGCGACGAAATCCTCGCCTACCAGGCGGTCATCCGCCGCATGCCCGTCGCCGACAACGTCGTCAACTACGCCGTCAACCTCGCCGCTTCCACCCGCCCGGGCCGGGACCGCGCGACGGCCGAAGTGAACCAGTACCTGAGCTGGGGCGCAGGACCGCGTGCCTCGCAGTACCTCATCGTCGCCGCGAAGGTCAACGCGGCCCTCAACGGCAAATACAGCCCGGACATCGAAGACGTCCAGGCCGTCGCCACCCCCATTCTTCGCCACCGCATCGTCCGCAACTACAAGGCCGAAGCCGATGGCGTGACCGTGGAGTCGCTCATCGACCGTTTGAAGTAATTTGGGCAGCGTCTCATGAGCACGACGCGACTCGACCAATTCGACAACTCGGACTACCGCCCTGGCCCCTGGCTCGCGCGTGTCCTGTGGGTCGTCGTCTCCGGCCTGTTCTTCCAAACCTGGTTCCCCTGGCCCAGCGCCCTCAAACGCACCCTTCTTCGCCTTTTCGGCGCGAACGTTGGGCACGGCGTGGTCCTTAAACCTCGCGTCACCATCAAGTACCCATGGAAACTCACCGTCGGTGACCACTGCTGGATTGGCGAGAACGTGTGGATCGACAACCTCGGCCATGTCACCCTCGGCAACCACTGCTGCCTCTCCCAAGGCGCCCTGTTGCTCTGCGGCAACCACAACTACAAGAAGCCCACCTTCGATCTGATGGTGGGCGACATCACCCTCGAAGACGGCGTGTGGATTGGCGCGCGTGCAAGTGTGGGACCAGGTGTAACCGGCCACTCACATAGCGTGCTTGCCATGGGCAGCATCGCAACTCAAGATCTTGAAGCTTGGATGATTTGTCGTGGAAACCCTGCAGAAGCCAAATCGAAACGCAACACCTAACCGGGCCCTGACCCTTACCTTTTCAGCATCGCCCGCTTGACCTCCACCGTGCCTGACTCCAATTCCATTTTCTCAATCCTTCGAAGGACCTACAGGTTGCTCGACAAGAGCGAAAGGAAGAAGTCAGTCCTGATGCTGCTGAGCATTTTCGTCAACAGCATTGTCGAAATCTTGGGGCTTGCCGTTGTGGTTCCGGTCATCGGCCTCGTTGTTCAACCGGAGACGATTCAAACCAATCCAACACTGAAGTCTGTGTTTGATCTCGTGGCTCCCCTCGGCATCAACACCCCTTCCAGTTTTTTGATTGCCCTATGTGGACTCATGATTGGGGCGTTTTTGTTCAAAGCTTTGTTTGGCCTTGCCGTCAACTTGTTTCAAACCCGATTCTCTTTCTCAGTGGCGCACCGCCTGTCAGGCCAAATGTGGTCCTACCACTTTTCCCAGTCCCTTGAGCGCATGCGTGGCACCGACTCTGGGCGTATCCTTGTCGAAATCAACGGTTGGCCACTTCAATTTGCCAACGCATTCATGGTCGGAGGTCTCATGATTGTGAATGAAATCAGCGTCATTTCGGTGATCGCAATGGGGCTTTTGATCTACAACCCCGTCGTATTCGTGAGCATTGCCGTTCTCATCGGATTTGGAGCGCTCATCATTCGTCGGGCCACCAAAAGGAGGCTTTTGGCTTACAGCGATATTCGGCGCCAAATCGAACCACATACCAACACCCTCATCACCAACGCTGTCAGAGGTTTCCTCGAAGTGATCACCTTCAGGGCTTCCGACGCGGTGCGCGAAGCCTACCTCAAAGACCGCTGGACCATCTTCAGACTGGCAAGCCACACGAGTGTGCTCAACCTCTCCCCTGCGAAACTTTATGAAGTGCTTGCTGTAGTCGCGGTGGCCGGTTCCATCATCATCGCACTTCTTCAAGGCACACCCGATTCGGGATTTTTGGAGCTTCTTAGTTTCATGGCCATCAGCGCATACCGCATTATGCCCTCCATGAGCCGGCTCAATAGCGCTGTCATGCAGATGCGTGGGCAGCAATACGTCCTTGACACCATGGAGCGAGGTTGTGCGCATCAACCCAAAACTCCTCATCGCACGGCATCCAACATTGAACAGGGCGCCAAAGTCGATCTTTGTGTAAACGGGGCTACCCTCTCCTACGAAGCACTTGACGAGCCTGTCCTTGCGCAATTCAATCACTCGTTTTCAAACGGCAAGGTTCATGCAGTAATCGGTCCTTCAGGCTCGGGCAAGAGTACGCTCATCAGCGCGTTGCTTGGTCTTCACCAGCCCGAGCAAGGAGCGATTGAAGTCCAACTCAATGGCCAAGAAACAATCACTCTAGGTGAAGATCTAGACTTGCACGATTGGATCCTGCATGTGGGCTACCTCAGCCAACAACCTTTCCTATTTCAAGGAACGGTACGAGACAACTTGACACTGCGCGTGCCCGGTGCCGTCTTGAACGAAGAGCTCGTGATGTCTTTGATTCAAAAACTCGAGCTGGACGAGTGTCTAGGCCCATGCCCTCTCGAATTTGAGCTCCACGAAGGCGGAAGTAATTTGAGCGGTGGCCAACAGCAGCGACTTGCCTTGTTGCGCGCGCTTCAAGTTCAAAGACCGGTCCTCATCTTGGATGAAGCGACGAGCGCCTTGGACAGCAAACTGAGAGATGTTGTTTTCGAACTCCTTCGGGAGCGGGCAGCTGTGGGATGCAATGTGATTCTTGTTACGCATGACAACGAATTGGCGCAGCGGTGCGACGACGTTTTGGACCTTGGAACCCTCAGAAACGACCTGTTCTCATGAGTACCAGACGTCTGAGGCAGAGCGAAATGTGATGGGTGGATGGAGTCATGTATTGGGGTCGCGCCTTTCTCACGAAGATTGGGTCAAATCTCACTTGAAGCTGTCATGAGAATTGGCTATTTCTTGTACGACGAAGGATATTCAGGGGTCATCGAAAGTCAGGCCTTAGATGTCGTTCGTTTCTTCAACAATGAAATTGAATGCGACTCAGTCTTGATCGCCGCGCTGCCATTTCGCTCCCACAGCAAGGTCAGACGACGTTTTGAAGAGTCACTTGGCAAGGGGATCATCACCACAATTGCGATACCCCAGAGGCTCCAGGTCCTCCTGCAATGGCTTGAGGTCATTCGCTTAACAAGGAAACTCAAAAAAGCGAAGGTCGATTTGCTCGTTTGTAGGAATGCGATGGCCTGTTCATTGGCACTTAAGGCACGAAAAATGCTCGGAAAGAGCATCGAGTTGAAAGTCTGCTATGACGGTCGTGGTGCACTGAAAGCCGAAGCTCAGGAATACAACGTTTACCCTGATTTTCTGAAGCCTCTCCTCTTCGAGTCGGAAAGAAATGCGGTTTTGAATTCAGACATGCGAATCGCGGTGTCAGAGGAGTTGATTGCTTGGTGGAAATCCGAATACGGGTATGACGCGGAAAACCACATCGTCATACCAACGACCATTTCCACGCTGCATCAAAATTTTGACCCTGCCCCTCACCGTGAGAACTGGAGAGAATCATTCGGTTTCAAATCAGATGACGTTGTCATGGCCTTTGCCGGAGGAAAAGCCGACTGGCAAGGAATGGACTTTTGGCTTCCTCACATGCATGGCTGGTTGCGTAACATGCCCGAGTTAAAATTGCTGCTTTTGACACCAGGCAATTCTTCTATCGCGGAGCTATGTAGCGCCTTTCCGAATCGCATCGTGAACACCTTTGTGGCTCATCATGACGTTTTAAAGGCACTCTCATCTGCGGATTACGGCATTCTTTGGAGGCATCCGAGCACCACCAACGTCGTAGCATCTCCGACCAAATTGAGTGAGTATGTTCAAGCTGGGCTTACAATCATTACCAATGAGGGGATGAATGTTTCTCGCTTAGTTGCAGAGAAACACTTAGGGGTGTGCCTGAACCCCCTTTATGAAACAAGCTACCCATTGAAATTGTCGGGCGTGAGACCTCATAAATATTCTTTTCTTTTTTCAAAGGATAAATTTTACCCAAAGCTCATCCAACATTTCTAGACATCGTGACTGAAAGGTAGGCGTTGATACTACCGTAAACACGGCCAGAAGCACTCTCATTCCTTTCTTTAAGAATTCAGCCAACTATTCACCATATTCATTAAGGATAGCTTTACGCAAGAACACCCTCTATTGAAATGCTCAAGGTCCTCTACTGCACGCATACGTCCATACAAGTGTCAGAGACATTTCTGCGCAAAACACGCGACTATTTAGCCATCAAATTCGACATCGTCGTATTGTCTACGTCGCAAAAAGGAATTGATTATCAATCGCCACCGTCACATTTCCTTGGTATTCGGGATGAGTCTCTATTTCATCGAGTGGCATACAACGCGTTAAGCATACTCCAAAAGAAATCGAAAGAGGAAGTCCGACTGAGAATTCACAGATGGCATGTCAGACGATTCTTCAAATCCAAGAATATTTCAGCAAACGCCGCAATCATTGAGTATGGAACCTCAGCATTTGTGTTCGCTCCCGTGTTGATTGAAAAAAACATTCCATTTGTCATCACCTTTCACGGCTACGATTGTTCCATGTATTTGGGTTTTCCGTGGTACCGAGGTAAAATCGTCGAGTTATGCAAATCATCCATGGCAGTTGTAGTTCCTTCACATCACCTCAGAAGAAGGCTTCAATTAATAGGAGTTCCAGAAGAAAAAATCACAATTGAGCCGTGTGCTCCATACTATGAGGAACTACCAAAATCCCAGCCATCAACTAAACCAACAGTAGTTGCTCTAGGTAGACTCACTGAAAAGAAGTGCCCGGAGGCCCTCGTTTACACGGCTCATTTGGTCCTGAAACAATTCCCAGAAGCTCACTTTCATATTTTGGGAGACGGGCCACTACGCCCTCGGGTGGAAAACCTCATCCTAAAACTTCGATTGGAAGATTCTGTTACTTTGCATGGTGCGGTTGATCACCATGCTGCTTTGCAGCAGTTGACTAATGCAACCATTTTCATTCAACACAGCGTGACAAGCTCAAATGGCGATCAAGAAGGCTTCCCTGTCGCAATAGCTGAAGCACTAGGAATGGGAATACCCGTGGTAAGCACGTTCCACAGCGGAATCACAGAAGCCATCGAACATGGTGTCTCCGGACTTCTTGCGCAAGAGCACGACTTTGAGGAAATGGCGAAACACGTCAACCAACTGTTGACTGACGAAAACCTGAGACTAAATATGGGAGCAAAGGGAAAGGACATGATCACCAAAATTGCAGGACCTCTCTCGCGAGAGAAAAAGATTGCTTCATTGATCGAATCTGCGATTGCAGTTGATCATTCGCGGGCTGATTAGATGCTATTCTCGACCGAAAAAGTGCATTTCAATAAAATGTCTTCAGAATGCAAAAATTACGCCTTGCAGTCCAGCATTCTGTAGACGGTGTGCTCCAACCAAGCGCTAACACTGCACTGGTGAAATTAATGCTGGAGTTGCCCCAAAACATCAGCATGCATTCTGACATTAGTTTTCCAGTGCTGAAGAAATCGTCAACTCTTACATCTCGCCATCTCTAATTTTATGAGCACGCCCCTTGGCAAAATTCAAGTCGTCAACCTGCCCAAGATTACGGACCCACGGGGAAATTTGACTTTCATTCAAAAAGGTCAGGGTCTACCCTTTGAGCCC
Organism: uncultured Flavobacteriales bacterium; assembly: GCA_938074325.1. GTDB lineage: Bacteria > Bacteroidota > Bacteroidia > Flavobacteriales_D > Sanyastnellaceae > UA16. The sequence continues at coordinate 6,100 of CALJFZ010000058.1, read as the reverse complement.
AAGCGCGTTTTTTGGACGTTCAATGTCCCAAGTGGAAGTGTGAGAGGTGGGCATGCCTACAGGTCGCAGTGGGAACTCATTGTGGCCATCAACGGAGCATTTGATGTGGTTGTGAAGGAGCCGGATGGCACGGAGGTCAGAGTTAGATTGGATCGAGGAGACAAGGGCTTGTTGTTGCCTCCCATGACGTGGCGATGGATGGAGAGATTTAGTACAAATGGAATGGGATTGCATCTGTCAGACTCGAACTTTGATAACTCAGACTACATTCGAGATTTCTTTGATTACAAGGAACTGCTATGACAAGCGCTGAGAAAACAAAGGTTATTGATGCTCAGCTCTTTTCATTAGCTAGGTACGACACCCAGGTTGGAACCTTAGTTGCGTATCAGGGCAATCAAGAAGAGCAATTTGTTCCTAGTCGGGCATATTTTCTCTACGATATTCCTTCAGAAGCTGAGAGAGGAGGGCATGCGCATAAGCAGCTTGAGCAAATTATTGTAGCCTTGTCTGGTTCGTTTGATGTTGTCCTGAACGATGGACAATGTCAGTCCATTGTGACTCTGAATCAGCCAACAATAGGTTTGCGATTGCCCCCAGGGCTTTGGCGAGAATTAAAAGAGTTTTCCGGAGGGGCGATTTGCTTGGTGTTAGCCTCCGAAGTATATGACGAAGATGACTACATCAGGGACTATGAGCATTTCAAATCTTGGAAAAATGGGTGAAGATGAAATTCACAGGTAGGAACGTCTTTGTTGACCCAACGGCGACTATTGGGAAAGACGTTAGAATAGGAGATAACACCACAATTTATCCCAACGTTCAGATCGGAGATCGAACTGTGATTGCGAACGATTGTGTGATAGGCGAACCTCTTTCTGATTACTATACTAATTCCAGTTATTCTCAGCCGAAAACAATTATCGGAAGTGATTGCCTCATTCGAAGCCATACTGTCATTTATTCGTCCACGACAATTGGAAGCCATTTTTCTTGTGGCCACAGGGTGACCATCAGGGAGTCTGCATCTTTTGGAAACCATTGTCGCATTGGGACAATGTCAGATATCCAAGGTGATTGCAGTGTCGGGAGTTATGTGTGGCTTCACAGCAATGTTCACATCGGACAACAAAGCCGAATAGGTGATTTCGTTTTCATCTACCCATTTGTGGTGCTCACCAATGATCCATACCCACCCAGCAGTGAGCTCATTGGAGTGGAGATAGAAGCTTTCGCTCAAATAAGTACTGGTGCCAGGCTAATGCCTGGAATTACTGTGCACGAACATGCCTTAGTGGGTGCCAACGCTCTCGTTACAAAAGACGTCACGTCCTTTTCATGTGTGGTGGGAAATCCAGCTCGACATGTAAAGGATGTTCGAGAGATCAAATTCAAAGACGGTGCCACTGCCTATCCTTGGCCCCTTCGCTTTGAACGGGGCATGCCATGGGAGGGCATTGGATTTGAGCGCTGGAAACTGCAACGTCAAGACCAGTGAAAATTCCATTTCTCAATTTCAATGCCATGCATGATGGCATTCAATCTCAACTTGTGGATGCTGCGTCATCGGTCATCCAATCAGGTTGGTTTGTCAATGGCGAAGCTGTAACAGCGTTTGAAAGCGAATGGTCGAAGTTCCTAGGCACAGACTGTTGTGTTGGCGTCAACAGCGGTTTGGACGCGCTCGAATTAAGCTTGCGCGCAGCAGGGATTGGGAATGGAGATGAAGTCATCGTGCCGTCCAATACTTACATCGCAACGGCATTGGCAGCCACTCAGGTCGGAGCCAAACCGGTATTCGTCGAGCCTGTGGCATCTACTCATCTGATTGACCTAGAGCAGATCGAGGGTGCAATTACTGCTCGCACGAAAGCCATAGTCCCGGTTCACTTGTACGGTCAAGCCGTAAACATGCAAACCGTAATGGCCTTGGCTAAAAAGCACGACCTCTTCGTGGTTGAAGACAATGCTCAGGCACACGGTGCTGCTTGGGAGGGTCAACTCACGGGTTCGTTTGGACACGCGAACGCCACCAGCTTTTATCCGGGAAAGAACCTTGGAGCTCTCGGAGATGCAGGAGCGGTGACCACCAACGACTCAGAGTTGGCACGCCAAATAAAAATGTTGAGGAACTACGGGAGTGAAATCAAGTATCACAATGAGATCATTGGGTACAACAAGCGCCTTGACGAAATGCAAGCCGCTTTCTTGTCAGTGAAGCTCAAGCATCTTGAAGCATGGACGGTTTCAAGGCAAGCCGTTGCTGATCAATACTTGAGTGGGCTTGAGGGTGTGGGAGATGTGATTCTCCCTGTAACACAGCCCAATGCCACTCATGTGTATCATCTGTTCGTCATACGGACGAACTACCGAGACGACTTGGCCAAATACTTGAATGAACACGGAATAGGATCGTTGATTCACTACCCCATTCCGCCTCACTTGCAAAGGTGCTACACAAATTTGGGGCACAAAAAAGGGGATTTCCCAATCGCGGAAGAACTCGCGAATACGGTGCTGAGCTTGCCGATTTGGCCAGGAATGGGACAAAAACAAACTGATTTGGTAGTCGACGTAATTACGGACTTCTTCAATCAAGTTTGATCGACATGCATGTTAAGTCTAGCAATCCAAAGCCAAAAGTTCTTCTCCTCGGAGATTACAGCGCATATTTCAAAAATCTTGGAATCGGTTTTGAGCAATTGGGATGGGAATCGCATTACTATTCGCACGGCGACTATTGGAAGAAAATTGAAGGGCGTTCGTACCCAGAATACCCCACAAATTTCATTGGCAAAGCCACCCGTATTCTTCGTATTCCCATCGATCGACGTCAGTTTAAAGGTTATGACTTGGTTTTGTTTTTGTCTCCCCAAATCGTCCGTTACCGGCGTCAGGCCATCACATTTAACAGCCTGATTCGAAACAACAGTAAAGTCGTCTACTGCTCGTGTGGGTCCCTAGACCCCTACTTTCAAGAGTGCCTAAGTGAATTCGAATACCATCCATACGATCATGTCGACATCCACAATCGCTCCTCCGAATTCCCGAAACTCTCCATCTCAGAGAGCAACGAGATAAAAACCGGACTGATTAAGGCGCATTGTATCGTAACGATTTCAGAAATGTACGACCGCGGATACCGAAGGGCTGGACTCAAAACCAAAAAAATACCTCTACCTGTTGCAAACATTTCCGAACGGCCGGCAGCTGCCCCAAACGAGGGACCGCTGATCGTTCAACATGGAATCAACCGAAGCGGATTCAAAGGCAGTGATTTTATTTTGAATGCCATGAAATCCGTGGGGGAGGAATTTCCTAGCAAAATGAAAGTTGAAATTCTCGAAAAACTCCCTTTCGGGGAATACATAAAAAAACTTAGCGATGCCGACATCGTATTGGACCAATGTAAATCACAGGGTTACGGCATGAACGCTCTCCTCGCGATGGCTCAGGGCAAAATCGTTCTAAGCGGAAACGAGCCTTCTCTCACGGGCTATTATGGGTTTGACCACCAAAGAATTCCAGTTATCAATATTCGTCCAGATTCCAATCAAATTTCAACTGAATTGAGATCTCTGATGATGAAGAAAAGCCTCGAGCTCCATGAATTGAAGCAAGCCTCTATTCATTACGTTTCTCAATTCCATAATGCAAAGAAAATCGCGAAGATGTTCGCGGAATTGTAGGTGCTGCCTTTACAAAGACTTGACTTGGCTGCACTCGAACAAAGTTTTTGCGGCTATTTGTGACCATTTGAAATCTGCCGAAAGAATCGGATTGACTGGGTTTTCTTCGAATTCTGAAACCCTAATCGCCAATTCTTTGTAGTCGTTCGGTGAAATCAAATCGTCCTGAATATCTGACATGGCTCCGACATCTGTAGCAATGACATGAAGTCCTCTTGCCTTTGCCTCGAGCACCACAGTGGGCATGCCCTCAGACAAACTTGGAAGGAGGAGCACGTCACATGAATCCACAACTTTCATCAATTTGCGCTTGTCTCGCACGACCCCATGATACAGCACATTGTGATGCGTTGACTCAATCTTGGGCCAATCGCCGACCAAGTGTAGTTCGATGGTTTCATTCAACATCGAAAGCGCCTCCCGAAGGACATGAAATCCCTTGCGATATTCGTTCCTTCCTACCATCAAAAAACGGATTTGATCGTCCGTTTTCGGAGCTATGGGAGAATCAAACCAAAATTCGTCCACACCATTGGGAAGCACAACCACCTGTTCATCCCGAGCGCCATTCGCTTTGAGCATGTCGCTTAGCCTCCCTCCGAGCGAAACAACTTTCCAAGACTGACTGATTTGACGCTTGAACGTTGGTCGTATCAAACGCTTGGCAAAAAACTCCTTCAAAGAGTATGCAGGCTGAAACATTTCCAATCCGTGAAGATTGACCAAAACACGAGGGTGTTTTTCCAGAAAAGCGTCGCCAGTGAGCCCTTGGGCGTAAATGCAATCGTATTGATACAAGTTGCCCGCGAGATTAAGGAAAGTACGGCTCAGCTTGCGACTCGCTCTGAGGTAGTGCCCCGGGTACTTCCCACGATCCTCAAAGGTGCAAGTCAGCACTTGAATGTTGTCCTTAGAAGTGACCAGTTCCTCAAGAATATCCTCCTTTGAGGGAGGAAGGGCATTGATTTCACCGCACGTACACACTGTGATTTGGTCTACGAGGGGTGACAGGTGCTTGATGAGCATCGTCGAATGCTTTTGCATCCCTCCGACGACAAAAGGAAAAAGTCCATCTGCAAGAAAGAGCACATGCATGGCCCTAAGTTCTACAAGAAATCACCTCGAGACACAGCCGAAATAATGGTGGCTGAATTCGTCAGTCCTGCGCAGGCAGAATCGCTCCACTGACCTCACCGAAATATGGAGCGCGCATCACAACCGTATCGCCGTCGAGGATGAATTTTCGTTCGGTGCCATCGGGCATGGAAACCGGCTCGGTGCCGCGCCATGAGATTTCGAGCATGGAGCCGAAGGAGCCCTTTTCGGGGCCGCTGATGGTGCCGCTCGCCATCATGTCGCCGGCGCGCAGGTTGCAGCCGTTGACCGTGTGGTGGGCCAATTGCTGGCGCATATTCCAGTACATGTGACGGAAGTTGGAGCGGCAAACAATTTGGCCTGAGGCAGCGCCTTCGGGGACGATTTCAACTTCGAGAGGAACGTCGTAGTGGCTGTTGCCTTCGTACTTCAGGTAATCGAGAACCTCGGGGTCTTGTTTTGGGCCCGCGACGCGAAGGTGATCGAGGGCTTCAAGGGTGACGATCCAAGGAGAGATGGAGGAGCCGAAGTTCTTGCCGAGGAAGGGGCCGAGGGGGACGTATTCCCACTTTTGGATGTCGCGTGCGGACCAGTCGTTGAAGAGCACCAGGCCAAAGATGTAGTCCTCCGCCTCGGCCGTCGTGATGCGCTCGCCGAGCGGTTTGCCGTCGAAAGTGACGAAGGCCATCTCGAGTTCGAAGTCGAGGAGGCGGGACGGGCCGAAAACGGGGGGTTGGTCGTCGCTGGGGCGGGTTTGGCCCATGGGGCGGCGCAGGGGCGTACCGCTGACGACGATGCTGGAGGCCCGGCCGTGGTACCCGACGGGCATGTGCTTCCAGTTGGGGAGCAGGGCGTTGTCCGGATCGCGGAACATCTTGCCGACGTTTCGGGCATGGTCCTCGCTGGAGTAGAAGTCCGTGTAGTCGCCCACTTCCACCGGCATGTGCATGGTGACGGACGGGGCAGGAACGAGGCACGACGCGTGAAGGTCGGGGCGGTCCCGGAGCTCGGCGGAGTCGGAAGCGAACAAGGCTTGGACGCGCTCGCGCAGGGCGACCGTGGTCGGCTTACCGAGCTTCATGAGTGCGTTCAGGACGGGCGCGGACAGGACGTCGGCGGAGAGGCCGAGGCCGTCGAGGAGACCTGCGGTGTGGAGGGCGCTTAGGTCGATGACGTGGTCGCCCAACCGCATCCCGGGACGGGCATCGCGGTCGGCCGTCGAAAACACCCCAAACGGCAAGTTGGCGAGCGGGAAATCGTGCCCCGCAGGCACGTCGATCCAAGAGGTCAGGTTCGCGTCTGTCATGGTGCGAAAG
>CALJFZ010000057.1 GCA_938074325.1 uncultured Flavobacteriales bacterium | reverse complement strand
AACTCTTTCCCCGGCATCACCAACCGCCTGCTCGCCAAACGCGTGCGCTTGATTTGCGCGGGCTTTCCGGGATTGGAGCGGTGGTTCCCCAAGGAGCGCATCATCGAAACCGGCAATCCGCTGCGAACGCAGGTCTTGGATGCGGTTCAAAATGACGCACTCACCCCGGCCGTTGCAGCCGAACATTTTGGTTTTTCTGGCGAACGGCCCATCGTCTTCGTCATGGGAGGCAGCCTGGGCGCTGCGTCCATGAATGCAGCCGTATGCAAGCTCGTAGAAGGCCGAACCGAACCCTTGCCTTTTGACCTCATCTGGCAGACGGGCGCGCGGTACCATGCTGACATGCAGAGCCGCGTCGAGGAATGGCCCGCTGAGGTGAGTGCGGGCATTCGATGTCTGGGCTTCATCGATCGCATGGACCTCGCTTATGCCGCTTCCACCGTGATTGCGAGTCGGGCTGGCGCCATGTCAATTGCAGAATTGGCCTTGGTCGGCAAACCCACCATCCTTGTGCCTTCTCCAGTGGTCGCCGAGGATCATCAAACCAAAAACGCTCGCTCTCTCAGCGACCGAGACGGGGCGGTGCTGCTCGCAGACCGAGACGTTATTGAGGGATTGGGTGCCGCATTGGACGCCTTGCTGAACGACCCACAGCGCACGAAAACCCTGCGCGCGAACCTGCTTCAAGCGGCCCGGCCCGAAGCAGCAGCAGATGTTGTGCGTGAATTGGAAAAGCTCCTATGACCGGCCTCACCCACTGTTACTTCATTGGAATTGGGGGCATCGGCATGAGTGCCATTGCTCGGTATTTGCAGACGCAAGGAGTGCAAGTTTCTGGCTACGATCGGACCGCCACGGAATTGGTCCAAGCCTTGAAAAATGAAGGCATGTCCATCACTTCAGGCGAAGCCACATCTGAAGCCCTTGGGCATTTCAATCGGTGGCTGGAGGAGGCTCCAGTGGAGAGTGCCCTCGTGGTGCGAACCCCCGCCGTACCAGAGGACTTCCCCGTCCTCATCCGCGCACGGGAAACGGGGTGCCAGGTGGTGAAACGCAGCGAAGTATTGGGGATGTTGACCCAGCAGCATCCAACCCTTGCGGTGGCAGGCACCCACGGTAAAACCACCACTTCAGCGCTGCTGACGCATTTGCTTAAAGGCTCTGTCGCATGCCGCGCCTTCATCGGAGGCATATTGGTCGGCGAAGGCTCGAACGTGCTCTCGGATCCAAATGCCGAATGGACGGTTGTTGAAGCCGACGAGTTCGACCGAAGCTTTCTGCACCTCCACCCCAACCATGCGGTGATCACCAGTACGGACCCGGACCACCTGGACATTTATGGCGATGCCGAGGCGTTCATCACCGGTTTTCAAACCTTCGCCAAGGGCGTGACCGGACAAGTATTCATGGCCACTGGCGCGCACCTGCCCGGCGTTGAAGGCCCGCGGTACGGCGTAGCGCAAACGCGCGAAGAAGGTGCAGCCATGCATGCTGCCGCACTGAACCTTCGCATCGAGGCCGGCTGGCTTGTGGCCGATGTTTGGTTGGCCGGGACTTGGCACGAGGGGGTGCGGTTTGCTGTGGCCGGCGAACACAATGTGATGAATGCGTTGGGGGCGTTATGTCTGGCTCAAGAAGCCGGGGTTCCCGCAGATCTGGCGCTCGAGCGACTGGCGACTTTCCAAGGCATTCAACGCCGTTTTGCCTACCACGTGCGCCAAGAGCATGGGGTGTACATCGACGATTATGCGCATCATCCAGTCGAACTCGAGGCCGCCATCAAAGCGGCGCGGCTGCACCATCCAGGGCGGGAAATCACCGGGATATTTCAGCCGCATTTGTTCACGCGAACCCGGGACAACCTGGTGGAGTTCGGGCGTGTTTTGGCCCAACTTGACCGCGTTTTTCTCCTCCCCATCTACCCCGCTCGCGAGGCTCCCATACCCGGCATCGATTCACAAACCCTGTTTGAAAACATCCCCCACCCCCACAAATACCTCATCGAATCGCATCAGATATTCGATAACCTGAAGGAGTACCCTCCCGACGTGCTCATGACCCTTGGGGCTGGCGACATCGACCGATGCGTCAATCCCCTTGCAGACTGGCTCAAGGAGGACCCTCAACGATTCAAAGCTCGCACCTGAACACACCATGATCCGCCGCATCCTCTCCATCGCCACAGCTGTCTTGCTGATTCTAGGTTGTGGAGCCTTGGTGGGATTTTCGGTGGAACGCGAGTCGAATGCACGGTATTTGAAGTTGGAAGTGGACGTGCAAGAAATCGACGGAATGTTCTTCGTGGATGCGGCCGGCGTCTCCGACCAAATCCTCGCCAACGACAGCATCGCTGGAACCTTTGTTGCCGACCTCTCCTTGCAAGACGTGGAACGCTGGGTTCGGGAAATCCCCGCCGTCAACGACGTACAGATTTACCCCGGCCTTGACCGCACCCTCCATGTGAGCGTATCGCAACGCAAGCCGTTGGCCCGTGTGCATACCGCGTCTGAAACGGAGGATTTTTACATCGACACTGAAGGGGAGCAACTTCCTCTGTCCCCGTATTACACTGCCCGCGTACCGGTCATCCATGCGCCTTCATTCGAGGCGACAGCGGAGGCTTTTGCACTGGTAAAGGCAACGCAAGCCGATCCGCTCTGGTCTGCCTTCATTGACCAAATCGAGGTCACTGCCGACGGAACCTTGGATGTGGTTCCCCGCATCGGCGCGGCCCGCATCCACCTCGGAAGCGTTGACCGGCTCGACGAAAAACTGAACAAACTCCTTGTATTCTACACCGAACACGTCGAACGGGGCAACCTGAACGTCTACAAGCGCATCGATCTGACCTACACGGATCAGGTGGTCGCCCAACGGTATTATTAAGCAACTTCTACGTCCATGGATTCTGCATCACACACTCCTGAAAAAATCGTCGTTGGCCTCGATATCGGCACGACGAAAATTGCCTGCTTTGTCGGCCGCCGCAACGAGCACGGCAAAATTGAAATCCTCGGTTACGGCAAAAGCGAATCCGTAGGGGTATCCCGCGGGGTCGTGGCCAACATTGAGAAAACCGTGGATTCCATTCGCACGGCCATCGAAGAAGCCAAGCGCACATCGGGAGCGGTGTTTGTGGACGTCAACGTGGGCATCGCCGGCCAGCACATCAAGAGCCAACAAACCCGAGGACAACGCACCCGCGACAACCTCGAATCGGAAATCAGTCAAGTCGACATCGAAGCTTTAATCCAAGACATGTACCGCCAGGTGATGCAGCCCGGCGAGGAGATTTTGCACGTCTTGCCGCAAGAATATACCGTGGACAACGAGGGCGGCATCAAGGAGCCCGTGGGCATGAGTGGCATTCGCTTGGAAGCCAACTTCCACGTCATCATTGGCCAGATCGCCGCCATCCGCAACATCAACCGATGCATTGAAAAGGCGGAACTCAACGTGGACCAATTGATCCTCGAACCCCTTGCCTCCTCTGCTTCCGTTTTGAGCGCGGAGGAGCAAGAAGCCGGGGTAGCGTTGGTGGATATCGGTGGCGGTACCACGGACATTGCCATCTTCCAAGACGGCATCATCCGCCACACCGCGGTCATTCCGTTTGGCGGCAACGTATTGACAGAAGACATCCGACAAGGGTGCCAAATCATGAAGAAGCAAGCCGAGTTGTTGAAGCAGCGTTTTGGATCTGCCATCGCTACGGAGATGAAGGACAACGAAATCGTGTGCATCCCCGGATTGCAGGGACGCAACCCCCGCGAGATCAGCCTGAAAAACCTAGCCAGCATCATCGAAGCCCGCATGACCGAAATCATCGAACACGTGCATTTCGAAATCCGCAATTCCGGCTTTTCTGACCAATTGATCGGTGGCGTGGTATTGACCGGCGGCGGCTCCCAGCTCCGTCACATCACCCAGCTCTTCCAGTACGTGACGGGCATGGATTGCCGCGTGGGCTACCCGAGCGAGCACCTGGCCGAAGCACCCAACCAAGAGGTAACCGCACCAAGTTTTGCAACCGGCGTGGGGTTGGTCATCAAAGGATTTGACCGCATGGCCAGCAGCGGTGAAAACACGTCAGAAGACGAACAAGAGAACAAAGGAATTGGCATCCTCGAGCGCATGCGCAAGTACTTCGTTGAGGACGAAGAAATTTGATCACAGAGGAAAACAGAATTGAGATGAACGACATCAGCACCCCTACTACACAGCACCCTACCCTTTCTGCTCCGATCAAGGTCATCGGCGTGGGCGGCGGCGGATCCAACGCCGTTAACACCATGTACGACCGCGGCATCCAAGGCGTGGACTTCATTGTCTGCAACACCGATGCCCAGGCCCTGGACGCCAGCCCCGTCCCTGTCAAAGTCCAACTCGGTGCCACCCTCACCGGTGGGCAAGGAGCGGGTTCTTTGCCCGACGTGGGCCGCAACGCTGCGATTGAAACCCTCGAAGAGGTCAAGGAATTGATTGGCAGCAAGACCAGCATGGTCTTCATTACTGCAGGCATGGGCGGTGGCACTGGAACCGGAGCCGCTCCGGTCATCGCGCAAGCAGCGCGCGAGATGGACATCCTCACCGTGGGCATCGTCACCATTCCGTTCCAATTCGAAGGCCGTCGCCGAAGCGCGCAAGCCACCGACGGACTGGAGAAAATGCGCGAAGCCGTCGACACCCTGCTCATCATCCGCAATGACAAGCTGCGGGAGTTGTATGGCAACCTCACCATCCGCGCCGCATTCAATAACGCCGATGAAATCCTCTGCACCGCTGCAAAGGGCATTGCCGAAGTCATCACCTTGACCGGTGAAATCAACGTCGACATGAACGATGTCAACACCGTCATGCGCAATTCGGGACGCGCCATCATGGGTTCCGGCAAAGCGAGCGGCGAAGGCCGAGCACGCGTGGCCGTGACCGAGGCGTTGGAATCGCCGTTGCTCAACGACTGCGACATCACCGGTGCCAACTTCGTGTTGCTCAACATCACATTCGGCACGGAGGAGATCCTTATGGACGAGATCATGGAAATCACCGATTTCATCCAAGATGCCGCAGGCCAATCCGCAGAAGTCATTTGGGGCTACGGCGTGGACAGCAAACTGGACGAGGACCTCTGCGTTACAGTCATTGCCACTGGCTTCCAAGCACAGGAGCAATGGGATGCACCCAAAAAAGCGGAACCCACGGTGTTCACCTTGGAAGACACACCCAAAGAAATCAAGGCCCCCGTGCAGCCCACCCCAAGCGCAGCTCCAGCAGCACCAGCAGCACCGGCAGCACCGGCACCTGACGCTGGTTTCACGGAAGCGGAGATGCCTTACATCAAGACCACCGAAGAACCTGCTGCAGAGCCTACAACCGGCCAGTTGTTCGACCTGATCCAGGAAGAGCCAGAACCTGCAACATCGGAGGACGCACCCGTTGCCACCAATGAAGACAGCGCTCCACCTGTGACAGGCGTTAACGGAGAGCCTCCATCGGTCACCGTCTACACCCTCGAAAGCGAGCCCCTTCCGACCACGAGCGACGAGCCCAACTTGGGCGGCATCCGCTTCACGGAAACCCCTCCTTCGCAACCCATCACACCCACCACACCGACACCTCCCGCCACGCCAGCCACTCCCGCAGAGCAGCCGCTTTCACGCACTCCAGACATCGCTCCGGATGCGTCACGTGAGGTGATCCAGCCCATTGCTCGGAATACAGACGATTTACAATCCCGCAACCAACGCATCTCCCAATTCACCCGGAAATTGAAAACTCCAGGCGGATTGGCTGATTTGGAAGCGGAACCGGCTTACAAGCGTCGCCAGGTCATTTTGGACGACATCGATCACTCTTCCAAGTCGCAGGTGAGCCGATTCACCCTGCACGAAGAAACAGACGAGGACGGCGAACGCAGCATTGAATTGCGCAACGACAACCCCTTCTTGCACGACAACGTAGACTGAACATGAGCATGTACAGCACCATTTCGGATGGCATCAAAGACGCCATGCGTAACAAGGATCGCGAGCGGCTGGCTGCCCTTCGCGACATCAAGAGTAAATTGATGCTCGAGGCCACGAAGACCGGCGCCGACGGGAATGACCTTCCGGACGCTACGGTATTGGCCATTTTGACCAAGTTGTTCAAGCAACGCAGCGAAACCGCCGACCTGTATGCCAACCAAGGCCGAGAAGACCTCGAAGCTGAGGAACGCGCCCAAGCAGCCGTTATCTCAGAATTCCTACCCCAACCGATGACGGAAGCCGAAATTCAAGCGGGGGTAGCCGCCATCATTTCCGAAACCGGAGCTTCCAGCATGGCAGAGATGGGAAAGGTCATGGGGCTGGCCTCTAGCCGGATGGCGGGCAAAGCCGATGGCAAAGTGATTGCCAGCATTGTTCGGGCAGCCTTGAACAGTTGAGCGCATTGCTTGTTACGTAACTGAAACCAACTCCTATGAAAAACACATTTACCTGGGCTGCCTGTGCCGCGGCCATTGCACTCGCTTCTTGTGGAGCGCCTGCTGAAACCAACTCGGAAACGGCTCCTGCCAAGCAAGAAGCCAAAACTGCTGAAGCAGCTTCGTTTATCGGGGGCACCTACACCATCGATCCTGCTGCAAGCACGGTAAACTGGAAGGGCACGAAGATCACAACGGACTCACACGTTGGCACCATCAACGTTCACAAAGGAACAATTGACGTATTGGACAATGCCGTTGCCAAAGCATTCGTAGCCATCGACATGAATTCCATGGTGTGCACGGATGAAGGAATGGACGACGACACAAAAGCCAATTTGATTGGTCACCTGTCTTCGGATGACTTCTTCGGCGTACAACAATTCCCGTACTCGCGCTTGGACATCGAGGGCATCAAAGTAAAGGAAGGCGAAGCGCTGGCTTACGGTCAGATCGTCATTCGCGAAATTGCTCAGCCCATCAACTTCCCAGTAACCATTAGCGAAGAAGACGGAAACATCGTCGTGGATGCATCCGTGACTTTCGACCGCTCGAAGCACGATGTGAAGTTCCGCTCAGGGGCCTTCCCAGATCTCTTCCCTGACCTCGGCGACAAGTTGATCAACGACGACATCGAACTCGACGTGCACATTGTAGCAACACTGTAACGTCAAGTGAGAAATTGAAACCAAAGCCCGGGCTCGTCCCGGGCTTTTTCATTTCCGGTCAATACCTTCGCACACAAGAGCCTGCTGGCATGCGTTGGACGAATTACTTCATACATCCGGGCGACAACCGCTACTACGTATTCACCTTCCGTGAAACGTCCCATGCGGACGAATATGAAGCCATGCTCAACGAAGCCAACATTCCCTTCGAACGCCACGTGGAAGACGACCAGGTTTTATTCGGTATCGCGCGTACGCAATTCAGCGAAGCCTTGCGCTGCAACCATTTGGTACACGCCAAGCACCGAACCAAGTTCATCCCGGTCGCAGGCCTGCGCTACGCCATGCTCATCGTCACGGCGGCTATTCTGCTTTTGGCCATTGCAGGTGCGGTGGTTTCCGCCAATGCCCAAGCCCGTATCCCGGCGTGGGAATTAGGCGTGAGCGCGACGGGTGTATTGCCGCTCGAGGCGGTCGGATACGAATCCATTGAAGCCGAAGCCGAAGGGTTGACTTTGCAATGGCAGCCCCAGGTTGGAAGCGGGTTTGGGCTGCGCATGCGACGGAACTTCAAGGGCAGCCCGTGGAGCATCGAGACAGGACTGGAAACGCTGCGCATGACCTCTGACTGGGGATTGAGCTTCGTCTCGGAAGTCAGCGGCGAAACGACGGCGGACACCTTGTCGCTACGAGCTGGGCGGTACCGACTGCCCCTTCTCGCCCAGACGAAAGTCCCGTTGAACCAGCGGTGGGAATTGAATGCAGGTGCGGGATTGACCTTGGATTTTCTATTGAGCGACGTCTTCACCACCGGCTACCAACAGCTCGGTGATATCTACCACGAATACCAGGTCGAGGAAAACCGACAGCGGCGTTGGACCGTGCCCCTGAGGGCCGAAATCGGCGTACTCTACCGGCCAGCGGACCCCAAGAAAGCAGCCATCTATACCGGTTGTACCTGGTGGCGAGAGTGGTCCACCAACCGTTGGGGTGAGGCGCAGTGGGAACGGCTTCTTGAGAAATCCAATGTACGCCTCTTCATGCCCCAAGCGGGATTCGCCTTGGAGGTGCGCATCATTCTGCCACAATAAAAATCACTCAACCCACTCGGTGACGTACTCAAGCGGCTTGCGGTGGCTCTTCGGCCAGTCTCCGTTCTCTGGGTACCCCATGTAAAAGAAACCGAGCACCTCGCCGTTTTCAGGTAAACCGACAAACGCCTTCACCTCCGGAAGGTGCATGAATTTCGGGCTCGACCAAAACCCACCAATGCCATGCGCCGTGCAGGTCAAGTACATGTTCTGCGCCGCACATGCCACCGCCATTCGCTCGTCCTCAATGGAAATGCGACCGTTGGGATCGGGCTCCAATCCCAGCACCACCAACGCCGTGACGTGCTCACCGCGTGCTTTGAGCTTTTCCACCTTGCTATCCGAGGCTTTTTCGCCGGCGAACTGCACGTACCATTCCGCGAGTTTGGGTCCAATTTGCTTCATGCCCTCCCCGACGTAGGCCTTGAAGCGCCAAGGTTGGGTCATCCCATGCGTGGGCGCCCACGTTGCGTTGATCAGCACCTGCTCCACAAGTTCCTTGTGCACCTTGCGCGAGGAGTACTTTTCAGGACTGATGCTGCGGCGGTCGCGGAGCAATTCGGTGGTTTCAGAGAGGTTGTGACGCATGGCATTTTTCTGTGATGCAAAGGTACAGAATGGCATGGTGCAAGGCTTGGGGTTTGACGTATTTTAGAGCATGCCCAAACTCCTATTGCTTCTCTCTCTGGCCGCTGGTTTTTCAGCCATTGGTTATGCCCAAACTGCAGCTGATAGCGCACTGATTCGCTCCATCTATGATGAGGCATTGGCCCGAGGGGAAGCCTACGAAAACCTTCGCCAACTCACCAAAGGAATTGGACACCGCTTAAGCGGATCGGAAAGCGCCTCCCGTGCCATGGAATGGGGAGCGTCTGTGTTGGAAGGGTACGGTGCCGATTCCGTCTGGGTCTTGCCGGTCATGGTGCCGAGCTGGACCCGCGGAGATGTGGCAGAAGCATCCGCCCGCGTCGGTGGCCACGTTCACCCCCTGCACATCACTGCACTTGGCGGTTCGGTGGGCACCCCCGGCGATGCTCCGTTGACCGCAAAAGTGGTTCAAGTGAAATCGTTAGACGCATTGAAAGACATGCCCGCGGAAAATGTGCAGGGTCGGATCGTGTTGTTCAACCGGCCCATGGATCCCGTCTTGATCAATACAGGTGCAGCCTACGGCGGAGCGGTGGACCAACGCGGGCGCGGCGCCACCGCCGCGGCTGAAGCTGGTGCCGTGGGTGCGTTGGTGCGTTCCATGACCCACGCATTGGACACTCTGCCCCATACGGGAGCGATGTACTATAAAGAAGGCGTAGACAGCGTCCCGTCCGCGGCGATTTCCACGGTCGACGCGAGCTGGCTTGGCCAACAACTGAAGGAACACCCGGACCTGGAGGTCACGTTGCAGATGAATTGCCGCGCGTTTCCGGATGTGGAACAAGGCAATGTCATCGGCGAATGGCGCGGAAGCGAGCGGCCCAACGAAATCATCACCTTGGGCGGTCACCTTGATTCGTGGGACATCGGTGAAGGAGCACACGACGACGGGGCCGGAATCGTACACACCCTCGAAGTACTTCGGATTCTGAAGGCCATCGGATACACGCCTAAACGCACCATCCGGTTCGTTCTGTTCATCAATGAGGAGAACGGCAACCGCGGCGGGAAGGCATACGCTGCCGCGGCCAAGGTGGACCACGTGACCACCAACAAACGCTACGTAGCAGCGCTTGAATCAGACGCGGGCGGTTTCGTTCCGCGTGGCTTCCGCATCGATGCCACGGATGCAGCCACTGAATTGGTTCGATCCTGGAGCCCGTTGTTCGACCCGTACAATGTGCACCAATTTCGACGTGGCGGGGCCGGTGTGGACATCGGACCGCTGAAGGAATTGGATCCCCGTCCGACCATGATGGGGTTGAGTCCCGACGGTCAGCGATACTTCGACTTCCACCACAGCGCGCAGGACGTCTTTGAAAACGTCCACAAACGGGAATTGGAGCTCGGGGCCGCGACCTTCGCTGCCGCAGTCATGATGCTCGATCAGCACCTGCCTAGTTCGGGCACGGCAAACTGATGTTCAACAAAAAGATGAGCAGATCGGCGATGGTGACGTAGCCGCTGTTGTCAAAATCGTAAGGACAATCGGTGCTGGATACGCACCACCCCATCATCGGGTCCCATTCCGTACCGGGTCCACAGGCATTGGGCACATCGAAACAATCAAACGAGCACGACCCGTCGTCAGCCGTGGCATTCGGCTCGTAGTTGCATGCGCTCATATAAGTGCATCCCGTGCATTCTCCGATGCCTGTGGTGCAGGGGTCCGGCTCAAACATCAGCGTCGACGTACCCTCTTCGCAAAGCAGCCAATGCCGATTGACATCCAACCCTGGATGGGTCGTCAACGCACCATTGGGCCAGTGCACTTCCACACTTAAAACCACCGTCGCATCGGCCAAACCAATGGACTCCCACCGGCTGTTTTGACTGAGATAAGCCTCACCCGCATAAGTATACCGCATACGCGACACACCGTCGCTTGTGTTCACTATGATCTTTGCCCCAACTGCATCGCGGTTGCTTTCCACCCCTTTCAATTGAATTTTGATCCAATGGTTGTCATTGGGAGTGGCCCGGAGCACCTGCGCATACTCCCCGACGCAATGGGAAACCAAATCCGGAAAGCCATCCATGTTGTAATCCCCGACTGCCGTTGAAAATGATAAGGTGTTGTCGGTCACAAAAGGAGCCTCATCCGCCGCTGTAAACGAACCGCTATCGTTGTAAAAGAAACCATCCGGTTCATCCGGATACATGGCCAATACCTGTGGATAAACCGTGTACACACTGAATCCCGTCGCAACGTGTAAATCTTCGAATCCGTTGTTGTCGACATCCAACCAATTGGGTGCCCAACTCACGGCATCCACCTGCACTTGGCCCATGGCAGAATTTCCCGCTGCATCTTCAATGCCAAAGGTGCCGGTTCCATTGTTCACCATGAGCCAGTTCATGTCACCAGGAAGACCCGACAAATACATGTCCGAATCGAGGTCTCCGTCGCAGTCCGCCACTCCAGACCCCATGCAGTTGATCATGATATCGAGGCCGGTCTCCGTTCCACGCTCCAAGAAAGGCTCCAATGAACCTTCGGGCTGTTGTTCGAAAAAATGATTGGCATAAAGGGTCCTGTCCCGAGATACGTGCAAATCCAGCAGTCCATCGTCGTTGAAGTCGACCCATTGCCCTTGGAACGATTGAATGCCCAATTCATCCATGTTTTGTGCAATCAATGCCTCCGTGAACGTACCATCGCCGTTGTTTTGGTACAACTCGTTGAATGGGAACTCATCGAAATCTCCCGTGTAGTTGCAGACGTAGATATCCAAAAAACCGTCTTGATTGAAGTCCCCAAAGCTGGCACCGTAACTGCGGCGTGCGGTCGGAGATATTCCTGCTGATTCGCTGATGTCTTCCATACCCGCCTCGCCGTTGTTGAGGTAGAGCTTGTTCGCGGCCAATCGATACGTCACAAACAAATCCTGGTCGCCGTCGTTGTCGATGTCGCCCCACAATACCATTTTTGCTTCCGCAGGATACGCTGGCAGACCGAGGTTCATGGACACAAAGCCTGAGTCGGAGCCGGTTCCGGCATAAAACTTCAAGTTTCCCTCGAAGTCCGCAAAGCTCAGGTCGTCGATGTAGTCTCCATTGAAATCCGCAAAACTAACGCCCGCTCCGAGGTACCCGCCGATGTGCTGGGTCTCTAGCCCCATGTCGTTGCTCACGTCCACCATCTGGGCAACCGTCACCGAAGGCATCACTGCCAACATCGCCAATACGGCTGTCCACGCTATGGATACCCCGCTTCTCATTGCATCAAGGGCAGGCTATGGCGAACATGGCGAGGAAAATGAGCAGATCCGAGACATCGGTAACCTCGTCCCCATTCAGGTCGGTTGGACAATCATTCTGCGTCGGCACGCACAGTTGGGAGGTGGCGTCCCACTCCGTACCCGGCCCGCAGGTGGTTTCGTTGAGCCAGCAAGAGAAATCGCACGAACCGTCTTCCTCGTTCGCGGTCTCATCGAAATTGCACGCATCGGGATAGGTGCATCCAGGACACGGCCCCAAATCGCAGGGGTCAGGAGCCGTCTCACCTTCGACCAACACCATGCTTTGATTCGGTGCTAAATCGTAGTAGTGGTCCACAATTCCCGAAGGCCAATGCACCGTAATCGAATCAATGGTCGTCGTTAGGCCCAAGCCAAAGTGTTCCCATCGGCTGTTTTGACTCAAGTAGTTCTCCCCGCAATGGGTCATGTGGTATCCGATCAAACCATCAGCATAGACGCGGATTTTACCTCCGATGCCGTCGCGGTTGCTGACCGTGCCCTCCAGCATCACCTTGAGCCATCGGTTCACATTGGGAATGCCCTGAAGCACTTGAGCGTATTCACCCACCCAGTTATTGACCAAGTCAGGTGAACCATCCAAGTTGAAATCACCGGTAGCGGCGGAGAAAGACAACGCCGCCACATCGAAAAAGCCCGTGGAATCCTCCGTGAAAACACCTTCGTTGTTCCAGTAAAAGTTGTCGGGCACGTAGGCGTATTGACCAAACACTTCGGGGTAGACAGTGTAGGTACTGAACCCCGTGCACACGTGCAGATCTTCCCAGCCATCGTTATCGGGATCGAACCACGTGCCCGCCCAACTCGTCAGGTTCACCGCAACGCTGTCACCGTCAACCGGGTCGTGCACGTCGAACATGCCCGTACCGTCGTTGACGAGGAAGTGATTGCCTTCAAACATGCCAGCGGATATGTAGAGGTCCTGATCGTCGTCGTGGTCGTAATCGGTGGTGGACGTGCACATGGCATTGATGGAGTAGTCCAAGCCCATGTTACCGGCGTCGTTGAAGAAGACACCGTTTTCCATCTGCTTGTAGTAGCGGTTCTCGTAGCAGATCCGGTCACGAATCAGGTGCAAATCCAGCAGGCCGTCCTCGTCAAAATCCACCCACTGGCCTTGGAAGTTTTGCTGCAATGGCTCGCCCATGACCGTTTCGAAGGTCACTTCCGTGAAGGTGTTGTCCCCGTTGTTTTTGTAGAGTTCATTGAAGGGCGGATCTTGGCCGCTGACGTAGTTGGCTACGAACAGATCGAGGTAACCGTCATTGTTGTAATCCCCAAAGCACGCCCCGTAGCTGCGTCGGTTGGTTTGATCAATACCGCAGGTGGTGCTGACTTCCGTCATTTGCAATCCCCCCTCATTGATGAACATGCGGTTCGCAGCCAACCGGTATGTAATGAAGAGGTCCTGGTCTCCGTCGTTATCGATGTCCGCCCACAGAATGCACTTCGCCTCGTGCGCATAGTCCGGAATGTTGAGCAGGTGCGGCTCGAACCCTTCGCCATCGCCCAAATAAAACTGCAGGTTTCCAGCATGATGCGCAATGCTCAGATCGTCCAGGCCATCGCCGTTGAAATCTGCCATGCTCACCCCGTGGCCCAAGTAGCCGCCGGTATGGCCAGTCCAGATGTCAGCAGCGTTGCTAACATCCAAGAAAGGAGCTTGCGCATGCCCTGCAGCTGTCACTGCAATCAAGCACAAAAAAGCTGTCACGCGCCCAAGAAGGACGCGTAGACTGCGGTCAATTGTACCGGTGTTTGGGTCGTGTAGCATTGGGCAACCTCGATTCAAAGGCTCCAACACTTACAGGTCTTTAAAAATAACCCGAATTCTGAACTTATCAAATGAAAGCGAGGCAATTACGCCAACTCACGGGCAATAAGACGCAAATGCCCCCAACATGATGAGCAAATCGGCCACATCCACGGCATTGTCTCCGTTGAAATCCGCAGGACATACCGCTTCGCAGAGTTGGGTCGTCGGGTTCCAGACGAGTCCTTCGCCACACACCATGTCCTGAATGAGGCAGGTGAAATCACACGTTCCGTCGTCGGTGCCTGCATTGGGATCGAAGTTGCACGCGCCCGGGTAAGTGCAACCGGCGCAGTTTGGCTCGCAAGAAGTGCCTTCTGTGAGCTCGAGCGCTACGGTCACTGGCACGTCATACCACGTTTCGGTGGTGCCGATGGGCCAGGACACCTGGATGGAATCGATGGTGGTGTGGTTGGCCAATCCGAAATGTTCCCACCGGCTGTTTTGCGCGAGGTAGCCTTCACCGCAATAGGTTTCGCGGTACCAATAATCGGAACCGGCCCAGAGCTCGATTTTTGAACCGATGGCATCGGCATTGCTCTCGGTTCCGTGCAACAGAATGCGCATGACCGAATTGCCGTTGGGGGTGCTGCGCCGAATTTCGGGGGCCGTGCCGATTTTATGCGACACAAAATCGATGAATCCGTCACCATTGTAATCGCCCACAGCCGAGGCATAACTCAAGGCACTGACGCTCTGAAATAAAGTACCCGGCTCAACCAATTCGCCCTCCGCATTTTGAAAGAGCTCGTCGGGTTCGTCGGTGTAGGTGTAAAGTACCTGCGGGTATTCGATGAAATCGGCCAGCCCCGTAATAACATGAAGCTCCTCCCATCCATCAGCGTCAACATCGAGCCATTGGCCGGACCAACACACCTCGTACATCGCGACCAACTCCGAAGTGACATTGGTATAGTACCCGTCACCGGTGTTCTCCAACAAGGCGTTGCCTTCGAGTCCTCCCGAAATGTACACGTCCAAGTCTCCGTCCCGATCGTAATCGTGGGGGCTCGATGACATGCAGTTCAACCCTTCATCGAGGCCACGAAGCGCGGCTTCTTCCACAAACGTCGCAACACCGGTCTCCGCCGCCTTGTTGTGGTAAAAGAGGTTGGGGTAAATCAACCGGTCCCGGACGACGTGCAAATCCAACCAACCATCCCGGTCTGCATCCATCCACGTCGCTTGGAAGCACTGAAGGTTCGCACCTCCCATTCCCAGATCCATCGTCACATCTTCAAACTGACCGTTGCCCAAATTGCGGTACAACTCATTGCCTTGGGGCACGTCGACCGAATAGCCATAATTGGACACGAACAGGTCGAGCAATCCGTCACGATCGAAATCACCGAAAGCCGGTCCGAAACTACGTCGGTTGTCTTGGGCGATGCCGCACGTTGCACTCACGTCGACCAGATCCAGATTGCCTTGGTTGATCCAAAGCTTGTTCGGCGCCAAGCGAAACGTCACGAATAAATCCTGGTCTCCGTCGTTATCGATGTCCGCCCAAACAATGCCTTTCGACTCGGCATCAGGCGTTTCCAGATTCAATTCCACCGGCACGAAACCATTGGCGCTGCCTATGTAGAACGACAAGGCTCCAGCGTGGTGGCCAAAACTCAAGTCATCCAAGCCGTCGCCATTGAAGTCAGCGAAACTCACACCGGTGCCGAGGTAGCCACTCGTGTGGTCTGTCTCCACCCCAAAGATTCCCGTGTCGACTACCAATTGTGCACGACCCATAACGCACACACTAAGCAGCATCACCCAGCCAATTGTCCTTATCCAAAAGCCTCGCATTCTGTGTCGCAGTTTCTTCCACCTTAAGATACGACAGCACCCACATTCGACCATAAAAAAAGGGCCCGACCGAAGTCGAGCCCTTTCCTATGATAAGTCAGTCAGATTATTCGCAAACCGTACCGAATGCTCCCAAGAATACCAGGAGGTCGGCAGTGGTTACAGAACCGTCTTCGTTGATGTCAGCTGGGCATGGGTTCGACAAGTCGAATTCACATGAACCGTCATCAACACCGGCCGCTGGGTCGAAGTTCGACGCGTCAGCGTATGTACATCCGCTGCAATCGTCGAAGTTACACTCTTCGATTGCGAGGATGTTTGCTGCTGGGTCGTAGTTACAAGCGCAAGCAATGTCACAACCTTCGATGCAGTTGTTACCGCCTACACTGATGTATTCCGGACCGAACAACTCACCACCAGTTACGATACCGCCGAAGACACCGGCAATCGACCATGATGGCTCAGAGTTGAAGGTGTCATCGCCTGTGGTCAAGATGTAACATCCATCTTCCATGCAGTATACCTCCTGCAAGTATGAACCGTCGCTGTTCGACGTGGTCAATGAAGTGTTGATCACTACGTTTCCGTCGAGGTCAGTGATCACGATGTCACAACCTGTCCAACCGTCACCGAAGCTGTCTTCCATGGTGATGGTCAAGCAAGTGCCGTAGCAGCAAGAACCGTCTTCAATGGTCGCAGTCTCGTCGTAGTCACATGCTTCAGGATCTGTACATCCAGCGCAAGTTTCGTACTCACACGTACCGTTTTCAGTTGTAGCCAATTCGTCGTAGTTACAAGCGAATGAATCAGTACATCCGCAAACGATGTCCTCACCCGCAGAGAATGGGTAGATGTCGGTAACCAATGAACCGCTCGCACCACCGGCGAGCAATTCGTTGCCGTCACCGTCAGTCAAGCTCCAAGACTGCTCACCAGACCACTGGAATGCACCAGTGAACGCGTAAGTGTAGCAACCTGGGTCAACACACAATACATCCAAACCGTATTCTGCACCGTCGAAGTTGTCTTCGTCGATGAGGAACTGAGCATCATCAATCGCACCAGAAGCAACAGAGTTGCCGTCGCCGTCGAAGATCTCGTATCCACCCTCAGAACCAGAGTTACCGCCGGTCCATCCGTCACCGAATGCGTCGTACATGTTCACCAAGAGAGCGGTACCGCCTGGGTTGTTGTCACAAGCGCAAGACGTGTACTCACAGATGTCATTGGTTTCGATGTTCGCATCTGGGTTGTAGTTACAAGCCGCAGAGATGGTACATCCTTCAATTGCTTCTTCACACGTCAACTCGATCTGGTAAGAACCAGCACCGTCGTACGTACCGTCGAGGTCGTACGTGACGTAAACGAAGTAGAACAATGAAGGATCAGAAACGAACTCGATGTACGCATCGTCCTGATCGAAGAAGCCACAGCCATCGAAAGAAGCGCTGTTGTCCGCTACACCACCGTTGATGTCGAGAACGCAGTCGTAGACACCGCAAGAAGCAGAGGAAGAAGAGTAGATCTGTACACGCGTATCGATCACCGAACCACAAGTGTTCAAGGTGTGCAAATCGCCTGTACCGTCGAACGTCCACCAAACACCCGCGAGCGGATCGAATGGCAAGTCGTTTGTACCATCATCTACAGCCGTTCCAGCTACAGAACCGTAAGCGCCTGAAGTGAAGGTGAATGCCTCCACAACTTGGTTAGCGTTGAAGTAAACGTTTGCCGTTGCACCGTTCCATCCGTCACCGAATGAATCGAAGCCTTCGAACAAGAAGTCACCTTCTGCAACACCGCACAACCAGTCACCTGCTGTCGCGGTGCCCGAGAATACGTTGCCGGCTGCGTCTGTGAGGTTCCAAGAAACTTCGCCGTCCCATGAACCACCACCGGCAGTTACGTACGCGTAGTTTTCACCAGCTGCACAAGGAGAGCAAACGATGTCTGGAGCGCCTTCTGCAGTCGCACCACCCATAGAACCTTCCTGGTAGCCAACGTTGCATTCCAAAGCGAACGCGTTTTCACACTGATCGTTTTCTGGAACTACAGAGTAGAAGCAAGAACCGTCGTCTTGGTTCGCAATCTCCAAGTAGTTGTCTGCACTTGGGTCCGTACATCCGAGGAAGATACCTGTAGTAGTGAATTCGAATTCACCGCATTCTGCTGGATCTGTTGTACCTACGAAGAAGTAGTAATCCGTGTCAGGAACCAATGTGATGAAGGATTCGATAGAACCAGCACATGTTCCAGTAAAGAGACATCCTACGTATCCACCCAAGCTTTCGCAGTCACCGCCGTCGAGGTAGATGGTCAATGACAAGTTGCCAGAGCTTACGTTGGTCAAGTCGAACAAGAAGGTGTCGAACATCAAGCCAGATACAGGATCCGTGCTGTTGAATGTGAACCAAACACCGTATACCGTTCCACCGAATGCTGGGATGGTAGCCGGGTTTGAGCAGCAAACATCACCTGTGAACGTGACACCATCCAATTGAGGAGTCGCGTCTGCGCAGTAGTCGTTTGATGGGAATTCATCACAATCCTCACACGTTACTTCGAGCAAGAATTCAGAACCGCTTGAGAAAGCAGAGTACTTAGAAACGTAGATGTAGTAGTTCTGACCGGTTTCAGCCAAGAACGCAACACCTGACATCAAACCGCAGTTATCGTCGTTACCAACGATTGGCTCCAGTTCGCCTTCGTCGTTGTAGACGAATACGTGCATCTTGGTATCAGATACAGGATCAGCGAAACCTGAGATTGATGAAGGCGTGTTACAAGTGTTCGCGAACACCTGGTAGTTGCCGTCTGCGTTGAACTCGTACCAAACACCAGGAGTGGTTACAGTCGTACCAGCGTATGCACCGGTAACACCTTCTTGGTCAGAAGCGTTGGACAACGTACCAGAAACTTCCATGTCACAACCAACAGCTTCTGCGTTTGCAATCGCATCGTTTGGTGGAGGGCACACGCAAGATCCATCGTCGATGGTCGCTGAGATGTTGTAGTTGAAGCAGTAAGGATCAGTACATCCTTCGAAGCCACAGTCTCCGAGCAGACCGAAGTCTACGAAGTAACCACCGCTTGGGTATCCAACAGCTGGTGGGATAGGACCGTAGTAGTTCTGAGAAGGAGTATCACCGTACACCGTACCGAACTGGTCGGTCAAGATGACACCGATTTCGTTGTCAGCAGTACCACCTCCAGCAGTGAAGATGTAGCAGCCCAATGGGATGCAGTTGAAGTCAACACCTACACCTGCGATGTACGTATCTGCTTCGTCGTAGTTACCGCTGATTGAAGTAGCACCGTCGAAGCTATCCATGTAGTAGTTCGCTCCGTTCCAACCGTCGCCGCCGAGATCAATCATCTCAACAATGGCTACGTATGTACCTGCATCACAGTAGACGCAAGAACCTTCGTTTTCTTGAGTTGCTGTAGGGTCGTAGTTAGCAGCTGCCTGGTCCATGCAACCAATGCATGAGTAGTCACAAGAGCCATCATCCACGTTTGAACCTTCAGTGTAGTTACAAGCCAATTCGTCTGTACAACCTGGAACAGCTGGCAAGCAGAATGAAGTTGATTCAGAAGAACCAAAGTCTCCACCTGATGCTACAACCGTGCCGGCATCGTCGTACAAAGAGTAGCTACCTTGTCCGTAAGCGCAGCACATACCGTCGCCAAACGAATCGTAAATGGTGAACGTGTAGCAAGCTGCATCTGTGCACAATTCAGTGCCTGCAGAACCGCCTGCAGCAATTACTGCACCCATGTCGTCAACCAAATCCCAAGAAGTCTCACCTGGGTAGTTATCTGGGTTGATTTCAATGGTCAATGCTTCGAATGCGCAAGAACCGTCGTCGGTTGTTGCTGCCATGTCGTAGTTACAAGCTGTTGCGTCGGTGCAACCAACGTACTCACAAGAACCGTCGTCGGATGTTGCGTTGCCGTCGTAGTTTGAAGCGGCAGGATCGGTGCAACCTGGGAAATCACAGGCAGCAACCCAAACGATTGGGTTCAAACCAGTGCTCGTCTCACAAGAAACTGAGCTATCTGAATCGACGTAAATAACGACTACGCCGTTCGTTGACTCGATCATCGTTCCTGAGAAGTCCTCGTAACCAGTTACTGAAGTAGTACCCGCCGAGAACAAGAGGTTCGCAGATGAAATGTCAAATCCGTCATAAACGTAGAGTTGATCCCAGTTATCTTCGATGTTCGCTTGCTCAAACAACAAGTAGATGGACTCACCTTCAGGGGCGATTGCGTATCCATATACAGTGTAGTTCTGGCTGCTAGCGTAGCAGAATTCACCGCTCCAATCGCAGCTTGGGAAAATGCAAGAGCCGTCGTCAGACGTTGCTTCTGCATTGTAGTTCCATGCTGTGTCGTCCGTGCAACCGGGAACGATGTTCCCAACGCAGAAGTCTACAGAGGACCCAGCTCCTGCCGTTGCGAGGAAGGCCAATTCGCTACCATCAGAGTGCAGGATGGTGTACGTAGTGCCGCCATCACCGTAGACGTCCGTGCCGGAGAAGTTGTAGCAAGCGTTGTCAGAAACGCATGCCAACACGGTCTCGATGGTATTCGAGTCATCACCTGTACCCGCACCGGACGCGATTTCGACTCCGTCGGAAGTCAACGACCATGCAGATTCTTCAGCCCACGAATCGTAGTCGATTGTAATTGATAATTCCACCCCGTCGCACTGGGCCAAGGCCGCCGGTGCCGAGTAGAAATAAAGCGCGAACATCGCTACGATGCCACAACACTTTTTAAACGTGTTAAACATTTGATTTGGTTTTGGTTAGAATTCTCAGACAATTTGGATGCCTCAACGTTTTGAGGGCTTGCACCGGCTTGATCCGTCCACCGAACAAAACGGCTCAATAGGACTTTTCGAAGACGAGATATCA
>CALJFZ010000056.1 GCA_938074325.1 uncultured Flavobacteriales bacterium | reverse complement strand
CTGGCGCGCTTTTTTTCCAGCTGCTGCATTTTGACCAGCTGCGCCTTGGCGAGGTTGCGAAAATTCGCCTGCTTGCGCGCCGTATCGGCATCGCGCGAGCGCCGCACAAAATCGTACACCAAAGCCCGGCACCGATCGATGCTGCCTTGGAACGGGTCGTACTCCGCAAAGAGCACCCATTGGATGGCGTGAAATACCAGCTTGATGCGTTGTTGTGCAGGCATGCCTGCTTCAACGCAAAATCAGCCCCCAAGGTTACATCCGCGCGATGCGGCGAACCGCGACGTACCGGCCACTTCCGGTCGTTGCAACGACTTGAACGGCATACGACTGCGGACCATTCGGCAGGTCGGCGCCGAAGTCGAAGGTGTGCGCACCCGCCAGCAATTGCCCAAAGTCGCGTTCCCACACGCGCTTGCCGTTGAGGTCGAAAACGGTTACCTGCACAGCCGCCGGCTGCATCAATTCCAGCGGCATGGTCGTTGACGCCGTAAAGGGATTCGGATAGTTGGCCCCCAAAGCCATAACCTCCGCTGTGCGCCGCTCCTCGTATCCGACGCCCACGGTGCCTTGGCCCTCCACTGTCGCTTCGTATTCCGAAACGTACTCGCCGTTCGCGGCATCCCATTCGAGGGAAGCCAATTGCAGGTCGTAGCCATCATTGAACGCTCCATCTTGCTCGGGCGTCAGCGGGTCCGGCCCTTCCGGGTACAGCTCCGCGTGGGTCTGCACCGCTTCAACAACGGCGTCGTGCGGCCAAGTCCACTGGGACACGGCGCTGTATTGGGTGCTGACGTGCACCTGAAAGTGCATGTGCGTTACGCGGCCCGGGTACCAACCCGGAACGATGGTGATGAACTCGCACTCGCCGTTTTCATCGGTCATCTGATACCCGCGGCAATACGTCAACCCCACTTCGGTATTGTACCCTGAGTAATTGCCGTCGCGGTCACAATGCCAAACATTGACCCGGACCCCCGCCATGGGCAGGCAGTTGCTTGCGCCGATGATGCGAACGCGCTGGCGCAACCGAACCCCTTCCCGATCCTCCCGAATATCCTGACGGAAGAAGTACTCGTTGGCAGTCAAGTCCAACGGAAAGGGTCCCGCTGTCTCACTGGGGACCAAGACGCAATTGCTGCTGGTCGGAGGTGCTTGTGCGTTGAGCTTTGGCAAGAAGGGCACCAAGGAGAGGCCCCCGAGGGATTTGAGGAAATGTCCGCGTTTCATGCAAACAAGGTAGGGCTCACCGGCGCTCTTTGGTACGGAAAGGGAGCGACATTTGGTAGGCCAAGTCGTCCCCTCGGCTGTCGTCCGCAACGTCGAGTCCGTATTGGATCTCCGCCGCGTCCCCGTCCACAAACGTGCCGAACAGCCGGTCCCAAATGCTCAACATGTTCCCGTAGTTGCGGTCGGTCCACGGCGCCTCGAAGTGGTGGTGAAACTTGTGCATGCGCGGCGTAACGAACACGTACCCGAGCGTTCGTTCAAGCACTTCCGGCAACTCCACATTGGCGTGGGTCAAGTAGGTGAAGAAGACGGTCAAAATCCGATAAAAGACATAGAACGCTACCGGTGCGCCGGTCAACGCAACGGCTACAACGGCAAACACCTCGCGCACCACAAAATCAATCGGGTGGTGACGGGTGCCGGTGGTCACGTCCACGTGTGTATCACTGTGGTGGACCATGTGGAGGTTCCAAAGCAACGGCACATTATGCAAGCACCAGTGCACCCCGTATTGGGCAATCAAATCAAAGACCACCAGCGTCAGCAGCAACTCCGCCCCCACCGACCAATCCACCCAATGCAGCAGCCCCACCTGCGCCTCAGCCCCCCAGGCAAACACCCCTACCGTCAGCAGGCCAAACACCACATTGATCACCATGGTCGTGGACAGGAACACCAGGTTCGTCCGCGTGTGCTTCCAGCTTCGATAGCCGCCTTGGAACATGGGGCGCAAGCCTTCGAAAACGAAATTCAGCGACATGCACACAACAATCCAAGCGAGCTTCTGCCACGAGGGCATGGCTTCAAAAAAGGACAGAAATTCTTCCATGGGTTCAGCTAAATGATGATTCGGAAGTTAATCCCATTTCTTCCATTGCCCGCGCCCAATTCCCCAAACCCACTGAGTTGGCGTATCTTTGTCCAATGCGTGGCACGACCTTCCTCATTTCGATACTATTTTCTTTCACCGCCGCTACGGCCCAATCCCCCTGTGACTGGTTTGACCACGACGGCGACGGCAACATCGGCGGCAACACCTTTTTGTACGCTTTGGGCAATTACGGCGTCGTTGGAGGCCCCATGGATCCGGATAGCTCGGGCGTCCAAGATTTGTCGGACTTGTTGAGTTTTCTGCCCTACTTCGGCAATTCGTGCGACAACCTCGACTGGTACGATACCACCACAGGCCACATCATCGATCTGGCCGTCGTGGAATACGCCGTGCACACCGAAGACCTCATGGGCCTAGGCGGCACCTTGCCCGCAGGGTCTGTCACCTACCATGTTTATGCCTTGCTGGAAGATCCAAACGACTATTTACTGGCGGTATTCGGTGACGCAGACCGGCCGCTGGTGTTGGAGACGGCGGATGCTTTTTACGGATTTGGCAACGACCTGGGTGAGACCGTGGTTGTTAGTGACCATCAGCCACTCTTCAACAGCACCTTCCCCGCCAATGAATTCACCTCGTGGTTCGACGCCGGCATTGCTGCGGACGCAAATTCCACCGCCACGATCTATTATGTCGCAGGGTTCGCCAACTGGGCTGACAGCTTGGACCCCGGCTCCATTGTCATGGACGACAGCATCGGCGGGGCGTTTTACCCCACTTTTCCCGCACCGACTTCGAACAACGGCGCCGTGCCCATCGGTCAGTTTACTGTAACCGATCCGTCCTCCTTCAGCGGGACCATCAACCTCCTCGCCAAAACCGTCCTCGACGACGGCACCGAGGGCATCGAATTTGCCGAGGGCCTCGCCTTCTCCAACGCCGACCTCACTGTTTTCGGGTGCATGGACGAAGAGGCGACCAACTTCGATCCGGCGGCCACGTGGCAATTGGATGGCGACTGCCTGTACCCGGGAGATTTTAATGGCGACGGTGAATTCACCGTGGAAGACTTCCTCGGCATGCTCGCCGACTTCGGATGCACGTCCTGCCCGCAAAGCGACCTCAATGGAGACGGGGTGATTTCCGTTCAGGACATTTTGCTCTTCTTGACCTGGCTCTGACGCTTAGAACGTCCACGCCAACTGCACCCGCACGTTGCGACCGGGCTCTGGGATTCCGAGCGTCCGAAGCAAACTCATCGTCGGAATAAACTCAGCATTGAGCAGATTTTGAACGGATAGGTTAAGGGCAATCGACTCGTTGATTTTGCCCCCTGCAGCCAAGTGGAGCAGCGACGCATCGCGGCTGTGGTTCCACACCGCATTCGCAAAAAGACCACTCAACCGTCCCGCCTTTCCATTGGCCCAACCCACGGTGCTGCGCAGGGTCGCCGGCGGGATGAACGGAAGGACTTCGCCATTGCGGTCACGGGCATCCACGAATGAGAACACCGCCTCTGCTTGGACGTGCTTCCACTGCTCAGGCGCCACCTGCAAGGAGGCTTCGGTGCCTTGGAACAATGCGTCTGTTGCTTCCCAAGTGTGCACGGCCCATCCATCCAGCGCCACGCCATTCGGCCGCAGGAAGACGAAATCGTCTATGGCATTTTGGTACAACGACACCTCGAATCGGCCCCATGCAGGTGTCCACTCCATGCTCGACTCCACATTGAAGCTGCGTTCCTTCTTCAGATCAACTTCACCCAACTCGATGCGAAATGCACTGTAGTGGATGCCCTGGCTGTACAATTCAGCCATGCCGGGTGCACGCTCACTGTGGGCAACGCCTAACCGCAGAACCGTCGATTCACTCAAGTCCCAATGCATGCCTCCCGCTGCGCTGAAAAGCCCATCGACCCGCGCCGTCTCCTCCGTGGTGACGCGGCGATCGCTGCGGGCAGAAAGCTGAACGCCCCCCCGGTCCATCGCACGGTCGAGAACGGCAAACGCACTCGCCTCGGTCGCCGTGGCATTGGGGATGAGCGGTGCGTAGAGCAGTTCAACGGTGCCGTCGTCGTCAAATTGGCTGGTCGCCTGAAAGCCCTGCAACCCCAAGGTCACGCTCAGGCCTTCCGGCCGTTCCCGGTGCGCGATGGCTTCCCAGCGCAAGGTGCGCAAACTGATGTCCAAGGCCATCAACTCCAAAGCCTCCTCGTCCGTGGGTTGGTTTTCCCGCGAACGGTCGAATTCCTTGCGGTGATTGAGTTGGTACGAAATGCGCGGCGCCCACTGCCAACCCCCCATTTCAAACCGCGTGGAGGTCGTGACCAAGTGGTCACCGGTCTGTTGGAATCCGTCGTAACCGATCAAACCAGCGGTGCTGTAGGCCGAAGAATACGCGCCTTCAATGACGCCCCATGGGCGGATGTACCCGAAGTTGCCTTGCCCAAAAAACTGCTGGTAGGCCGAATTCTCGACGCGGTTGCCGTCGGGCAAGGCGTAGTCGCCGTGCTGCTTGAAGCCGCCCCGGAAAGAGTGAAACGTCACCTTGCTGCGCTTCTCTGTGGCTCCCGTCACCTGCCAGCCTTGGGTCGCCGAGAAGCCGGTGACGCTCAATCGGTTCTCTCGTCCTTGCTCGCTCAGCGGTGCTTTCGGAATGAAATTCAACACGCCGCCGTAAGCGTCCGAACCGTAGGTCAACGTGGCCGGACCGCGAATAACTTCTACCGCTTGGACCCCCTCTTCCGGCACGTAGATTCCGTGGTGTTCTCCCCAGGCCTGGCTTTCGATGCGGGCACCGTTGAACAAGGTCGCGATGCGCAATCCGGACAACCCTCGGATCACCGGACGGAGGGTGCCGGCGCCGTTGGAGGCCATGTCCACACCGGGCAACGCGGCCAAAGCCTCGATGCGCGAAGTTGCGGGGAGTTGGTCAATGACTTCCGGGCGGAGCACGACCGATGGCTTCATTTTCGGCCGGGAAGGATTAAGAGGAGACGCCTGGATTTCCGCCACTTCGAGGGCATTGATCCGCTCGGTCAACGCCAACCAAGTGGAGTCTTCAAAAGCCGCAACCGAGTGCGCGTCTTGGCCCCAAGCATGAGCAAACAAACCTCCAAGGCAGACGACCAGCAGCAGTGACATTCGGCGTTTCACGCCGCGAAATTACCCTTCCCGTTTTCCAACGAGGTCAATCGATTGTCAGGAGTTCGTCACAAACGAGTCACTGCCCAGCGGAAGACCACAAATCGCTGACCAACGTCCCTTCCCCCATCGACTCGATGGACTCGCATGCATCCACCATGACCTCGCGGGCATTGGCCGCTTGCACGGGCAACGAAGCCCCCACCAATGCCTCTTTACTGGGCCACAAGGCGTGCGCCCAATACGTTGTTTCGGACGCTCGGTACAACCGCGACCCGCCACTGCCATTTTCCTTTTGGATTTCCTCGGTCACCGCTGCCCATGCCTCTTCGAAATCGTCCTGTCGCCCGGGTTTGACTTGGAAAACGTAAAGCACCGCGTATTGAAATTCTTTCATCTTGGTCGAAGTTTGTGGGGCAAAAATACCGCAGTCCCCTTTCCCATGGCCCTCACCCCGACCACGTCCATCCCCCTCGGATTTCAAGCCCCCGCATTTTCGCTTCCTGATGCGCGCACCGGGGAAACCGTCTCCAGTGAATCGCTCATGGCCTCGGGTCCTTCCGTGGTGGTTTTCATGTGCAACCACTGTCCGTTTGTGGTGCACCTGTTGGACGAGCTGGTGGCGTTTGCTGCGGAATACCAAGAAAAGGGCCTGAATTTCGTTGCCATATCAAGCAACGACGTCGAAAACTACCCGCAAGACGGTTTCGATCAAATGCGGGAGCTCGCGGCAGAAAAGGGTTTCACCTTTTCCTACCTGTACGATGAAACCCAAGATGTGGCACGCGCTTACGACGCGGCTTGTACACCTGACTTCAGTGCATTCGATGCGGATGGCATCTGTGTTTACCGCGGCCAATTTGACGGATCCCGCCCGGGCAACGACATTCCCGTGACCGGAGAAGACTTGCGTAGGGTCTGCGACGCCTTACTTGCTGGCGAGGCCGTTCCTGCTGAAGGACATATCCCTTCCATCGGCTGCAACATCAAGTGGAAGGCCTGAGGGCCGTCTGCGCTGCATTGTCAAATTGTTACTTCTTTCGCCAAAACCGACCAAAGAGCGTCGCTGGATGAGCTGTAAAACAACCAGTTACAGCGAGAGAACGTGAACAAGGTTCATAACCTTCGTTAATAACATGTCCATTGGACACGAACTGCACACCGAAGCGGCCCCTACTTTAGCTGTACTAAATCACCCCTTAAGGTTCACAACTTAAGCTTATGAAACAATTTATTCAATTCGCCCTCGCGGGCATTTTCTGCGCTACGGCCTCGATTTCGATGGCGCAGATCACGGGTAAAGTGACGGACGCCTCAACTGGCGGAGCACTTCCCGGAGCAACAGTAATGGTCGAAGGCAGCGGCAGCGGTGTCGCCACCGGACCGGACGGCATGTTCAAACTCAACGGAGCAGCTGAAGGCAACATCGTTGTTTCCTTCATCGGCTACGAAACCCGCACCCTCGCTGCAAAGGCAGACATGGGAAGCATCGGTCTCGAGCCTACAGCACTCGGTTTGGGCGCCGCGTCCATCATCGCCAACGTCGTCGACATCGCCATCGCGCGGGAGACACCGGTAGCGGTTTCGACCATCTCACCTGCGGAGATCGCACAGAAGGTGGGCAACATGGAATTCCCTGAAATCATGAACCGCACGCCGGGCGTTTATGCCACCAAACAAGGTGGTGGTTACGGTGACTCGCGCATCAGCCTCCGCGGTTTTGACCAACGCAACACGTCCTTCCTCATCAACGGCCAGCCGGTCAACGATATGGAAAACGGATGGGTGTACTGGTCGAACTGGCAGGGTTTGACGGACGTAGCTTCCGGCATTCAGATCCAGCGTGGTTTGGGCGCATCTCGTTTGGCGGTTCCATCAGTAGGTGGTACCGTTTCTATTTTCACCAAAGCGGCTCAGATGGAGCAAGGCGGTTCGGTTTCCGAAACGATCGGTAACGACGGTTATGCCAAAACCTCTGTCAGCTACAGCACCGGTAAGAACGACAACGGTTGGGCTTCTTCTTTCTTGTTGAGCAAGTGGGCTGGTAACGGCTACGTCAACAACACACAAGGTGAAGGTTGGACCTACTTCGCTGCGATCGGCTACGAGCCAGAAGGATCGAAGCACGCCATGAACTTGAGCGTTTTGGGTGCAGGCCAATGGCACCATCAGCGTGACGTTGAAGTCAGCATTCGCGACTACGATTACTTCGG
Source organism: uncultured Flavobacteriales bacterium (assembly GCA_938074325.1). Lineage (GTDB taxonomy): Bacteria > Bacteroidota > Bacteroidia > Flavobacteriales_D > Sanyastnellaceae > UA16. Next base: position 17,281 of record CALJFZ010000056.1, on the reverse strand, counting down.
CGAAGGCGGGCAGGAGCTCAACGACGGAAAGATCGACCGCCGCTGGAACAGCAACGGTGGTATGCTTGACGGAGAAGAGTTCAGCATGCGCCGCAACTTCTACAACAAGCCATTGGCGACGTTCAACTGGGATTGGACCATCACAGAGAACTTGACCTTGAACACGTCATTGTACGGTTCAGCGGGTCGCGGTGGCGGAACGGGACCACGTGGTCGCAACTACGATGTCCTGCCTTACCAGCAAGATTTGTACTCCTTCATGTACGAGGACAGCGTGACGCAGTTCCGCACAGACGACGGCCAAGTCGATTATGATGCCATCATCGCAGACAACCAAGCCGGTGCTACTCCACACGATGGAAGCGTGAACGGCAACTACGAAGGCGCGCTCATCGGTTCAAACCAGTGGGGCATCTCTGCCGATACCGCTGGCACCATCTACACCGGCGGTGGCATGGTACGCCGCGCATCGATGAACTCGCACGACTGGATCGGCGCCATCTCCAACCTGGAGTACAACTCAGGCAACTTGCGTGCTTCTGTGGGCCTCGACTTGCGTCGCTACAAGGGCTACCACTACCGCGCGTTGAACAACTTGATGGGCTTTGATGCCTACTACTCCGGTGGTAACCGCAACAACAACGGTCAAATCGTTGAGACCACCATCGAAGCAAGCCCATTCAATAACACGGGCCTCAACGGTCCGAAAATCGACTACTACAACGTGGGCAACGTAAACTGGACCGGTTTGAACGGTTTGGTAGAATACAAGGCCGACGACTTCACAGCGGTTGTTCAAGCGGGTGTATCTGCACAAACATACCAGCGTGAGGACTACTTCGACCAGCCTGGCAATGCCATCTCTGAAATTGCAACGCGCAACGGCGGTTACGTGAAAGGTGGTGCGAACTACAACTTGAACGAGTCTTCAAACGTATTCTTCAATGCCGGTTTGATTTCACGTCAGCCAAACTTCGACGGCATCTTCCCAGGCTACGCGAACAACATCAACGAGGACCTCGAAAACGAGCAGATTCAATCGTTGGAGTTGGGCTACGGCTACGTAGGCGACAAGGTAACCTTGAACGCGAACGTTTACTCAACCAACTGGGGTAACCGATTCATCTCACAAGGCGTTGGCATCGTGGTAAACGATTCCGTCACCGTAGATGGTTCTGCTCAGTTCAGCGGCATCAACGTTCAGCACAACGGCTTCGAATTGGAAATGAACTACTACCCCATGGATGGTTTGAAGGTCATCGGTATGCTCTCTTTAGGTGACTGGCGCTACACCTCAAACTTCGAGGCAGCTGTATTCGACGACCAAAACAACCCCGTTGCTGGTCAAGAGTTCACCCTCTACACCGAAGGTTCGAAGGTGGGCGACGCGGCACAAACCGTTGCCAACCTCGGTTTGGACTACCAAGTCAACCCCATGATCTCTGTTGATTTGGGTGCACGTTACGTAGACAACCTCTACGCAGACTACAGCATCGCGAACTCAGCGTTCTTGGGCGAGGACAACCTCGGCGCAGTCAAGTTGCCTTCTTACAGCTTGATCGACCTTGGTACTACAGCACGTTTCGACTTGTTGGGTGCTGACGCCAGCTTCCGCATCAACGTAAACAACTTGCTCGATACAGAGTACATCGCGGAATCAAACTCGAACATTCACGCGGAGGACGGATCCGACACCTGGAACGGTGTGGACACCCGCAACTTCGTATGGTTCGGTTTCGGCCGCACGTGGAACGCAACTTTGAAGTTGAACTTCTAAGGTTCCCATCTGAATTTGGAAACGGGAGGCTTCGGTCTCCCGTTTTTTTGTGCCCTATTTTTAGGCCATGAAGCATGCAATGGTCTTGGCTGCGGCTGCAGCATTTCTCTGTAGTTGTGGAGAACGTGAACCCGATTTCTCGGGCAAGGACTTTTCGCAGGAATTCAAAGACGGCTACTTGAACAGCTGCCAACTTCAGGCAAGGGGCATGAGCTCAGCCAATGCCAAGAAATATTGCCAGTGCTCCCTGAACCAATTGATGACCTACTGGGACAGTGAAAAGGAAGCCGGTGAGGCGATGGAGGCCATGGCGCCTTATGAGATCCAGCGCATCCTGGTGACCCCGTGCGTAAAGTAATGCACCACATTTAACGATTTTCTAACATAGCGAGCGAACCTTTTGTCGGGTTTACTTGTCCTTTGCATGCACGCAAATTGAAACCATGCAGCAAATTACCTGGGCGAGGTACATCCTCGCGTCCCTCTTGGTCTGCGCATTCTCAACCCTCCAAGCGCAGTATGGAGACTTTGGATTGGCCGAACAACCGGCCGATACCGCAGCCGTAGACGACATCATCTTCTACGGAGATTACATGGACATGTCCGGCGGCTACAACGTCGGCGACACCGTCTTCAACTTCACCGCTTACGACTTCGATGGCCACCCCGTCAACCTCTACGATCAGTTGAGCGGAGATCGGCCTGTGGTTTTGGTCAGCGGCAGCGTCTCCTGCATCCGCTTCCGAAACGTATTTGACCCAGCAATCCCAGGACAAGAAGTGTGGGCCGCCCGCACGTTCATGTACGACCACCAGGACGACTTCAACTGGATTTTCATTTACGGGGTAGAAGCGCACCCCACGGACGGCAATTGCCCAAGCAACTGCCCTCCCACCATCAATACGGATACGGCAGTGGTTCAGCCCTCCATCTACGCTGAGCGTCGGTGGGCGATGCACAACTGGGAGAACTCACCGGAGCACGACCTGCCGTTCACGATGTACGCAGACAATCCCGATAACGCCATTTACAACAACTTCTTCCAGCGTCCCTTCGGCCTCATCGCATTGAACTGCGACGGCACGGTGGGCATCCGAGCGGATTGGGTGACGTCGTTTTTCATGGACGTCAACAACGAGGAAGAATTGATGATGTTCCGCCAGAATTATACGGCTTGTCAGATCGATTGGGAGCCCGAGGTGGAAGAAGAGGAGGAAGACGACGACGACACCACGGACGATGACGAGCCGGTCGACTACGACGGCCCAGACAGTGCACTTGGCGGTCACTCCGACAACGAGGTCGCTTCGGCGGTCTCAGAATTCGACAACACCGGTGTTTGGGTGTACCCAAACCCTGCCCGCTCCAGCTTGACCATCGAAACCGACGCCTCGAACACGGCGTGGCAGCTCACCGACATGCAAGGCCGTACGGTAGCATCTTGGGTGCAAAGCCAGTTCCGCTCCTCCGTTTCTGTAGCGGACTTGCCGCGTGGGCATTACCTGCTGATAGGCGAAAGCGAAGATGCTCCGGCAGTGCGCCAGCGCATCATCTTGCACTGATCCGCGTTCAATCTGCCATACGCATGCGCATCGATACGTCTTCGAGCGGACGGTCGCCGCGTGCGGTGCGCACGGCTGCGATGGAATCAATGATGTCCAATCCTTCGATCACCTGTCCGAAGACAGTGTACTCCATGTCGAGGAATGGGGTTCCACCTGCAGTAGCATAGGCCGCCTTTTGTTCTTCGGTGTAGGCAAATCCCGGGTGGTTCTTCTGCATGCGCGATTCGAAGTTAGCCAACTGGTCTTCCGTATAAGTCTTTCCCTGCACGAGGTAGAATTGGCTGCCTGAGCTGCGCTTTTCGGGGTTGACTTGGTCGCCTTGGCGCGCGGCAGAAAGAGCGCCTTTGAGGTGCAAGTGGGTCGAATCCATTTCAGCCTCGATGGTGTAACCAGGACCGCCCATGCCCAAGCGAGCGCCCTCTTTTGCACCGCGGCTGTTCGGGTCACCGCCCTGCACCATGAAATCCTTGATCACTCGGTGAAACAAAAGATCATTGTAAAATCCCTCATCGACCAACTTGATGAAGTTGTCCCGGTGCGCCGGCGTGTCATCGAATAACTCAATGGTCATCGTGCCAAATTGCGTGTCCAATGCGATATGCGTGGGTCCGCCTTTGGTCCGCGTAGACGAAGAAGACGCGGCACAGCCCGCGATAAATAAGGCGAGCACACTCGCCCACAGGATGGTTTTCAAATGCTGCATGGTCAATTTCTTTCGGACCAATTTACCACTTTCGCACAAGCCTCAACCCCACAGTTCGTGCGCAATTCGGAACGTATTGCAATGGGCTTCGACGATGTGCCAAATGTCAGGGGAATACCCGCCGCCCATGCTGCAGACCACCGGCACTTCGTTCGCATGGCAGCGCTCTAACACGCGGCAGTCACGCTCGGCACACCCGTCCGCGGTTACGCCCAATCGCCCCAGCTTGTCAGTTTCCAGGATGTCGACGCCGCATTGGTAAAACACCATGTCCGGTTCCACCTCATCGAGGAGGCGCGGCCAATGCGCATCGAGGAGTTCGAGGTAATGGCGGTCGTCGATGCCGTCGGGCAGCCCCACATCGAGGTCGCTCCGTTCTTTATGCATGGGATAATTCCCTGCGCCGTGCATGGAGAAGGTGAACACCCGCGGATCGTGCTCGAAAATTTTCGCGGTGCCGTTGCCTTGGTGAACATCCAAATCCACGACGAGCGCGCGCTCGATGTGCCCCTCTTCCAGCATCGCGACTGCTGCCAAGGCAAAATCATTGAGGAGGCAAAATCCCTCGCCCCGATCGCGGTAGGCGTGGTGCGTGCCACCGGCGATGTTGAGCGCCACCCCCGTTTCGAGGGCGTACCGGGCGCACTGCACCGTGCCGCCCATGATCATCACCTCACGCTGGACCAACGCCTCTGACCACGGAAACCCCGTCCGCCGTTCCTCCTGGCGGGAGAGCTCGCCGGCACTCAGTTTGGCCCAATACTCCGCATCGTGCACACGTTTCACTTCTGCATCATCGAGCGGCGTAGGCGAGAAAAATTGGGCTTCGGAAAGCGTGCCTTCGTGCACCAACTGCTCGGGCACGAGTTCGTATTTCTCCATGGGAAAGCGATGCCCTTCCGGCAGCGCATGTGCGTAATCGGCGTTCCACGCCACTCGGATCATGGTGCTGTCTATTCGATGATGAACACCTGATGAACAGCGGGACGTCCCGTTTGTTGTGCTTCGACGATGTAGAATCCAGTAGGCAGTCCGCTCACGTCCCACCACTGACCGGATTCGGTTGAGGTGCGTTCGAGCACGGGTTGGCCACCGATGGTGAGCAGGCGCAGTTGGGCGGCACGGTCAGGCTGCCAGCCGGTCACGTACACGCGGCCGTTGGCTGGATTGGGATGAAGCGCCAGCGCCGAGGCTGTGGCTTCCTGCACCGCATTCGTTTCGCATGGGCCGGGTGTCCATTGAGCGATACCGCCGTAGTACCAAGCATTGCAGGCATTGGAATACGTGATGCTATCACACCCGCATACGGGATCCTCGTTTTCAGGGCACCCCATTTCCGGCTGAACCCGCGCTTCATCGAAGCAGTCTCCGAGACACGGTCCCGCTTCGTATGAACTCACGAAATCTACATAGGTCGCCACGCATTCGTTGAAATGGCTCAAGCTATCGCACCCGCATACAGGCACCGGTTCAAACACATTGCAGTCAATGAGCGGATCTGCAAGCGAGGGGTCAATGCATTCCGAAGTTTCTGGGCACGCCGACTGGCAGGCTTCCATGCTTGCAAATGAATACACGCTGTAATCCACCTCGTCCACGACCCAACCGCACCCGGATAAGTAGGTGCAACTGCCGTTGTACAACACGACGCCCATGGCCATGTCACAAAAGCCAAAATCAACGCCTCCAAGGTCCACGCAGTCTTCAACAGAACCCGTGCACTCGCCGGCGACCCAGGAGGTGACACCGCCGTAGTTCGTCGCCCAACAATCGTTGCTGTAGGTGACGCCATCGCATCCGCACACCGGATCCCACAGTGCAGGACACAATACGTTGGGGTCGATTAAGGTCGAGTCCACACAGGCTTGGCCGAAAAGGGAAGCAGGCAAGCAGGCCAGGGCCATGACGAGGAGTGTATTCTTCATGAATGCAAGCTACGGAAAGAGCCCCTTCCTCAGGGAGTTCATTCAAATGCTGCTACTGGCCAAACACCAGAAAGGTGAGCCGTACTCACAACGGCTGACCATTGTCCTTCTTGGCGCAAGGGAAGAGCTAAATCAAATTCAATTTGCTCGGCCACAGGGTACAGTCCATCAGATTCGGGATCAAACACTGAAGTAATTTCAAATTTCCATTCCGGCTGGGCCGCTTCATGGCAGAGCAATTCGGAAGCATACCACACACCGCCTGCGGGCAGATGACGGAGCTCCATCCAATCGGTAGGAAGGCCATGCGTCATTGCTATGTCTACTTCGGCTCCAGCGATGATCCATTCATCCCAATCATCGTCATCCCAACCTCCTTCCCAAGAAACGCGGTACACCACTTCAAAAATTCCGTAGGGGTGGTTGTCTTCTTCCTCTGCGACCAATCGGACGACCATGTCGTTATTCCAGTCATCATTCTCAGGTTCCAGATGCATGGGTTCTCCCCCGTTGGTAATGATGACCTCATCGCCGTTGACAATCCATTTCCAAGTCACATTGGGCTGATTGGTCGGAGGATAAAAATGCCACATGTCCTCTGATGGGTTGTTGCCCGGATTGACCATGAACAAACGAGGCAATACCTCGGCATCACAAGTGTTCAGCCCTTGAAACTCAATCTCGATTTCTTGCTCCAATTCGTCGCCGCCTTCGTAGGCTTCGAGTTCACATGTGATGGTGACGTTTCCGTCCTCGTCAGCACTCCAAGGCAAATGACCGGTAAAATCCGGCTCAACGGACAAGCCATTGACCGTCCAAACCGCCCATTCTTGCCACGTCAGAGGCGCATCAATCGACCCCGTGCCGACAGTGTTTGACAAGGGGCGATGTGCGAGTTCACCCGTACTCCATTGAGTGGCAGGACCCTCATAGATTCGGTGGTAGATCAGCTCCCAAACATCTCCCGAGACGGCATCTGTATAGGTCACTGAATGATCGACATACGCATCCACCGAGTCAACCGCGAAATTCCACGCGCCGGTCGCCTCGTCACCTCTGGCAGTCACGTCGCCCCACAAGATTTCAAAGCCGAATTGTGGCTGTCCACTCGTAGGCGGGGTCAGTGGAATGCGGTTGCATCCCGCAAAGAAGAGGGCCACGAGTACGAGGTTTAAGCTGGTCAAGTTCCTCATCGCTGAATGCCAATTTGAATCCACAATGGACTGGGTGTTGAAGCCTCGATGGGCGCTTGCTTGCGCAAGAAATCACGTTGAAAAGACACCCCTGCTTGGGCAACAACCTTCCATTCTGGCGCCACTGCGTAGTCCAAACGCAATCCCACCCTGCCAGACCAAGGATTCGCTTCCTCGACCAGCCCCCAAACATTGGCTTCTTCGAGGTCTTCCCATGCATCGGCATCAGCATCCCACACCCCATTGTCCATGCGGCGCGTGATTTCACGCTGCAACCCAGCCGTTACACCCACCTCGAGCAAGTGACCTACAGGCTTCAGCATAGTCGCGAACAAATGCGCATTCACGGCAAAATCAGAATTGACTCGCCGCAACACGTCTGGGGCGCCAAACACCGCTGAAGGATGCCAGGCTGACCAATGCTGTTCAGCTGCAGCGGCACTCAAGCCTGGAGCCAATTCAAGCCGCATGCCGGCCAAATACCCCGTGGTGGTGGGCATTTCCAACGCTGCACCACTGGTCAGTGGGAGCAGGCTGAATCGCATGGGCAGCGTAAAACTCGCTTCAACCGGCACCCCCAATTCGTTTTGGAATGGGGCAGAAACCAATGAAGGGGTTAAATCGGGTGTTGCTTCAAATGGATCGATTTGACGGAGATAGCGCAGGTTCTTGAATGCCACATCCATCGACACCTCTTCTGGATTCGATGATTCCATCCGACGTCCAGAATCGAATGCCAAATCCAACGATGCGGAGTGATCTGCCTCCAAGCGTTCGTTCATGGGGAGCTGCGTTGATTCGACCTCTTCCATGCGACCCATCGACTCAGAAGTTGATTCCGCTTCGAATGCCTCAGTAATCGCTTCTGACTTCATTGCACCAGCGGTCTCAATCACTTCAGTACGGTCAGCGTCATTAATTTCATCGAAAACGCCACTGTCCTCGGATGGAGAGGATCCGAGGGCATTCGCCTCATCCCAAGCAATGGTTTCAGGCGATTGAACGGAACCCTTTGATGGCTCTACTGAGGTCACCACTTCAATGGCCTCCGCGATGGGCTTTGGTTCCGCTACCTCCGGTTGCATGTAAAGGACTGCACCGGTAGCTACCGTACCTACGACGGCCGAACCGACACCCAAGGTTTTGAGCAAGAGGAGGCGCTCCGCCTTACGAAGATGGCCGAGCGTGTGCTCCCAGTCCTCAGGACGCCACTGTAAGTCGTTTCGGTTATCCATGGAGGTAATCGTTTTTGATCAGCCAACCTTGCAACTTGCGCTTGGCTTCACTGAGATACCAGCGGGATGTACCCACTGCCATGCCTAACTCTGCGGCAATTTCTTTGTGCGAGTAGCCCTCAACAACGTGCAAGACAAAAACCCGCTTGAACTCCTCTCCCATGTGGTTCAATTCGCGGTCCACCACCTCTTTCAAGTCGGAATATTCAGCACCATCGGTGGGCACCTGATGGGTTGGGAGCTCATCCACACGGTCCTCTACCCAGCGAGAAATTTCACGTGCTCGCTTGCGCAAGTCGTCGTGGATGACATTTTTCAAAATGGTCTTCATCCACGGCATCAACGCACGCTCCTGATCGAACTTTTTCAAGTTCAAAAAGATCCGCACATACGCTTGGCTCACCCATTCCAACGCGGTATCCCGTTGATTTGTGTATTCGAATGCCAAGCTCATCATGTACGCAAAATGTTCCTTGTGAAATTCAGTTTGGGCCCTCCGGTCTCCGCCGATGCAACGTTCGATGAGTGGATTGGAGGACACAGTCAGACGTTAAGCAACGAGAGGACCTGCATTACGCAGGTCCCCCGTTGAGGTTTCAAATTCTAAGCTATATCGTCGCCTCACCTTATTGAATGATCAATCGCTGTGTGACGCGTGTTGCCCCCATGGTGAGTTGCACCAGGTAGTATCCACGTTCCAAATCAGCGATGTTCAGCTCCAGTTGGTTTTCGCCCGCCCAAGCGTTCGTTTGAACCTCCTCGGCGATTGCGCCTCGCAAGTCAAACAACGTCGCTGTTGCCGTCCCGTTCGCGACAGCATTCCAACGAATGCGGATGAAGGCTTCTGTATTTGGATTGGGGTAAATCACCATTTCATCCAACGCAGGTGCTTGCTCGATTACAGAGGCAGGCGTTCCGCTCCCCTGTCCACCATCCAAAACAGTGATAGTAAATCCATTCATGAACCCACCAACATTCCCAAGTGAATCCACAGAAATGGAAGCACAGTAGGTATCAGAACAAGTTCCTACAGTGTCGGATACGGTCAAGCAAATGGTGTATGGACCGTCTGTGCTGTACGTCCAGGTTGGGAAAGGATCGCTGCTAGTGCCTTCATCCCCAAAGTCCCATGCATACGTCAACGCGTCGCTGTAGTCGTAGATGTACACCCATACTGACCCTGCAATCGGCATGCTGTCTGCAGTCATGGCTTGTACCACGTCGAACACCGCGTTGCAACCGGTTACGGTTCCGGTGTCATCACCGTCCTCATCATCATCACCGTCCTCATCATCACCGTCCTCATCATCGTCGTCGTCACCATCATCATCACCGTCCTCATCATCGTCGCCGTCGTCGTCACCATCATCATCACCGTCCTCATCGTCGTCACCATCGTCATCACCGTCCTCATCATCGTCGTCGTCACCATCGTCATCACCGTCCTCATCGTCGTCGTCACCATCATCACCGTCCTCATCATCGTCGTCGTCACCATCATCATCACCGTCCTCATCGTCGTCGTCACCATCGTCGTCGCCGTCCTCATCGTCGTCGTCGCCGTCCTCATTATCGTCCCAATCAAATCCACCGATCAACAATTCGAGCTCTTCACATGCCAATGAATCTCCGCCAAGGCAAGCCGTCGCCGTAACAATGATGGCACACGCTTCAGAGTCTGGATTTTCCGCACATTCTGCTTCCAACCAATTCAACCACTCTGTCACGTCGTCCAAGTCATCTCCTTGACCATCTACATTGCCGTTGTCAAGCAAGTCTTGGATGCCCACCTCCAGCTCGAAGCACGCGATGGAATCTCCTTGCTCACAAGCAATGGCCAACTCCAACAAATCGCAGTACTCGGCAAGGCCCGTGGTGTCCTCAGCGCACTCAGTTTCCAACCAATTCAATACCTCCTCGAGGCTTCCAGTTTGAGCAAATGAAGTCGCAGAAAAGAGGACCGCAATCGCTAAAAGGTTTACTAATTTTTTCATCGTGGATGAATGAGATAAAAATGCTTTTGTGTTCAATTTCGGAACAGGTTCCAAAGGGAGTACGAGGCCAGATTCAAAAACGTTGGTGAAAGGTAAAATTTTTTCTGCAGCCCATTTTGTTCGATGTTTGGAATATGTCGCGCTTCCTTACTTCCGTGTTTGGTCTTGCAGCCATCTTGGTGTGTGACCTAGCGCATGGACAATTGGACACGGTGCACTGGGTCCCTCCCTTGCACAGCCGTGACAACGGCCAAATCAACGACCACTACCTCTACTTGTCCACCCCTGAGACGTCGCCCGTCACAGTCAATTTGTACGATGGCAGTGGTGCGACCTTCGGCGACTCCCCCTACACCATTCAAAACGGACAGCCCATCGCGATTGAAATTGGCAATGGACAGACCTCTGGAAGCAAGCTCATGGTCAGCCAGTCCGAACTCAACGAAACCTTGACCAACCGAGGCCTGAAAGTGGAAGCAAGCGCACCCATTTTCTGCAATGCCCGTTATCGCAGCTCTTGGCAGGCCGAGGCCTTGACCTCAAAAGGCACCAAGGCACAGGGGCAAACGTTTCGATTGGGCGGCATGCCCATCACCTATCAAGGAGGCATTCGTTCCTATGTGTTCGGAATCATGGCCACGGAAGACAATGTGCAGGTCCAGATTTCCGGGTACGACAGCGACGTGACGTTTGCCGGAACGCCCGGGGTAAACGATGACATGCTCACCTTTTCATTGAATGAAGGAGAATGCCGGGTGTATTCTGCATATGCCAATTCAGAAGCCAATTTGGCCGGAGTCCTCGGCGCGTTGGTGGAATCCACCGGAAACATCGTCATCAACGTTGGCAATTGGTGTGGATCGGTCGGTACCACCTCTTCGAACCAAGACATCGGCGCGGACCAAATCGTCCCTGTACCGTATTTGGGAACCGACCACATCCTCGTGGAAGGCGTCGGCGACCCGAGCCAAGAGCGCGGATTCATCCTCGCCCACGAAGCCGAAACCGAGGTGTTCATCAACGGCGCCCCCACCCCTTCAGCCACTCTCCAGCCCGGCGAGTGGTTCATGGCGCCAAACAACGAATACACGGGCGCGCCCCATAGCAATTGCTTCATCCAAACGTCCAAACCCGCCTATGTCTACCAATTCCTCGGCGGCAGCCCCAGCCAATCCACGGTGGGCATGAACTTCATCCCGCCCATTTCGTGCGGCATGCCCAACCAAGTCGATGAAATCCCCAGCATCCAGAACATCGGCACCACCTCCTACACGGGCGGTGTCTTCGCCATCACCGAAGCCGGGGCCAACCTCACCATCGACGGCGCCCCACAAACCGGTGCCGTTCCCGTGGACGGATTCCCCGGCTGGGAAACGTACCGGATCCTGAACCTCACCGGAGACATCACCGTCGAATCCACAGGCCCTGTGGCTGTGGGGCTCTTCGGCTCCAGTTCGGATGCAGGATGGTCCGGCTACTACTCGGGATTTTCGCTCAACACGAACGCCGCTTTTGACGCGCCGAATGCCGTGTGCTGGGGCGACGATGCGTTCGTGGAATTTGCCGGTGACACGCTTGGCGGCGGGACCTTGAATTGGGACTTTGGTGAATTGGATACCGTCGACCTCGGGAATGATCTCTTCGAAATCGCAGTCGAAACACCCGGGGAGTACACCGTCTACCTGGACGTTCAAGGCGACCTGTGCGCCGACACCTCAGTCCATGTGGTCACGTTCTACCCGCCCTATTCCGGCAGCTCGGTCGCCAATGCTTGCGGCGAGTACACGTGGAACGGCGTGACCTACACCGCCACGGGGGTATACAACGACGTATTGACCAGTGTCACAGGATGCGACAGCTTGGTCGAATTGACGCTGGATGTGATGCCCATCCCAGATCCGATGATGGCGGACTACACCGACGACACGTTGGTGTACTGCCCAGCACCGGGGTCGCTGTTGTTTGGTGAGCAAGCCGATCCGTTGTACCAAATCCAATGGACCTACTTTCCTTCGGGTTCGTCGGATTCCCTCGTCTTGCAGGACCCCACCAACGCCGTGCCCTACGTAGGACCCGGTTTGTACCAAATAGCGTACTTCACAGGACCGCCGTGCAATTTCAGCGCGACTGGCCTCATCCAAGTCGAAATCGAGGATTGCTCCATTGTCATCCCCAACGTTTTTTCGCCCAATGAAGACGGCAAGAACGATCGGTTCCGGGTTTCTGGCCTGCACAACATTGAAGGCGTGCGCATGCGCATCTACAACCGTTGGGGCAACTTGCTGTACTCGGATCTGGACTTTGGCCGCAGCGCCGGTTGGGACCCGCGGTTGGACGCTGCCGAGGGCACGTACTATTACATCCTTGAAATCCCCATCTCCACCGATGAACTCACCGTCACCAACGACAACGGCACCGAGATTTTAGCAGGGCCGACAACGGCGACCTACCAAGGACACTTTACGTTGGTGCGTTGACAGGCTCAATTGACCGTGTACACCCACATTGGGGGCAAGTTGCGGAACACCGCGCGCACACGGCGGAAAGCGAAGCGGCTGTAATGCCGTTCCATCATGCGGGGGAAATAGGTAAACCACCGAAACACGGAACCTGAACGGGTCCACCTTTCCAACGACGCCATCAGCGGTTGCATCACTTCTTGGGGGAGCGTGAAGGGCAATCCCGACACAATCAAATCGACACGCGGCCATCCGCGTTCCTCGACGTAGGCATCTAGGTCTGCGGCACTTCCTTGAATGATTTCGAACCGGTCGCCGTATGCCTCTTGCAAATGCCCGATGTAGTCCGGGTTCAATTCGATGACCATCACCTTGCAGTTGGCCGGAACGGCCTGGTACAATTCACGCGTAAAGCACCCCGTGCCGGGGCCCAACTCCACCACGTAAGCCTGTTGGCTCAAATCAATTCCTTGGAACATCGCCCGGCTCGCGCATCGGCTGCTGGGAATCAAGCTCGCATTCCGGCGCGGATTGCGCAGGAAGTTCCAAACGAAATTGCGTGTGGGCTTGAAGCGGGTCATGTTTCAAGGTACGGCGAATTTGATGGAGGGGTTGCAGAGCGCCCGGGAGGCGCCTACCTTCAAGCCATGCTTGAGAACTTGCTCAACCGATACACCCGCGGATTTCAGCGGTTCATGCCCACTCCGCTTTCCATTGCCGTGATGCTCACCTTGGTGGCGGGCGCACTGGCCATGCGCGGCTCTAGCCCGGTGGACGTTCTCGGTGCCTGGGTCAACGGCATGTGGAACCCCGGACTCATTCGTTTTGGGTTTCAGGCCATGTTCATGCTCGTGCTCGGACACGTCCTGGCGTTGGCACCCCCGGTGCGCCGCGGACTCGATCGGGCCGTGCTGTGGGTGGTGAACCAGCCGAGGTGGGCCGCGGCGAAAGTGGCGCTCCTCGCGATGGGATTGGGCTGGTTGAATTGGGGGTTGGGGTTGGTCGGCGGGGCAATTTTGGTGCGCGGAGTCATGGACTGGCTTCGCCAAGAAGGCCGCTCTACAGCGGTCAACTTTGGCGTCATCGGCGCGGCCGGCTATGCGTCCATGCTGGTCTGGCACGGAGGACTGAGCGGCTCCGCACCCCTGAAGGTCGCCGAGACGGGCCACCTGCAGGAATTGGTGGGCGGTGCCGCGTGGGCCCTGCAACTGCCAGACGCCATCAGCTTGCGAGCGACTGTTTTCAGTTCATGGAGCCTGACCCTAACCTTCGCTGTGGCGATTGCCACTTTGGCGCTTTTTGGTTGGCTCGGACGCGCAGTTCCCGCTGCAGGCCTGGCAGAACCATCACGGGCATCAAATCCGTCTTCCTATGAACCCACGTCACCGCCCAACTCCCCTGCAGAACGGTTGGACCAAGGGCGTGGTTTGTCCCTACTCGCAGGCAGCATCAGCCTGACGGGCGCTCTGTGGTGGGCACAACAAAGCGGACCCATTGGAGACTTGCGTTTCATTACGCCCGATTGGATCAACCTAATCCTGCTCGGATTGGCACTGACCACCCACCGGTCCATGGGCGCATTCCTCACGGCCTTGAATGAGGCGATCTCAGGAGCTTCCGGCATCCTCGTTCAATTTCCCATCTACTTCGGCATCATGGGCATGGTCACAGGAACCGGCCTGGGTACCTGGATCGCCGACGGGCTGGTCGGAGCGACCTCCAAGGCGTGGTTGCCCGCGGCGCTCTTCACTTCCTCCGGGGTGCTAAACGTCTTTGTGCCGAGTGGCGGCGGTCAGTGGGCCGTTCAAGGGCCTTTGGTGCTGGAAACGTGTACCGCATTGGGATTGGATTTACCCCGTGGCATCATGGCTATGGCCTATGGAGACCAACTGACCAACATGCTCCAACCCTTCTGGGCACTGCCCCTACTCGGCATCACAGGACTCAAAGCGCGCGACATATTGCCCTATACCTTATTGCTCATGTTGGTGGCAGGCGGCGTCATGTTGGTGGGGATGTTCGCTTGGGGCATGGTGTGAATTTTCATTCCAACACCAACGTTTTCCTGTTCAGATACGTACCCCCTGCAACCTGAATGAATTCAACATGCGTAAACTGACCCTTGTCTTGGTGCTTTTTAGCATCCAATGCACAACCATTGTGCTTTCCCAATGCGAAGGCCTTTTTGATTTTCCCGACACGGTTTTTCACTGCACAAATGACCCTGTCATTTTAAGTCCAGTAATGGACACGCCCTGTCTATCTGCATTTAGCCTTGAGCTTGACGGCGGAAACGACCGGGTAACATGGAATACGGGTGGCGATCATTTTCTTTCCCAAGGCCGTGAAGATTTTACTTGGTCCGGCTGGTGGAAAATGGAAACCAATCCGAACAACAACCTCCAGTTCTTGTGGGAAGAGGGTGATTCTGACACGGGATGGAACCTCTACCACACCAACGGAACCTTGTACGCAGGTTGGTGGATTGAAAACGACACGAGCGCATGGGCTGAGGCCTCACTTACCGACGCCGAGCTGAATGAATGGACGCACGTTGCTTTGACCGCTGACGCAACGGATGAGACCTGGTCGTTGTGGATCAATGGATCCCTGGCCGCCGAAATTTCGGGTTGGGGCGGCATGCTGGTGCACACAGGAAATGCCACATTGGGCGCAGGCGGTTCGAGCTTGTTGCACACCGGACAGACGGTAAACGAAGGCGGAGGCGGCGGACCCGGTGGCGGAATCCAATACGAATGGGACGGATGGGCCGATGAGGCTGCATACTGGTCCTCCGCTTTGGACTCCACTGAACTGTCTATCGCCATGGCCTGTCCGCTGGATATAGATGAATCCCTCGAAGCGGCCTGGCTGTTTGAATCAGGCGATGAATACGAAGCCGTTGATTTCTCAGGAAACGGATGGACCGGCAACATGCAAGGGAGTGAATTGGTCGCGGAGTCACCAGATGCATGGCCCTACACCTACGAATGGTCCACCGGTGCCAACACGCCAGGCTTATCCATCGAAATGGGCAACGGATTCGATGAAATCAACTCGGGCTGGGTGTACTTGACGATCTATGTCAATGACTCCACCGCTTGCACCGATAGCACCTACGCACTTGACTGGAACCCCAACGTCATCGCCGACATCACCATGCCTTCGTGCATCGGTTACAACGATGGGGCGATTGCTGCGGTCCTCGACGGCGGAACTGCACCCTACACCATTGACATCAATGGCAACTTCAACCTCGACTCGCTAACCGCTGGTCAGTACCAAATTGAGGTCACCGATGCGGCCGGGTGCGATGACAACGCGAACATCTTCGTTCAAGACCCCGACGGAACCGAGTTTGACATCGCCACGACCCTCGACGATTGCACGGAGGCCATGACCGGCAC
The DNA here is from genome assembly GCA_938074325.1 of uncultured Flavobacteriales bacterium. Taxonomy (GTDB): domain Bacteria; phylum Bacteroidota; class Bacteroidia; order Flavobacteriales_D; family Sanyastnellaceae; genus UA16. Next base: position 1,023 of record CALJFZ010000056.1, on the reverse strand, counting down.
CGTCGCCATCGACTTCACGAGCACGCCCAACGGTCCGGCGGCCATTGATTGGGACGGGATCAACCCCGACAGCCTGAGCGTTGGTGCGTATGAAGTGATGATCACCGACTCGGTCGGATGCATGCAAACTGCTTCATTCGACATCGGTTTAGACTTCACAAACTGCCCGAACTGCGAGGAAGGCATCGACCTCATTCCGGACACCTTGTGGGATTGCTTCCAAGGTCCTTCGCTGGTCGTCGCCAATACGTTGGAATGCCCCAACCTCTTCGTGCTCGAACTCGACGGCAGCAACGACCGCGTTGAAATCGGCATGCCACAGGGCGGACCCGGTGGCGGTCAAGCCAACCCCCTCTTTGAAGATGAAGTCGTGGCCATCACATTCTCCATCGATTTCCAAGCGGCTGACCTCAACGGTAAGCAAGTGCTCTACAAAGAAGGCGATGAAGACGCCGGTTGGGTAGCATACCTCGATGGCGACTCCCTCCGCGCGGGTTGGTGGGACGATCAATCTTCCAATCCTGAAGGCGTGTGGGCTGCCGTGGGCGGTGTCACAGCCGATGAGTGGATGCGTGCTGGTTGTGCCATCGACGCCGTGAACGGCGAACTTTGGGTCGGCCTCGAAGGCGGAACTTCCGCCTCCGTTTCCTTCACGGACACCCTCGGAACCCACCCCGGCGGCGGCATCATCGGCGCCACAGGTGACCTTCGATTCCACGATGGCGTCAGCTTCGCTGGCGGCGGTGGCGGCGGCGGATTCAACTGGAACCACGAGTTCGAAGGACTCATGGATCAGTTTGCCTTGTGGGACATGGCCATGGATTTTGATACTTGGCAAGGCGTAAGCTACTGTCCTGAGGCTACCAACAGCGAAAGCCTCATGGCCTTCCACAGCTTCGAAAGCGATGCCAATGACGTATCCCTCGACGAAGGCTTTGCCCAAGTCAACGGGGAATACCAAGCCGGTTCCAACAACACCGCCAACCCCATGGCATTCGACGGAACCTACCTCTGGTCAACCGG
>CALJFZ010000055.1 GCA_938074325.1 uncultured Flavobacteriales bacterium | reverse complement strand
GTTACGTCAGCAGTTTGCGCATGACCAAAGAGAGCACTCGTCACAAAGAGGGCTAAGAGATTGACTTTAAACATGCCTTAAAGTTATGGTCAATCCACTCAGTTGTCTTCAAGTGGCATCAAAAAATTCCTTAAACCGGATTTGGTGAAGTAGGCTTTACATCTCAGGTGAATTTGTAAAGTGTACTTTACTATTGTCTTTATGAACCGAACGATTACCGCGTTACTCATTGCGGTCACCTGCTCCGTCAATGCACAGCAGACCATTACCAAGACCTACACCATTGAGCCGCACACCAACCTTGAAGGTGCCGACTTAAGCGGCGAAGACCTGTCAAATCTAAATCTGTCTTTTTGCAATCTTGTCCGTACCAACCTGAGTGGAACTCTTCTCCATGTTGCAAACTTGGAAGGTGCCATGATGGAGGGGGCCAATCTAGAAGGGGCTAACCTAGAGGGGGCCAATCTCTCCAATGCTCAACTTATCGATGCCAGCTTCATCGGTGCCAACCTTAGTGGAGTAAAATTCTTGAACTCTAGCCTATCGTACGCCAACCTGATTCAGGTCAACCTGACCAATGCGGACCTTTCAGGTACCGACCTGCGTAGCGCCGACCTTTTCGATTCAAACCTTCGTAGCGCCAACCTTGAAGGGGCCAGCCTCACCAACACCAATCTCTTTGATGCCAAGTTGACCTGCCTCAAGGGTTGCCCTTTAGATTTACCCGATGACTACATCTGCGAGCCTGATGCAGACTGTGAAGAGGAAGGACGCTTTCGGATTGTAGAGGAATAAAAGAAGTCCACTTTACTTGTGGACCCAGCAGGACAGAAGCCGAACACCATCAACCCGGATTTGGTCAAGTAGGCTTGACCTCAAGGGGCGAAATGTCAAGTTGACTTGACCGAATTACTCCGAGTCTTGAATACAGCGGATAGACATACCCCTTCCTTGACTAATAATGCCACGTTCTATGGCATCACCAGCTTGGAAAATTCTTCTGATGTTCGAGTCTCTGCTCCAGAAGTAACCATTGGCATTGCCGTACCCAAAATCTCTGTTGTCATTGTACCGCCACCCTCCAGGCAATGCTGAGAAGCCCGTTTCATTGGTGCCATTCCATGAAGGTTGATTCAAGGCGGAGCTCTTCAAGACTCCTGCCACATCTCCGCGATTGCCAAAAACAATCACATCCTCTTCACTCATCCCTGCAAACACTTCCAAATCCATCCAATCAGAATCCATCGGCACCGTCCACCCTGATGGACAAAGTCCACGTGAATCACTCGCAGCAAACCAATTGTACAAATGTCCATAGACCTCTAAGAAGGCGGCATCTCCTCCGTACGTGCAAAACATGCTTTCCCCCGTCTCGTTGAGAGCTAGCCAGTCCTCGAGATCTGGAACGAACGATATGGCTTCCGAATTGGAGAAGTTTTCCGCCCTCAAGTTCTCTGCAAACCAGCACTGCTCTCCAATCTGAACCGTCTCGTAATCGTAGCCCTGGTATTCCAATAGGTCGCCGCAAGACCATTCCACTTCCTCTGACTCAGATTCAGCACACGTGCCAAAGACAGAGAGCAAGTCCAACAAGTCAATCATTCCAACACAACCGTCGAAATCGGTGTCTGACGGGGCGACAACCACACATGTGTTCGATTCCCAGCTCCAGGCCGTGCCTTCATCGCAGCACCCTGGGCCTGGGCAGCACGAATAGTCACAGGATTGACTGTCACATTCAGCCAGAGGATTGAAGTTGCATGCATTAGGCTCCAAACAACCAGAGGGAATGCAATTGCCTCCTCCACAGACAGCATTTGGATCGAAGTTGCAGGCTGATTCATCGTCGCAAGTCGCCATGATGCAACTTCCGTCATCCTCGGTCACTGCAGGGTTGAAATTGCAAGCCAGCTCATCCATGCAGCCTAAGGTGGGTTCCGGCGTGCCCAGTGGATGCTCAAGGCACCCCATGTCCGGTGCTGTTCCCGCAGGAACCGGTCGAGGCGAACCATCCAAGTCTTGTGAAGTGCCCATCACATTGAGTGAACCATCGAAATCAAACCGCAACTCAGAACCCGCCCCAATGGCAGGAGACAAAGACGACAACGAATGATCTTCGAGCAATGAAGGAGAATAATCGATCAGCGTGCTGTCTGCTTCAATCACCTTGTAAACATTCAGCCAATCAAATTCGACGCCGCCTTCAATCACTGAATGCGTAACTACAGCTTGACCGGTCCAATTCGAAAGCTGGAACATCGTGAATTCTTGACCATCGTTGCCGGCAGCCACAGTGTTGCTGATGTAGAGCTGCATGTCGTTTCCTCGAATTTCCATGTGAAACCCGAAGTCTTCGTTGTTGACCACCGTACAATGGTCCACCACGGTGCTGGCACTGTTGTACGTCGTGATTCCTCCTCCATCGTTGTTCGCCACGAGGCAATTCTCAATGAGTGTGTTGTCGGCAAAAACAACCACGCCTCCTCCCCCTCCAGCACCAACATTGTCCACAATGCGACAGTTTCGCACCACGTGGTCACTCCCAAAAAGGTTGACAGTGTGCTTCAGCCCAACGTTGCCTTGCACAACGCAATTGTCGATCAAACAATGTTGCGAATTCACCGCAATTCCATGGCCTGTGATGTCACCTTGTCCAACATTGTCCCGAATGACACATCCTTCAACACGGCTGTGATTTGATCCGTAGTCGAAAAACAGCCCAGCGCCGTAAGACGAAAGGCCATTTTGAATGGTCAAGTTCCTAATCACGGAATGTTCGCCGGAGCAGTACAAAGCCACCCCGTTTCCATTCCCGTCAATCCTGACTTGTGAGGCTACCGAATCAATTGGGAGCTCGGGGGCATACCCTGACAAGACAATGTTGTCTTTCGTCAAATTCACATTCTCGACATACAATCCAGGAGAAATCAAAATTGTATCTCCATTACAGGCCACCTCCATAGCTTCTTGCACCGATCCAAAGGGTGATGACAGATTGCCTACCGCCTCCTCTCCAGCGGCCGCGGCGTCAACATACCACACCGTCCCTGACACGCAATTGCCAGTGCAATCCCAACCGTACACAGCGTAAACGCAAGATCCATCCTCTTCTTCAGCTTCCACCATGTAGTTGCATGCCTCAGGATCGGTGCAGCCTGAGACTTGAGAAGACATGAGGTGAATACCCAAGACCTCCTCAGCCGTCAATGTTCTTGACCAATACCCCAAATAGTCAATGTCTCCAATTAATTCATGCCAACCGTTTCCACGCATTCCTATCGAAATCGGCAAGGAATTGAAATTCATGGGACCTGGTGAGGGAGCCGACTGCACCAGTTCAGCTCCACTGTAAATTTTAATTGAGTCTGACCCGAAAACCCACGTCGTTTCGACCCACTCACCCTGGGGCTGCGGTGATTGTGGGCCAACTCCACCATTTCCATTAATTGACCAACTTAGACCACCACTCGGCGAGTGCTCGAAGCCGGACCCCCATCCCGAAGGAGGCCTTTTGCTTACTATGAGAGAATTTCCATTGGGTGTTGCCGATGGATTCAATTGCCACTTGTACCTCATGGTTAGAGTGTACTCTTCTGCATTCCATAAATCGCTGTGTGGTATGCTGACGCTCGCATCTCCATTGAAATGGGCGTATTGGAATGGTGCATCACCTGACTCGGACAGGAAACTCACGTTCGACTCTGCCCCATGCTGTTCATTCCCACTGATGTCCAATGCATTGCCATCAAAGGGATACCAAGCCACCAAATCTTCAGTGGGCACGTAGGACGGGAGCTGTGCTTGCCCACTTGACATGAGGGCAAAAACACAAATGGTAAGGAAGTGTCGCATTTGGTTGGTTTAGAGACCTCAAGATACATATTCCAACTCCACTCCCCTCCACCCAAACGTCAAGTCTACTTTACATGTGGAGCCGGGGGGAGTCGAACCCCCGTCCAAACAAGGCCACACCGGAGTTTCTACATGTTTATCTCGTGATTGATTGTCGGCTGAAGGCTGACCACGAGCAGCCCACCAAACAGCGTAGTCCAGTAAGTTTCGCGCCGGG
>CALJFZ010000054.1 GCA_938074325.1 uncultured Flavobacteriales bacterium | reverse complement strand
AATCACATGCAAGCGATCGATGTCGCGTCGGATGGCGTGAACCCGGTTTTTTTTCCAAGCCCAAACAGAAGGGGAGATGTAATGGTGGGTTTGAATGCCCATGGCCTTTGCCTTTCGGGCCATGCGCAAGTTGAATCCAGGATAATCGATGCCAACAAAAACGTCGGGCCTAAAATCTGCGATTTCCTTGCGGCATTCGCGAAAGAGCTTTCGAATGGTTCCTGCATTTTTTAGTACCTCCCAGAACCCCATGAATGCCAAGGTTCGGTAATGCCGAAGGCACGTTGCTCCTGCTTCTTCCATGGCTTCGCCGCCCCAGCATCGAATTTCAACTTCCGGGTTGCGGGCGCGTAGTGCGCTCACCAATTTCCCCCCGTACGCATCGCCCGAGGCCTCACCTGCAAGGATGAAGATGCGTTGAACGGGCGGTCGCGGAGAAGCAGCGGGCATCGATTCTTCAGAATGCTTGGGCCTGGAACCAAATGATCAGCGGCACGGACAAAAAGATGACCCCGAGAATGCCACGAGAAAAACGCTCCCATTGCCGGTTCAAGGCAATCCAGAATATCCCTACGTTGAAAAGGACGCTGATGGTCAGAATGCTGTCCTTGTACAAAGCACTTCCGATGAAAACGTCCGACACGAAGTAGGACATGGAAGTACCATTGGCCCAACTCCACCACACAGCCATGATGCCAAATCCCACCAGCGTTCCGACTAGGCCCGCGATGAATCCAATGCCAAACTTATCGAGGGATTTCGAAGTCACAGTTCCCATTGGTTCAAGGTGGCAATGGCGTGATGAGCCGTCAGGTCAAACTGAGTGGGAACCACGCTGACGTATCCGTTGCGCAACGCCCATTCGTCGGTATCGTGCCCCTGATCAGGGTTAGTGAACTTTCCGGTCATCCAGAAGTAGGGCGTTCCGCCCGGTGATGTTCGTTTGTCAAACGCATCTTCCCAGTGGCCTGCGGATTGTCGGCATACCTTCAATCCCTTCAATTCGGCCAAGGGCAAATCCGGGAAGTTCACATTCAGGCAAGTGCCGTCGGGGAGTGATCGTTCAAGAACCTGCAGTGCCAGTTTTTCCACGAACGGCACGCATGCTGAAAAGTCCGCATTGGGCGAGTGATTGAGCAAGCTAAACCCAATGGACGGGATGCCTTCAACGGCGCCTTCGACCGCTGCTGACATGGTACCACTGTAAATGACGTTGATGCTTGCATTGCTACCGTGGTTGATTCCACTGAGCAACAAGTCCGGCTTCTTTCCCAGGATTTCATAGATGGCCAGTTTGACGCAGTCCACAGGCGTACCCGTGGTTTGCCAAGCCTCCTTGACGCCGTCCACGGAAAAGGTGACGGGTTCCATTTTGAGGATGCCATTGATGGTGACGGCGTGCCCCATGCCGCTCTGGGCGCGGTCAGGTGCTACCACCACGACATCGCCATGGGCGACCATCGTCCGGGCCAGGGCTTCAATGCCTCCAGCCTGGATGCCATCGTCATTGGTAATGAGAATCAAGGGGCGGGAATCGCTCATGTTCAGGCCTTATTGGGTATGCGGTTCAGGGCGTCGAGGAAGAATCCCCAGAATTTTTGGACGGAGCTGATCTGTACGCATTCATCCGGGCTGTGGGCGCCGCGGATGTTGGGACCGAAACTCACCATGTCCATGTCAGGGTAGTTCGTCCCGAGGATGCCGCATTCCAATCCTGCATGGCAGGCCAGCACACGGGGTGATTCTCCGTATTTCTCTTCGTAGAGGGCTTTCATCGTCGCAACAATGGCGCTGCTTGGATTGGGCGTCCAGCCGGGGTACGAACCGCTGAATTCGGTCTGCAATCCTGCCAAGCCAAAGGCGCAAGCAATGCTGTTGGCGTGGTCGTCCTTTTCTGAGTCCACCGAGCTGCGGCAGAGGCACTGAAGCGTGATGGCGCCTTCAGCAATTTCGACCCGAGCCAAGTTGTTCGATGTTTGAACCAAGTGTTCGATGTCCGGGCTCATGCGGTGGATGCCGACTGGGCAGGTCTGGATGGCCATGAGGATGGCCAATTGGTCTTCTTCGGGCAAGGCATGCGTCGCGTTAACTGCTTCCGACTCGCATGATAAACTCAGTTCCGGGTCGGTGGTGGCGTATTCGCTGCGCACTGCATTGAACGCTTCGACCAACGATGCTTTGAAGGCCGTCTCATCCGCGGGGTCGAGCACGAGGACCGCCTCGGACTCACGGGGGATCGCGTTTCGAAGACCGCCACCGATCACGGATACAAGGCGAAAATCCGTTTCGCCAAGGCTTTCAATCAGTAGGCGATTCATCAATTTGTTGGCATTGGCAATGCCTTTGTGGATGTCCATCCCTGAATGTCCGCCTGAGCCACCGGTCAATCGCACACGCAGTTGCTTTAAACCGTCTGCAATGGCTTCGGGTTCGTACGTCCCGGACGAGGTGACATCGACTCCTCCCGCGCAACCGATTGAAATTTCGTCGTCGTCTTCGGTGTCCAAGTTGAGCAGGATGTCTCCTTGCAGGAATCCGCCTTTCAATCCCAGAGCGCCGGTCATGCCCGTTTCTTCGTCAATGGTGAACAAGGCGTCAATGGCGGGGTGGGGGATGTCCTTGGAATCCAAGATGGCCAAAATGGCGGCGACGCCGATTCCGTTGTCTGCGCCGAGCGTGGTCCCTTCGGCGCGCACCCAGTCCCCGTCAACGTACATCTTGATGCCCTGTGTGTCGAAATCAAAGTCGGTATCGGCATTTTTCTGGCACACCATGTCTAGGTGGCTCTGCAACACGATGTGCCGCTTGCCTTCCATGCCCGGTGTTGCGGGTTTGCGGATCAGGACGTTCCCCACCTCATCCGTTTGGGTTTCGAATCCCCAGTTTCTTCCCAAATCGATGACCCAATTGCGCACTTCGTCCTCTTTTTTCGAGGGGCGTGGTATGCGGTTCAGTTCATTGAAATAATGCCAAAGCGATAGGGGTTCGAGGCGCGTAATGCTCATGGTTTTTTTCTTCAAAAATAGCGTGTGGATGTTCAGCTGTGGCGGGGTTGTAATTTGTTGGTGGGAAATCCCCCGGCTGTTCTTCCTTTTTGTGGAAAAAACGAAGGTGATTTTCTATGCCCGCTTTGACGTGAAATACTAATTTCGTTGGTCATGGTGGGAAAAGAGCAGGTATCGTACACGGAGGATAACATCCGATCACTCGACTGGAAGGAGCACATCCGGATGCGTCCGGGCATGTACATCGGAAAGTTGGGAGATGGACAAGCTGCGGATGATGGCATTTATGTGCTCTTAAAAGAAATCATCGACAACTGCATCGATGAACATGCCATGGGCCACGGCAAGAGCGTGCGCATTACCATTCGAGATGGAGAGGTCAAGGTCAGGGACTTTGGCCGTGGCATTCCACTCGGCAAAGTGGTGGACGTTGTTTCCAAAATCAACACCGGTGGTAAGTACGATTCCCGGGCTTTCAAGAAGTCGGTTGGACTGAATGGCGTGGGTGCGAAGGCTGTGAATGCCCTCTCGACTCATTTTGCAGTAGAAAGCTACCGGGAAGGTGAAATCAAGCGCGCCGAATTCGAACGCGGTGAATTGGTCAACGACGAAAAGCGGGGCAAGACGGAAGAACGCAACGGCACCATGATCGCGTTCCGACCGGACCGCGAGGTGTTCAAGGCCTACAGCTACCGCATGGAGCATGTAGAGCGCCTGCTGTGGAACTACGCCTACTTGAATACCACGCTCGCGTTGTACCTGAACGGTGAAAAGTTCAAGAGCGACAACGGCCTCAAGGACTTGCTGAGCAACGACCTCGATAAAGATCCGAGGTACCCCATTATTCACTTGGTCAACGATGACATGGAAGTCGCCATTACGCACACCGATGCGTACGGGGAAGACTACCAGAGTTTCGTCAACGGCCAGTACACCCCGCAAGGTGGGACCCACCAATCCGCATTCAGGGAAGCCTATGTTCGTGTGGTGCGTGATTTCTTTGGCAAGGATTACGACGCCGCAGATATCCGAGGAGGGATCCTTGCTGCGATCTCGGTCAAAGTGGAGGAGCCTGTGTTCGAATCCCAGACCAAAACGAAGTTGGGTTCAGCCGAAATGGGACCGGGTCAGCCGACGCTAAAAAGTTTCGTTTACGATTTCCTGAAGCGGGAACTGGACAACTTCTTGCACCGCAATCCTGAATCTGCTCAGCTTCTGCAAGCCCGTATCTTGCAGAGTGAGCGCGAGCGCAAGGACTTGGCGGGCATCAAAAAGTTGGCGCGCGAACGCGCGAAAAAGTCGAGCGTACACAACAAAAAACTCCGGGATTGTCGCATCCACTTGGGCGACAAAAAGGAACGCAACGAAGAGACCACCCTGTTCATCACGGAGGGCGATTCGGCTTCAGGCTCCATCACCAAGGCACGGGACGTCCTTACGCAGGCCGTCTTCAGCTTGAAAGGAAAGCCTTTGAATTCCTTTGGCTTGACCAAAAAAGTGGTCTACGAAAACGAAGAGTTCAATTTGCTCCAAGCAGCACTGAACATCGAAGACGGGCTGGACAACCTGCGCTACAACAACGTCGTGATCGCGACCGATGCCGACGTTGACGGCATGCACATCCGACTCCTGCTCATTACCTTCTTCCTGCAGTTCTTCCCAGACCTTGTGAAACGCGGCCACCTGTATGTGTTGCAGACGCCTTTGTTCCGCGTGCGCAACAAGAAGGAAACACGCTATTGCTACAGCGAGTCTGAAAAGCAAGAGGCATTGGGGGCATTGGGCGCAAAAGCGGAGATCACGCGATTCAAGGGGTTGGGTGAAATCAGTCCCGATGAATTTCGGCACTTCATTGGAGAGGACATCAGGTTGGACCCCGTGGTCATCGGAAAGGAGAGCCGCATCACAGAGATGATGTCCTTCTTTATGGGCAAAAACACGCCAGACCGGCAGAGTTTCATCATCGAAAACCTTCGGGTGGAGAAAGATTTGGTTGAAGAATGAGCGAAGAAGAATTGCCACCGATCCAACCCGATCAACCGGAAGGCCCAAACGACGAAGGGCAAAACGAAGGGGAAGCCTTGGAGCGTGTAATCCAGGTGTCGGGGATGTACAACAATTACTTCCTCGATTACGCGTCATATGTCATCTTGGAGCGCGCTGTTCCGCACCAGGACGATGGATTGAAGCCTGTCCAGCGCCGCATTCTGCACAGTTTGGATGAGTTGGATGATGGGCGCTTTCACAAAGTGGCCAACGTCATCGGTAACACCATGAAATATCACCCGCACGGGGATGCCTCCATCGGGGATGCCATGGTGCAGATTGGGCAGAAAGACCTCTTACTGGATTGCCAAGGGAACTGGGGCAACATCTACACCGGCGACCGTGCGGCAGCACCGCGTTACATCGAGGTGCGGTTGAGCAAGTTGGGAAAGGAGGTCCTCTTCAATCCGAAAACAACCACCTGGCTCCAGAGCTACGACGGCCGAAACAAGGAGCCTGAAACATTGCCCGTGAAATTCCCGCTGTTGTTGGCATCGGGCGTTGAAGGCATCGCGGTGGGATTGGCCTGCAAGACGCTGCCGCACAATTTTGTGGAATTGATCGATGCCAGTGTAGCCACGTTGCAGGGGAAAGGATTTACGCTGTATCCGGATTTTCCAACCGGTGGTACGGCCGATGTCGAGAACTACAACGACGGCCTCAGGGGCGGAAAGGTGCGTGTGCGCGGCCGCATCGAAAAGGCGGACAACAAGACGCTCGTCATTCGGGAATTGCCATTTGGTGTGACCACCACTTCGTTGATAGAGAGCATCCTGAAGGCGAACGATAAGGGCAAAATTAAAATCAAGCGGGTGGAGGATAACACGGCGAGCGACGTCGAAATTGTCATTCATCTCGCCAACAATGTGAGCCCTGATAAGATGATCGGAGCGCTCTACGCCTTCACTGATTGTGAGGTGTCCATTTCACCGAACTCGACGGTCATCCTCAACGATAAGCCTCAATTCCTCGGTGTAAGGGAATTGCTCAAGATTTCCACTGAGCGAACCAAGGGCTTGCTCAAAATGGAATTGGAGATTGAGCTCGGAGAATTGCAGGAAAAATGGCATTTCGCATCCCTCGAAAAAATCTTCATTGAAAACCGGATTTACCGGGACATTGAGGAATGTGAGACGTGGGAGGAGATCCTACAAACCATCCACACGGGCCTCAAACCACACATCAAGCACTTGCTGCGCGAAGTGACGGACGAAGATGTGACCCGGCTCACGGAGATTCGGATCAAGCGCATCTCCAAATTCGACGGATTCAAGGCGGATCAACTCATCGAAGGGCTGGAAGGCGACATCGCCCAAGTAAAGCACCACCTCGAGCACTTGACCGATTACGCGATTGAGTGGTTCCGAATGCTCAAGAAGAAGTACGGTGCTGGCCGCGAACGCAAGACCGAACTGCGATCCTTTGAGTCCATCTCACGTTCAGCGGTGGCCGTGGCCAACGTCAAGCTCTATGCGCAACGCGAAGAAGGTTTCGTCGGGTATGGTTTGAAGCGCGGCGAAGGCGAATTGGTGGGGGAATGCAGCGATATTGATGACATCATTGTCGTTCGGAAAGACGGTGTGCTGCAGGTCAGCAAAGTGAGCCAAAAAGCGTTCTTCGGCAAGGACATCATCCACGTGGCCGTTTGGAAACGCGGAGATGAGCGCACGGTCTACAATTGCATCTACCTCGACGGAGCGACTGGCCGCAGTATGATGAAACGCTTCAACGTGCCGGCCATTACCCGCGATCGCGAATACAACATCACGAAAGGCACCCCGAAGTCGCGCATTTTGTACTTCACTGCCAACCCGAATGGGGAGGCGGAAGTGGTCACTATTTTCCTCCGTGCCAGTGCGCGCCTGAAGAAGTTGAAGTTGGATGTCGACTTTTCGGAGTTGGCTATCCGCGGCCGTGGAGCTGGCGGAAACCTGGTGTCCAAGAATGCCATCCGTAAAATTGAACTCAGCGAAGAAGGGGTCTCTACCCTCGGCGCACGGAAGGTATGGTACGACGAAACCGTCCGCACTTTGAACGCGGAGGGCAGAGGCCGTTTGCTCGGTGAATTCATGGCCGACGACCGCATCCTCGTATTCCTATCTTCAGGGGAGTACCTATTCACAGGATTTGATCTCAATACCCGGTTCGATGACAAGATGATTCACTTGGAAAAGTGGCATCCCCAGCGGCCGGTGTCCGTGGTTTACTTCGAGGGCGAGAAGGAGGATTGGTACGTCAAACGCTTCCTGCCCGAGTTGGTGCAAAAGCCTTTCTCTTTCGTAGGAGAACACGAGAACAGCCGATTGGGAATTATCTCGACAGCTCACCATCCCCTTGTGCGCATTCGTTTCAACCGGCGCTTCAAGGAAACCCGGGACCGAGAGGATGAAATTTTTGACGCATCTGAATTCATTGCAATCAAAGGGATACGGGCGTTGGGCAACCGCTTGAATAGCCTTCCCGTGACCGATGTTCAACTCGAACCGCTCGATGAAGCAAAAGAGCAGGCCGCCCAAAAAGCATGGGAGGCCCAACACGATGCAAAGGCTGAGGCACCTGTTTCTGAAAAGGCTGCTGCACCAAAGGAAGAGGCGGCATCGGGTTCAACCTCAGCGTCCGTAGCGACTGCTCCTCCGCTGCCTTCAAGTGAAGCGACCCCTAAAGAAGAAACAAAAAAGCCCACTTCTGAATCTGCCAATGATGCAGACGAAGCACCCAATGGAGGGGGAATTCAACCGACTTTATTCTAAATGGACAAGACGATTTCTTTGCGCACGATGTGCGCATGTTTTTTGGGTACATTGGCCCTCGCCAGTTGCGGCAGTAGCTCAGCTCCTGACTCAACTGCAGATGCCCAAGCGCTGGGCCAAGGATTGGAATCGGACGAATTGGTGCACCCTGAGTGGTCCGCCAACGCCACTATTTACGAAGTCAACGTGCGACAGCATACACCAGAAGGCACGCTCAATGCATTCGCCCAAGACTTACCGCGGCTGAAGGAATTAGGCGTAGATATTTTGTGGCTCATGCCGATTCATCCGATCGGTGAAGTCAACCGGAAAGGTGGGGAGAACAGTGACAACTACATGGTTGAGCCCGGTTCGTCGAGCTTGGGAAGCCCATACAGTGTTCAGGATTACTACAAGGTCAATCCGGACTTTGGGACCGAGGAAGACTTGAAGGCTCTCACGGCCGCTGCTCACGAATTGGGCATGAAAGTGATCATCGATTGGGTTGCTAACCACACGGCCTTTGACAGCGAATGGACCAAATCCAATTTGGAATATTTTCTTCTGGATGATGCGGGAAATTTGCAGCCTCCTTCTGGAACCGACTGGTGGGATGTGACGCAACTGGACTGGGAAAACGGCAAGGAGTCAGGCTTGTACGATGCCATGGCCGATGCTCTTGAATACTGGGTCCGGGAGTGCGGAGTCGATGGCTACCGCTGCGACGTTGCCGGCAAAGTTCCCACGGATTTTTGGGAAAAGGCCCGCCGTCAACTGGAAGCGGTGAATCCGGACGTGTTCATGCTGGCCGAAGCCGAGGTTCCTGAACACCACAACCGAGCGTTTGATATGTCGTACGGTTGGGAGATGCACCACATCATGAACCAAGTCGGCAAGGGCGAGTGGTCAGTGGATTCATTGATCGAGGCGGTGCCGCGGCAAACCGAGCGTTTCGGCACAGATGCTTACCGCATGATGTTTGTGACCAACCACGATGAAAACTCATGGAACGGGACCATCGAGGAGCGATTGGGTGCAAATGGCGATGCCATGGCGATGCTGTCTGGAACCCTCATGGGCATGCCCCTGGTTTATTCAGGCCAAGAGGCGGGCATGACTAAGCGTCTCCGGTTTTTTGAGAAGGACACGGTGAATTGGGGAACTTATTCAAAAGCGGATTTGTACACCACCATCAACCGTTTGAACCACGACAATGAGGCATTGTGGAACGGAGACCGTGGCGCACAGCCTGAGTTCTACAGCATTGATTCAGAATCTGCTTTGGCGTGGAAGCGTCAAGTGCAAGGCAACGAAGTGGTGGTTGCGGTCAATTTGGGTGAGGAAGCCTTGGCAATAGAACTCGGCCTGGACGACGCGTATATGGCTGAATGGGGCGGACTGCAGCCAGCAGCTTCCATAAGCGTCCCTGCACACACGGCAGCGGTTTGGACCCGATCGGCTGCAGAGTAACATGAAGGGAACATTGACGATCGCCCTCATTGCCCACGATGGCAAGAAGGAAGCACTGGTTGAATTCGTGGCAGCCAACAAGTCTTGGTTCGAACGGTTCAACCTGGTGGCCACCGGTACGACTGGCGGTCGAATTGCCGCCTTGGGAGTTGAGGTGGAACGATTGGCCAGTGGTCCATTGGGGGGTGACGCGCAAATTGCGGCGCGCATTACCGAAGGGGAGGTCCACGCGGTGATCTTTTTCCGGGACCCCATGGGCAAGCACCCCCACGAGCCCGACATCAACATGCTGCTGCGCCAATGCGACGTTCACAACATCCCACTTGCTACGAATGGAGCCACGGCGCGTCTGCTCATCGGTAGCCACGGTTTTGGGGGCTGATGGTGGGCAAGGAGGTGACACGGGGCAAGGGGCCTTGGCCTCAGAAGAATGATCTGCGCAGCGTCCGTGCGTGGTTGGCAGAGCGATTAGGTGGTGCAGCTGGGCGAGAGACGGAGAACATTGCTCGGTTGCTGTTGGATCATGTCAGTGGAATGCCGCGCATGGACCGAATCGCAAAAGATTGGCGGGCCAATGAAAGCACATTGGAACGCCTCGCGGTGTTTGCGGACCGTGTGAGGGCAGGAGAACCGGTTCAATACGTTTTGGGCAAGACCCATTTCTTCGGCTTGGACTTTCTCTGCGATCGCCGTGCCCTGATTCCGCGCCCGGAAACGGAGGAACTTTTGGCAGAGACGTTAAAACGCGTGGCCAACCGGGGTTCCCTCCGGGTGCTGGACATCGGCACGGGGACAGGGATTTTGCCCATTTGCTGGAAGGCTAGGCGCCCTCAAGACGTTGTTTTCGGTGTGGATGTGGAAGGACAGGCATTGGCCCTAGCAGCAGACAACGCCGAACGAAACGGGGTAACCGTTCACTGGCACCAAATCGATGTGCTCGACGAATCGGCCTTGGATGAGTTGGCTGAAAAGCCCTTTGATGTTATCCTTTCCAATCCACCGTACATCCCGCGTGCCGAAGCCGCAGAAATGAGCGAAACAGTTCGGGAATGGGAGCCTGATTCGGCGCTGTTTGTCGCGGATGCCGATCCGTTGGTTTTCTACCGCCGCATTGTCCGAGGGTGCGCTGAGCAAGGGTGGTTGGCAGCAGAAGGGTGGTTGGCCATGGAATGCCACCGGGACGGAACCGAAGCCGTTGCAGCACTGATTTCTGCCCCGTGGGCAGACCCTTGCCGTGTGCGCGATTTGCAGGGCAACTGGCGCATGGTGATGGCCCAATGGCCTCCAGTCAAGGCGTGAATTCCAGCTTCAATGCACGGGGAAGCAGGTAGGTCGGGATGGCGAATCCGATGCCTTCAACGCCCATCCCCAATACCTTTTCATTCACGATACCCAGCAGGGTTCCCTGTTCATTGATCAAGGCGCCACCGCTGTTTCCTGGGCTGATGCTCACATCCGTTTGAATCAGCGTGCGTGTGGCATCTTTGCGTTTGCCTGAAATGATTCCCTTCGTGACCGATGCTCCGAGGTCGATGTCGTAAGGGGTGCCCAATGCGTAGGCCTCTTCTCCGACCGCAATGGCTTCTTCCAAACTCAGGTGAAAAGGAAGTAAATCGGGGGCGTTCACTTTTAACAAGGCCAAGTCGTACACCGGATGGTACCTTACGACCTGGGCTTCGATCACGCTACCGTCATGGAAGTGCACGGGGTAGGTGTCCAATCCATCGGCAATGACGTGGTAATTGGTGACGATATAACCGTCCGAGCTGATGATGCACCCGCTACCGTGGCCATCTGACGCTTCAACTGTGACAACCGATTGGAGGGCCGAAGAAACTTTGCCCGCTGGTGCAGAGTGGGTTGATAACGCTATGGGTTTCCAATCTTTCGTCCACTCCGCTTCTAAGTTCTCGATGCGGTTGAGCTTGCCGTCAAACGCTTCATTTTCTAACGATTGAAACATGGCTTTGACGAGCGCTTCTGCGATCAAATCACGATCAAACCCCGGGTTTGAGAAGTTGTAAAGTGCCCAGTTGGATGTGGTTGATACCGAAGCGGTATCGGTTGCCAAACCAAATGCATTGTGCACCCACCATTCTGTTTCCAATTCGTAGCGCACGATGTTTTTCACTCGGTGTTCTTTGACTCCGGTGAGTTGACCGGTGATTTGAACGGACTCGCCGCGGTTGAACATGCCTTCTTGTGCGTGTGACTGAAAACCTTGATCGGCTAAAACCGTATTCAATTCATCGTCGAGGTTGGAGTATTCGATGTCAATGGACTCGTCAGAGGCGCTGATAAATTCCACCCGGTTCGCGGTGTAGCGATCCATGTCTTGGAAATAATGCCAGGTGTGTCGGCCTTCTGGAATCCGCATATGAAATCCTTCGATGCGCAAGCTGGGATTCGTCGGGTTGCCCATTGGAATTGGGGCCAATCCTTCGAAATAGTAGGTTTTGTCAAAGACCTTCCGAGGCTTGCTCATCAAACCCAAACCGTTCGCCAACGCTCCCGCCATGGCTCCCCATGCAACGCCTGGCGGTTGTTCATTGGCGAGCGCCGCTGCACCCAAAGCCGTGCAAGCAATGGCTCCTCCGAGGTCCAATGCCTTGTAGGGGTTTTGTGAATTCGGGAACAGGGGGTGGACTTCGGGGAAGGCTCCTGGTTGCTCGAGTCGAACCAGGTGGACCGGTTCGTTATTGTCCAATTCGAGCAGTACCATACCGACGCCTTGTTCGGAGAAATGGAATCCCTCGTCCCAATTCCAATGGTCTTGGAGAATGTGCACGTCGGTTCCTTGGCTCGGGTCAACAACGATGTGCGCTGCGGTGGATTTGTTTAAACTCGAACACCCTTGCACTGAGGCAATCAATGCAGCCGCACAGGCTGTGGATAGAGCGGTCCATCGCATCCCTCAAAGTACGGGCAAGGGGGGCATGAGGTACGTGCATTGTCGGACAGGTTTTCCGACCTGATTGTGGATTAATTCCCAAGGAATCCACGGGAATTTTTGACGGCCATGGCAAGGGCAGTTTTACCTTTAAACCATGGCTTGGAACCCGGACCAGTTGCCGCAAAATGAGGCGGAAATCAACCAGCTACGTGAGGAGTTGCATGCGCACAACCGCATGTACTACGTCGAAGCAGCACCACAGATTTCGGACCGGGAGTTCGATCGACTGCTTGTGTGTTTGCAAAAAGCAGAGGATATGCACCCCGAATGGGACGATGCCAATTCGCCTACCCAACGTGTAGGAGGGGACATCACCGATCGCTTTGAAAAGGTTGCCCACAGCCAGCCCATGCTTTCTTTGACCAATTCATACAATGCGGAGGACATTTCTGAATGGGCCGCACGAATCGATAAGATCTTGGAAGGAGAGGAGGTTGAGTTTGTGATGGAGTTGAAGTACGATGGCGTGGCCATTGCGTTGCATTACGAGTCGGGCCGCTTGACGCGGGCGTTGACGCGAGGGGATGGCAGTGTAGGCGAAGACATTACGGCCAATGTGCGCACCATCCGATCCATTCCGTTGGTGCTCAGCAAAGGCGCGCCAGATGCGCTGGAGATCCGCGGCGAAATCTACTTCCCTTGGGAGGGCTTCAACGCCCTCAACGCCCAACAGGCGGCTGAAGAAAAGCCATTGTTTGCAAACCCCCGAAACACCGCAGCCGGCACCCTTAAAAGCCAAGATAGCCGCGTTGCAGCTGCGCGCGCATTGGATTGCATGCTGTACAGTGTGGTCACTTCCCACGAGGGCATCGCGAGCCACATGGCCTCCATTGAATCATCCCAATCATGGGGATTTCCCACGCCTTCTCCATCAACTCGTATGGTGGAAGTCACCCAATCCATCGCTGGAATTCAGGCATTCATTTCCCATTGGGATGCAGCCCGCCATGATTTGCCCTTTGCCATTGATGGCATTGTCATCAAGGTGAACAAATTCAGCCAGCAGCAGGAGTTAGGCATGACCGCTAAGAGCCCCCGTTGGGCCATTGCTTACAAATTTGAATCGGAGCAGCAGTCGACGCGGTTGGTGGACGTGACCTATCAAGTCGGCAGAACGGGCGCCATTACCCCTGTCGCTAAACTCGAACCCGTATTGATCGCGGGGACCACAGTGAAGCGTGCATCCTTGCACAACGCCGATCAAATTGAAGCGCTCGACATTCGGGTGGGCGACGAGGTGTATGTCGAAAAAGGCGGCGAGATCATCCCCAAGGTGGTTGGAGTGAACACCGACGCGCGACCACCAGAATCTAAGCCTCTGGACTACATCCAGCGGTGTCCAGAATGCACTACAGAGTTGGAGCGCAAGGAGGGAGAGGCCAAACATTACTGTCCCAATAGCGCCACGTGCCCTCCTCAAGTCCGAGGGCGCATCGAGCATTTTGTTAGCCGCAAGGCGATGAACATCGATGGGTTGGGACCTGAAATCATCGACTTGCTGGTCCAGAAAGGCGGCGTACGCCATGCAGGTGACCTCTATGGCTTGAAGGAGCGAGCCGATGAAGCATGGCGTGAGTCGACCCTGCAATACAAGGCAACGGCTGAACCCAATCCAGACGCGCTCTACGTGCAGCGGGCCCACGCCTTGGCTACGTGGCGGTTTCGATCGAAGAGCGGTGAGCGACCCGATGCAGGCGCCAACCCGATCAGTAAGTCGGCAATTCAGGCGGCATGGACTTCGAAGGATTGGGAGGGCTACGGCCCCATGCCAGAGGAGGGGGCTGATTGGCGAGCTTTTCTCGCCATGGCCATTGAGCATTCCGTGCCCATGGCTGCGGAAATCCTTTCGAAAGCCGAGCGCGTTGGTCATCCCGATGAGCTGTTGGTGGGTGAAGAGGCGCTGAATTGGGAGCAAGAAGGATGGGGAGTGGAGCGTGGCGAATGGGATCACTTAAACGCCTTGTTGCATCGATTGTCTTCCCGCACAAGGCAGCGGTTAGGGAAGAAGGAACTGGAAAACTTGGTTCAGGCCATTGAGGTTTCGAAAGAGCAGCCCTTCGAGAAGGTGTTGTACGCTGTGGGCATTCGCCACGTGGGTTCGGAAACGGCCAACATTCTAGCGTGTCACTTTCACTCGCTGGAAGCGCTGCGAAATGCGAGCGAAGAGGACATACACGCCATCCATGGGGTGGGAAAAGAAATCGCAGGCAGCGTCACCGAATTTTTCCAAGATCCCGCTGCGCAGGAGTTGATGCAGGAATTGGAAGCGGCAGGTTTGCGGATGGAATTGGATCCGGAACAGGTGAATGTCACCGGGGGACAGACGTTGGCTGGAATGACCTTCGTCATCACCGGGACGCACCCTGTACCCCGCGAGGAGTTGGCTGATATGATACGGAAGCACGGTGGAAAGGTCTCAGGATCTGTCAGCAAAAAGACCAACGCATTGATTGCTGGAGAAAAGGCCGGGTCGAAGTTGACGAAGGCTCAGGACTTGGGTGTGGAGATTTGGAATTACGCGGCCTTGTTGGAAGCGACAGAACAGGATAGCGAATGAGATATGCAGCATTGGATTTGGAATGTGCCACGAGCGATACCGGGAACATATGCGAGGTCGGTGCAGTGGTCATGGAGGATGGCAAGGAAGTGGGACGTTTCCGTTCGTTGGTGCGCCCGGTGGTGGAGTCTTTCGGCGACTGGCAACGGTGGAATTTCGACTACAGCTTGAAGGACACGCTGAAGGCACCCGCGTTCCCGGAGGTGTGGGCCCGCGTAGCGGATATGATTGGAGACTCGCCGGTTGTGGCCCACAACGCAGGAGTGGTGGAGTGCAAGCATCTGGGACACGTCTTTTCGTTTTATGACATGGACCCTGGGCTGAGCCCAAATTTTTACTGCACGTTGGAACTGGCTCGCACGCAATGGACCGACTTTCCGAAGCATGGCATCAAGCACGTGGCGCGTCATTTTGGGTGGAAGTTGGACCACCACAATCCCGAAAGTGATGCGCGGGTTTGTGCAGCCATTGTGGAGCAAGTGTGCGAAGAGCTAGGCATTCAAGACTGGGACGCACTGGTAGAAACAAACCACTGGAACGCTCATCGCGTGCCTCAGTTCAAGAGCAAGATCCAGATTGCAAGCAAACCAACGGGTGTCAGGAGCCGTTCCGACTACCAGCATGAATTGGTCACTTGGGAGCACACGCAACCCTTGTCCAAGGTTAACAAAGGCATGCGCTTCATTTTAAGCGGGTTCGATGCTAGTACGAAACACAAGTTGCGTGAGCTGGGACAGAAAAATGGCCTTCAATACAAGCGGTTCCTCAAGGGGGGCGTCGATTTTCTCGTAGCAGATGAAAAAATGGGAGCTGCGAAGTATGCGACATGTGTTGACCGCAAAATCCCCATTCTCTCTGCCGGGGAATTCAAGTCCTTTCTGAAGGAGCTACAGAAATAGGGTCAACGCAACACTTCGAACGAACCAAACAACTCACCGCGCTGTTCCTCGCCGCATACGATGAGGTAGTTCAATCGATAGTAGTAGGTTCCCTCGGCGACAGGTTCGTCTTGTATGCGCCCGTCCCATTCAACGGGCGCGCCAGTGGAGCGAAACACTTCGCCGCCCCACCGATTGAAAATCACCAGGTCATAGCGCTCGACGATGGACAACAAGGGGAACTCAGGATTATCCGCCAAATAGAGCGTGAGCCGCTCGTTCATCCCATCCTTGTTCGGCGTGATGACATTCGGTAATTGGGCGGAGGTTGCGTCTATCGTGGCTTCGGGATCTTGGAACACCACCAAGGAATCGCTGCCCACGCATCCGTTTTCTTCGAATGTCACCGTGAGGTAGTAGGTGCCCGGTAACACCACTTGCGGAGCATCCGGGCTCCAGGGCAGATAGGGGTTCATGGCGCCGGTTTCCCATGTCCATTCGTACTCGGGCGTGTAGCCTGCCGGCTCAACAAGTACGCCCATGACTACTGCAGTGGGCACTTCACACGTCAAAGTGTCTGCGTAACCGGCATCCACAAGCGGAGCGGTGAAGTCGCTGCCTATGATCAACGTCGAAGTGAATGTGCATCCGTTTGCCGGATTTGTTGTGGTGAGTTCCCATTCGCCAGCGTCTTCTACGAGGATTTCCGAGGGCTCGGAGATCCACGTGAATGAGGCTCCCGCCGGACTAGACCATGCGTACTCAGCTTCATCGCTGGCTTGGGCTGCAATTAAAATCGAGTCAATGGCGCATGTCAAATTGGAAGCGGAAGCGGTGAGGGCGTTTTCAAAGACCTCAAAATCGGCTTCAATTTCGACCTCCAAGTCGTCCGTGCACAATCCGTCTTGGGTGGAAAGCGAGAGGAGGTAGGTGCCTGCTGCATCGACGGTAGCGTTGCTGCCGAGTGCATCGACGATGTTGCCGTCTTGTGTGCTCCAGGTGAAGTCGACGCTGTTCGGGAAATTGCTGCTTCCTTCGAGCTCGATGGCATCCACTAAGCAGGTCAAAACACTCCCGGGATTAGTGGCAATAGAGCCTTCCAATTCGGCAACTTCCACGTGAATGGTATCCGTGATTTGGGACTCGCAGAAACCCGCATAGGTGACGGTATAGGTGATGCTGGTGTCGGGCGTGCACACAACTGTAGCTCCGGTTGAATCGGACAGGAACGTAGCCGGCGACCAGGTGTAATCAGTGTTAGGAGCTCCTATGACGTTCAATTCGACCGAACCGCCGGGACACGTCCACGCTTCCGGACCGGTGGCCAAAATGTTCGGTGCCAAGCACACGCTTTGGTTGTTGTATGAACCACCGGTAGATCCGGTAAACCCCCAGTACACGAATTCTTGGCCGCTGAAAATAGAATTGATGAGGTCAATTTCGTTGGCCAGTCGAAGTTCACAATCGAAGTACACAGCTATGATTTGGGTGTTTGGGTCCCAGGTGATCTGCACGGGATGGTCTTCACCGTCTTCGATGTTCGTGCCGTCGATATTGGCTGTCACAGGGCCGCCGAGGCCGGTGGGGGGAGCGTGGTCAACGGTGCCATCGGATACAAAGCCAATGTGGTCTTCGATGAGGTCACCGTACTGGCCATTTTGCCACGTATCGAATTCAATCCCAAAACTTGGATTGAATCCGCTGAACCCAAGCGCCCCGCCAGTTTGACCCAGGGCATTGGTTCCTACGTCTTGCAGCACGAACACCATTCCGTCGGCACCGGTGGCGTCCAGTGTCCCAAAATTCATGGTAAAGTTGAGGTCGAACGGCTGGGTCAGATCAATGAGTTCCGGATACCATACGGCCCCGTTTTGATTGCCAAGCGTCGTAGTCAGTTGGTAGCAGTCACCTCCGAGGGATTCGGCGGTACCGTTCAAAAAGTAGGATTGGGCGTGTCCGCTTGTGGTCAGCCACATCACCCCCCAGAACCACATAAGTCGCGTCCATCGCATGCGCACAAGTTAAAACGTGAGCCCGATTTTCAAATTGACCCGTCGGTTGGTCAGGTAATTGGGGATGGCATACAATCGGCCGTTGACGTCTTCAATCCACGTGTGATTGATGGTGTTGCGGATGCCCAGGATGTTGAAGATTTCCAGCGAGATGAAGCCATTGCGGTCGGAGTCAACGTCTTCCGTAAACAGTTCGCGAGAAAATCCGATGTCCACCCGGCGGTAGGTCGGAGTCCGCAAAATGTCCTTGTACCGTTCAAATGAAGGTGGACCGAAGGGCAGCCCTGTGCCAAAGTACAAGCTGACGAGCACCTTATACGCTTCGTTGCCTGGCATTTCGTCTTGGAACAAGAGGCTCATGTTGAAGCGTTGGTCGGTCTGACGCGGAATGAAACCGGGTACTATAAGGGCGCTGTCAACCGGCGCGTTGTCGAGTGTATAACCGGTGATGATGGGTTGGCCTGCGCTGTTATAGAACTGCCAATAGGCATCGTCGTCGAGGTCCTCCTCGGTTTTCATCACCGACATGCGGAACCAGCTCTGAATGCCGTCGATGAATTCTCCATTCAGCATGAAATCTGCGCCCGCTGCATAGCCTGAGCTGTTGTTGCGAGCATAGTAGCGCTGACGCACGTTTTCAATTTCATACGGGATGAGAAAGTCCAAATCCTTGTAGTACACCTCGCCGTTCATCTTAAACGGCCGACCGTACATCTCGAAGATGCGGTCCATGCCCAAAACGAAATGGGTCGCTCGCTGGGCTTTCACAGCTGCATTGACGCTGCCATCGAAGGCGCGCATTTCCCGGTAGAAGGGGGGCTGCCAATACACACCAGCGGCGAAGTTGTAGACCGTGGAAGGTTGGTCTTCTTCGGTGTCGGGTGTGTAACTGATGTGCCCGCGTGGGCCGCCTACCAACGAGGTGTACACGGTGTCGCTAAATTCAGGCGCCCACAGGTGCCCGCGGATTCCTGCATTGACTTCCCATTCGCCGTCCTTGGCATCCGTCCAACGCCAAGCGTTTTGCACGTAGGCCTGTACCCGTTGTGTTTCCACGCGGTTGGTGGCTCGAATTACATCGTCCAAGGCGATCACTTGGTCCGGGCCTTCGTCGGTGTAGCCGATGCTATCTTGGGGGTGAGGGGTAATGAATCCCGCGGAGTCGATCAAGGACCATTCGGACAAGTGGTCTTCGATGGATTCCGCTTGCCATTTGACCCCCCACTCCAGAAAGCCCTTGTCTTGGCCCCAAGCACTTGAACCTTTAAGCGCGCTGCTGAGAACGGTTGCGTAGAGGCGGTTGCGGGCGTGATTCAGGAACGCACCCACACCCCGATTGACGGCAGCTTCCCCCAATTCATCAGACCCCAAATCCCGTTCCAGTTCATCCAGCCAGTAAGCCCCCAGTATGTCGAAGGTCTCTGATTCTGCGGTTTGGAAGGCGGAGGTGATCCAACGGATGCGGTGGTTTTCCGTTTTGTAATTCGCGCCGAAAGCACCGAAACCGGTTTGATACGACGTTTTTTCTTGGCCGTCGAAGTAGATAGTGAGGCGCAGCGCTTCGTTGATGTTGCCCACATTGGACTCCCGCTTCACAGGCAGGAATCGGTACTGATTTTGCCCGTAGATGCCAAGGGCCTCGAATTCCCAAGGACCGTATCCATCCGGATCCCATGTGACGTAGCTCTGGATGTCCACGTAACGCGGTTGGTACTCGCCGCCTTCGTCCAATGTGCCCAAGACATAAGAGTTGTCACGGTAGCGCAAGCCTGTGTTCAGTGTGAGCTTTTTGTGGCCATCCGGTCCGGCAGCGGTAGCCCAGTCCTGCTGGAGTTGGGCGCCGAGCATGCTGGCCGTGATGCGGGTTTTTGCAGCATTGGGTTTGCGGTACCGAATGTCCAGCACCGAGCTCATTTTGTCCCCGTATTTCGCTTCGAAGCCCCCGGCTGAGAATTCAATGGCTTCCACCATGTCGGGATTGGGAAAGGACAATCCTTCTTGTTGCCCGGAGCGGACCAGGAAGGGGCGATACACCTCGATGTCATTGACATAGACCAGGTTTTCATCGAAGCTTCCCCCGCGTACGTTGTAACCGCTGGACAGCTCGCTGTTGAAGTTCACTGGGGCTTGGATTAGCAAGTCTTCAATGGTTCCTCGCGGAGAGGGAATGCGGGCAGCAACTTTTGGGTTGATGCGCTGGACGGGTTTGGTCCGTTCTCCATCAGCAATGACCTCGGAAGCATTCAATGCGACACCGGCGTTCAGCCGAACATTTAAGGTAATTTCACCGCTTGCGGTGGATGGCAAGGTGCGCTCTTGGCTTTGGTAACCAACAAATCCGAATTTGAGCGTCCATGCCACACCAGCGGGCAGTTGCAAGGTGTAATTGCCACCGTCATCCGTGACGACCGCCGATCGTTGTGCTTGCTCGGGAATGATGGTTGCACCGGGCAACGCCGTGCCGCGTTCTCCTTTGACGGTTCCGCGAATGGTCAGCGACTCCGTTTGGGCTTGCCCGCTGGTGAAAGCGAGCAGGCAAAGCAAGAATGCAACCGCATGGATTGAGAGGAAGAGGCGCGGCCGAACAATCATCGTTTGAGTGAACCGTTGCGCACGGCGTCAATGAATTTGGCCCACGCCACAGGATTGAAGACGTTGATCGGAGGCAATTGTCCGGCGTAATAATTCTGTTGTGCTTGTTGCTGAACGGTGTAATTGTACACCTCGCCGCCATCGCGCCCGACTTCCATCAATCGGTCGTACAGCGCTGCTGGGTCGAGGCGCTCTTGACCAATGGTGTATGCGTCGGGAGATAGCTGTAATTGCAGGAATTCTTCACGGAACCGTTCACGGGTGGGCCACGGGTAGATGAACGCTTCCTCCAGTGCTACTGTGTCTCGCCCCAAGGGTTGCACGACGTTCATCCGGGGCAGTTCCAAATCGGTTGGAACGGCAAATGCTTGGGTCAAGTAACCGATGGATGAGACGGTAATGGTGTCGCCCGCGAGCGCCGGAATGCTGAAGAAGCCGTTGACATCGGTCATGGTTCCGCGCAAATCGCGTGATCGGAAGACTGTCGCATAGGCGAGGGGCGCGAGAGAATCACCCGTGACCACCATGCCGCTGATTTGCACCACCTCCGGGCTACCGGCCACAGCCGTGGAGTCTTGGGCGCAAGCAGTCGTTGCGATGAGCACCAGAGTGCAGACGGAGGTAAACCACTTCATGACGGGCAAATTACGAAGCCTGCGCAGTTTTGAATTCCGAAGTAAAGTGAAATTCCAGTTCGGGGTAATTCGCGATTTCCATGTCCAACAGGAATTTAGACGGCGCCAGGAAGACATCGTTGCCGTCTTTGTCCGTAACCATGTCCGTTCCTTTGATGCGCTTGAATTCATCGAGTTTGGCCTCGTTATCGCTAACGATCCAACACGCTTTGTAGTATGACTTGGCTTGGAATTCGCACTTGGCCCCGTATTCGTGTTCTAAGCGGTACTGGATGACTTCGAACTGCAGTTCACCGACGGTGCCCACGATTTTACGGTTGCCTAGCGAGCGCACGAACAATTGGGCTACGCCCTCATCCGTCAATTGCTGGATGCCCTTCTCCAACTGCTTGCTCTTCATCGGATCCTTATTGACCAGTTCTTTGAAGATTTCAGGCGAAAAACTGGGGATGCCCCGGAACACCATGTCCTCTCCTTCGGTCAGCGTGTCCCCAATTTTGAAGGTACCGGTGTCGTACAACCCCACTACATCGCCTGGCCACGCTTCGTCTACCACATTTTTGTCCTGGGCGAGGAAGGTCGCCGGGTTGGCAAACTTCATTTTTTTGTCCAAGCGTGTGTGCTGGTAAAAAGTGTTGCGTTGGAATTTGCCACTGCAGATACGCATGAAGGCGATGCGGTCCCGGTGCCTTGGATCGATGTTGGCGTGGATTTTGAAAATGAATCCCGTAAAGCCGGATTCCGTCGGCAATACTTCGCGCACGTCTGTGGCGCGGGGGCGAGGGTCGGGTGCGATGTCGATAAACGTGTCGAGCATCTCCTGGATGCCGAAGTTGTTGACCGCGCTTCCAAAGAAAACAGGGGCCAAATGACCTTCGAGGTAGGGAGCGGAATCCCACGGTTCGTACACACCTTCGATGAGTTCAACGTCATTTCGAAGTTGATCGGCGTGTTCGGGCGTCACCAAGTCATCGAGATCCGGGTCAGCGATGTCTGCAACGGAAACCACTTCTTTGGCGATTTTGGTTTTGTCCGGATTGAAAAGGCGCAGCTCTTTCTCGTACAAGCTGTACACACCTTTAAACGAATGTCCTCCGGAAATGGGCCAACTCAACGGCCGCACTTGGATCTGCAGTTTTTCTTCCAATTCGTCCAAGAGGTCGAACGGATCTTGTCCCTCCAGATCCATCTTGTTGATGAAAATGATGACCGGCGTGCTGCGCATGCGGCAGACTTCCATGAGTCGCTCGGTTTGCGCCTCTACGCCTTTGACACAATCCACCACCAAAATGACGCTGTCAACCGCGGTCAACGTGCGGTAAGTATCTTCTGCGAAGTCTTTGTGTCCGGGGGTGTCCAGCAAGTTGATTAAGCGGTCCCGGTAGTGAAAAGCCATGACCGATGTAGCCACCGAGATTCCACGTTGGCGCTCGATTTCCATGAAATCCGAAGCCGCTGTTTTCGTGATCTTGTTGTTTTTCACCGCACCGGCCGTTTGAATTGCTCCGCCAAAGAGGAGGAATTTTTCAGTCAGCGTGGTCTTGCCCGCATCCGGGTGGCTGATGATGGCGAATGTCCGTCGCCGTTGTATTTCTTCTTGAATTGCGCCCATGGAGGCGCGAATTTACGATGCAGAAATCCGAAGTGCAGCCAACCGGGCCGACCACTTCTCAAGGACCCTGTCCTTCCGAAATTGCGATCGGTGTGCGTCCGATGCGTTGGGACAGGCATCTAGGGAGCGCAGGGCATCGGCGAGTGCCGTTGCATCTTTTGGCTGTACCAGGGTTCCCTGGCGCCCATAATCCAGTAATTCCGGCGTCCCACCCGCGTTGGTTCCAACGACGGGAACCTTTCTTGCCATGGCTTCGATGGTGACCATGCCGATGGTTTCAGAGTGACTGCACATGGCGTAGGCGTTGCAGGCGTCATACGCGGAGATGAGGTCTTCGGAGGGCGGCCGCCAGTGCACGCGTTCGCTGATTCCCAATTCCGCAGCGAGTTGAACCAATTCCGCACCGAAATCGCGTGACGCATTCGGGGTGTTTTCACCCACAATGAGTGCATGCCAATTGGTCTCCTGCAATTGGCCCAATGCACGCAGCAAGGTGGTATGGCCTTTGAGTGGATCCATGCGTCCAAACAAACCAACCACTTGAGCATCCTTTGGCAGGCCCCAGATGTGTTTTGCGTTCTCGGTTTTTGGTCGGTCAAACCACTCCGTTTCCAATGCCAAAGGGATGGTGTCAATGCGAGACCCCTGCAGAGGGGTGTTGGCCAATGCTTGGTCTTTGAGGTGGTGAAGAGGGGAGACCCATGATGAAACTTGGCCGAATCGCCGGTGATGCCACATGCGTTTTTTGGGTGCAAGGATTTGCATGCCTTGATGAAACAGCAGGCGGGTTTGGATGCCTCTCACGGCCTGGCTACAGAGCGGTAAGTCACGTGGGTCGCGGATCCAGAGAACGTCGATTTCATTGCTTTTCAAGTGTCCACGTAACGCAGCCGCTGCCTGAAAAGGAAAGTAGCGCGGTTGCCTTACAAAAGTGTGGAGCCGGATAGGCGTGGCGGCCGTGTGGTTGTAGAGACGGGTGCCCTCAACGCAATGCAGCTCAACCTCGTGATCCAACTCCGACATCCAACGGGCATAGCGTGCGAGGTTGCGCTCCAAACCTCCCCATCCCGTTGAACTCGAGAGAAAGGCCAGCTTCATCGGCGGTCGGGGCGAACGGTGATTTCACTGAAGACTCCGCGGCCTTGAGCTTCGATGGCTTGCGCGATGGCTTCGGCAATAAATGCTGCTTCCATGCCGGCTTCGAACTGGGGACGGTACGACTCCCTGAGCGTATCGTTGTTGGTCTGGTCAATGAAGGCGGTATTCACAGCCCCAGGGTTGATGGTCGTCACAGCAAGGTCTTCCCGAAATTCCATGCGCAGTGATTCGCTCAGGGCCAAAACAGCGTGTTTGGTCGCACAGTAGACACCGCTGTTGGGGAAGACATTGCGTGCTGCGATGGAGCCGATTTGAATCACATGGCCTTTGTTTGCGACAAGGGAGGGGAGCGCCGCGTGCAAGGTGGCGAGGACGCCTGTGATGTTTACGTCAACCATGGTTTTCCAGTCTTCAAACCGCGCCTCCGGAAGCGGTGAAAAAATCCCCAGCCCCGCATTTGGAATGCAGACGTCGATGCCGCCCCACGAATCCACCATGGCCGCTACGGCTGTGCGCACTGCACTGTCATCCGTTACGTCCACTTGCGCCCACTCGATGCGTCCCTCGGGATGCGCCGATGCCAATTCTTGCAAGGCAGATTCGTTGCGTGCCAGCGCATAAATGCGGTGGCCTCGTTCAGCGAGGAGGTGGGCAGTTGCAGCGCCGATGCCGCTTGAAGCGCCCGTAATGAGGATGCGTAGTGATTTCACGGGGCAAAGGTAGGTTGCTCGCAGGGGTTATTGGGCAGGCGTGGCTAGCGCATAACCAATGACCCGATCGTAGCCATTCAAATCCCAGTAGTAGACCAATGCCATGTACGGATTGTCCGCCAACGCATGCGAGCCCTCGATGGCTGCAATATTCGAAGGGTGCTCATGGAGGCTGTAAAAGTCCAACTTGCCGCGGTCAATGGAGGGGCGCACCCGGTATTCGTAGTTGTAGTAGCCCTGCTTGAGCAGCAGCGAAGCTTCGTATTGCCGGGTTTCGGGATTCCAAATCATGCGGTGGCTCTCGGGATAAGACCAATTCGAAAGCTTTCCGTACACGTAAATGTCTTCCTGCAAGCGCTCTTCAAATGCTTTCAATGAAAAATGCGTCCATACGTAATCACTCCCGGTTGCATCTTCCTGCAGTTCATTGGAAATCACGAAATGCCCATCTAGGTCTTGTTGCGCTTTCAGGAATGCATATGTCCGAGGCTCATCCAGTTCCAAATAGGCGTGCCAGTGCGTGCCTTCGTCTTGAATTCGTTCGATGCCCATGCTGGCAAATCGCAGGCTTTTGAGGTCGGCAAAACGCCAGGAGTTGCCGCCCGCGAACGATTCCGGTCCTGTCGGATTAAACGTGACCTCTTCCCCGCGAACAAATTGCGGTTCCATTCCCATCACGGCGGTTTCCCATTTGCCGTTTTGCATCAGAACGACTTGCAATGCGTCATAGGCGTCGTAAATGGGATACCGATCCGAGCTGTGAAGCACAGCCATGTCGACTTCTTGGTGCGTGCGTTTGTTGCGGATGATGGAGGAGGGGTGAACCCTCATTTCAATGTCGACCAGGGATTCAAATACAACGAACCGCATCTGCAGCAAGGCCCGTTCGGGATCGTTTGGGTCGTAGACCTCTGCGATATAATTGCCGCTTTTTGAAAAAGACAATAACGAGTTCGGGAACGCGACAGCGTAGTGGGTGAAGTTGGCTTTGGTGTTGAAACTGGATTCGATGGTTTCGAATGCCAGCGTGGGGAATCCATCGATGTAGTCTGAAGACGTCATGTCAGGGGAGTCGTACCAATCAAAAGTGCAGTGTTTCACTCGAAGCTCCAGTGTTCTCAATTCAGGCGAGAAATCGTCGAAACTCAGCACCAGCTGCCCCCCGTCTAAGGGAATCATCGGATGCGCAGTCGGTTGTCCCAAGGGGTATAACTGCGGTGTGTGGATGCTGCCCACTGCCCAATGCAATGGATAGGGATTGCTTTGGGCGATGGCGGAGTTCTGACCAAGGCAAAGAACCAACGTGCAAAAGAGGACCGAAAAAACGCCACTGAAGGACTTGTAAACAAGAAAGGTTGTGCAGGGCGAGTTGGTTGAAAACATCAAGTGAGATTTTTGTCCTGAAAGGCGTGAGCTTCGCTGTCGAGAGCTAACTTTGCGCCCCGAAAAGTAACCCATCGTCAGTGATGACCACCACGATACGAATCAAAAAAGGTGCGGACATCCGGCTAAAAGGCCGTCCTGCGTCGCAAGTAGACCAGGCCCCATCCGCTGCATTGTACGCTGTACAACCACCGAACTACAAGGGAATTGTTCCGAAATTGGAAGTGAAAGAAGGTGCCGCCGTTGAGGCAGGCTCTGTCTTGTTTCACAGTAAAGAACATTCCAACGTCAAGTTTCTCTCGCCCGTAAGCGGAACTGTGAAAGAAATCGTCCGCGGAGAAAAGCGGCGCATTTTGGCCGTGGTAGTAGAGGCGGACGGGAAAAACACAGAACGATCATTCGCTACTGTAGATGCTGCGTCATTGGATCGCGGTGCCATGGTAGAGGCGGTTGCCGAACGCGGTTTCTTTGCGTTTATCGAGCAGCGTCCGTTTGCGACGTTGGTGAATCCAAGCGATAAGCCGCGCTCCATCCACGTGAGTGGCTTCGACAGCGCTCCGCTTGCAGCCAACATGGAAGTCGCCCTGGCTGGACGCGAAGCAGCGTTCCAGGCTGGCATTGACGCCCTGTGTGTTCTGGCCGGTGGGCAGAATGTTCAAATTGGCTCGAAAAAAGGACAGACGTTATACAACGGAATTCAAGGTGCCGACGTGCACGTGTTCGACGGCCCGCACCCTGCAGGCAATGCCGGAGTCCAAATCCACCATACCCGTCCCATCAACAAGGGCGAGGTGGTTTGGACCATGCACCCCGAAGACGTGGCCAACCTCGGTGAGACATTGACGTCCGGAACTTACTGTGCTAAGCGCACAGTTGCAGTTGCCGGCTCTGAGTGCAGTGCTCCGCGCCATATCAACGCAACTCTGGGGTGTCAAATCACCGCCCTCACAGGCGGTAAAGTGGACGAGAGTAATGTTCGGATCGTCTCCGGTAACCCATTGACGGGGGATACAACCAAAAACGATGGGTTTTTGGGAGGCCTTCATCACCAAGTGTGCCTTCTGCCGGAAGGAAACAAGCCCAAGTTTTTGTTGGCGGACGGCTGGTTAGGCTTGGGGCTTGACAAATTCTCCCTCTCTAAAAGCTACCCGACGTGGTTGCTCCCGAAGTCCAAGGAATTTGTCATGGATACCTGCAACAACGGGGAGGAGCGCGCCTTTGTCGTTACCGGTCAATACGAGCCGGTCTTCCCGTTTGACATCTACCCCGTGCAGCTTCTCAAGAGCATTTTGGCGAACGACATCGACGCCATGGAGAAGTTGGGCATCTACGAAGTAGCTCCTGAAGATTTTGCGTTGTGCGAGTATGCATGCACGTCAAAGATTGCCGTGCAGTCCATCGTACGCGAAGGTTTGGATATGTTGAAGAAAGAATTGGGATAACATGAAAGCGTTACACAATCTATTGGATTCGATTCGCCCTCAGTTTGAGGAGGGTGGGAAGTTCAGCAAGTTCTGGGTCGTCTATGACTCCCTCGAAACGTTTGCGTTCACTCCCGGACATGCAACGAAAAACGGTGTTCACATCCGTGACGGTGTGGACTTGAAGCGCACCATGTTCATGGTCATCCTTGCTTTGGTTCCGGCGCTGTTGTTCGGCACGTGGAACCAGGGCCACCAGTACCTTCTCTCCATCGGGGAGATTGCTGCCAATGACTCCCTTTCACTCATGTTCTGGGATAAGTTGTTCATCGGTGCTGTAAAGGTTTTGCCCCTTGTGGTGGTGAGCTACGGAGTGGGCCTGGGCATTGAGTTCCTCTTCGCTGGGATGCGTGGACACAGCATCAACGAGGGCTACCTCGTATCAGGAATGCTCATCCCGTTGATCATGCCCGTTGACTGCCCACTTTGGATGGTCGCCCTTGCGGTGGCGTTCGCTGTTATCATAGCAAAGGAAGTTTTCGGAGGAACCGGAATGAACATCCTCAATGTTGCCCTGACCGCACGGGCCTTCTTGTTCTTCGCTTACCCGAAGCAACTCTCAGGTGAAATCTGGATTCACAATGTCAAGGCATCTGCGGATGCGGGCTTGTTGGCTGATGGCTACACCGGCGCAACGGCATTGGGGCATTTGGCTTCTACTGTTGGTAAAGGCATGGAAGAACCGGCGGTGACCGGCGTGATGTCCATGTTCGGTGCCGACGGAATGTTCAGCCTGACCAACTCGTTCCTCGGTCTTATTCCCGGCTCCATCGGTGAAACCTCTGCTCTGGCCATCTTGATCGGCGCAGCACTGTTGATTTGGACAGGAATTGGCAGTTGGAAAATCATGTCTTCGTTCCTCGCTGGAGGTTTGGTCATGGGCCTTCTCTTCAACCTGATGGGGCTCAACGCGTACATGACGCTTCCTGCCATTCACCAAGTGGTGATGGGTGGATTCATGTTCGGCATGGTTTTCATGGCCACAGACCCTGTGAGTGCATCGCAAACGGAACGCGGGAAGTGGATTTATGGATTCTTCGGCGGTTTCTTGAGCATCATGATCCGCGTGTTCAATCCCGCTTACCCAGAGGGTGTCATGATGGCCATTTTGTTCATGAACGTCATGGCTCCGCTCATTGACCACTACGTCATTCAAGCCAATGTCGGCAAGCGCGAGAAGCGTGCTTTGGCGGCTCAAGGTGCAACTGCATAACCCCATCACCATGGCAATAGATAAAAACAGTACGAGTTACACGTTCGGATTTTCGATCGCAATGGTGGTCGTTGTTGGCGCGGCATTGGCGTTTACCGCCTTGTCGTTGAAAGACCGCCAAGATGCGAATGCGGCCGATAAAAAAATGATGGACATCCTTGGCGCCATCGGTGTCAAGGCCAATCGAACCAATGCGAACACGTTGTTCGCCGACTACGTCATTGAACGCGTGGCCATTGACATGGACGGCCGACAAGTCTCAGCGACTTCCGAGGCTGTGAACCCAAAGGACAAGGCGGATCCCTTCAGCATTGACGTAAAGAAGGATTACCGAGCCTCCATCAAGTCTGCGGTCAAAGCTGCAGATGGAGACGAAGAGGTGCTGGCTGCGGCGCTCGCCGATAAGGACCTTCAGTTCCCATTGTTCCGTTGTGTTACGGACGCAGGGGATAACGTTTACGTCATTCCAGTTGTTGGTTCTGGCCTGTGGGGTCCAATCTGGGGCTACGTTGCCCTGGAAGATGACATGACCACCATTTTCGGTGCCAACTTTGACCACAAGACAGAAACCCCGGGCTTGGGTGCCGAGATCAAAGAGTCTTTTTTTACAGAGAAATTCAAAGGCAAAAAGCTCAATACGGAAGGCGCCGCGCTCTTCAGCGTATTGAAAGGTGGTGCACCTACGGATGAGAGCAGTGTCGATGGAATCACGGGAGGCACCATTACATCGAAGGGAGTGGATGAGATGATCAATCGCACCCTCAAGGTGTACCTCCGTTATTTTGAAACCCAAACCCGAGCGCAGCGATGAGTACAGAAACTGCAGCCGCAACGGCAAAAAAGGAGTCGTTGTTTTCCAAGCAAAACAAGAAGCTCCTCACCGATCCCCTGGATGATTCAAACCCCATTACGGTTCAAGTTTTGGGCATTTGCTCCGCATTGGCCATCACGGTTCAATTGCAGCAGGCGGTAATCATGAGTTTGTCTGTGTTGTTCGTGATGATCGGCGGAAACGTGATCGTGTCGCTTCTCCGCAATATGATTCCGGACCGAATCCGAATCATCGTTCAGTTGGTAGTGGTCGCGTCTTTGGTGATCATTGTTGACCAGGTGCTCAAGGCATTTCAGCCGGAAATTTCGGAGAAATTGTCTGTATTCGTGGGGTTGATTATCACGAACTGCATCATCATGGGCCGATTGGAGGCCTTCGCATTGGGCAACAAGCCCGGCCCATCCTTCCTTGATGCCATTGGAAACGCCATGGGATACGCGTGGATTTTGTTGGTGGTTTCCATCGTTCGCGAAGTCTTTGGAAGCGGCGCCATTTCGCTTCCTGGAATGGGACAAGTCAAATTCCTGCCTACATCATGGTTCATGAGTGAGGGCGGTTTTTATGAGAACAATAATCTGATGATCTTGCCTCCAATGGCTTTGATTACTGTGGGCATCATCATTTGGATCCAACGCAGCCGCAATCAGGCCTTAATCGAAGAGAACTAATGGAATACCTCAGCATATTTGTGAAGGGCATCTTCATTGAAAACATGATTTTTGCCTATTTCTTAGGCATGTGCTCTTACCTCGCCGTCTCGAAAACGGTGAAGACGGCCAACGGCCTGGGACTCGCTGTAATCTTCGTTTTGGGGATTACTGTTCCAATCAATTACCTACTCGAAAATTACGTGCTCAAAGAAGGTGCGCTGGCATGGATTGATCCTGCCTATGCTGCTGTAGACTTGAGCTTCCTGAGCTTTATCATGTTCATCGCAGTCATCGCTTCCATGGTGCAGTTGGTGGAGATGATCGTGGAGAAGTTTGCGCCCGCTTTGTACGGTGCCCTTGGAATTTTCCTGCCACTCATCGCTGTAAACTGCTCCATCTTGGGCGGTGCCTTGTTCATGCAAGACCGGCAATACCCGAGCATCGGCGAGGCGACTGTCTTCGGTTTGGGTTCAGGTGTAGGGTGGTGGTTGGCGATTGTGGCCATCGCAGCCATCCGTGAGAAAATCCGCTACTCGCATGTGCCGGCTCCCCTCAAAGGACTCGGTATCACGTTTATCATCACGGGCCTCATGGGCATTGCCTTCATGAGCTTTATGGGAATTGAAATTTGATAGAGATGACAACGACTATTGTTCTGACCATTGTATTCTTCCTGACCGTCATTCTGTTGTTGGTGGGGTTGCTGCTCTTTGCAAAAGCGAAGCTCTCACCGAGCGGGAAAGTCACCATTGTCATCAACGGCGAACAAACGCTTGAGGTCGATGGAGGCAGTACGTTGCTCACCACCTTGGGCAACAACGGTGTATTCCTTCCCTCCGCATGCGGTGGAGGTGGAACGTGTGTTCAATGCCGCTGCCAAGTGAGTGAGGGAGGAGGCTCGATTCTGCCTACAGAGGAGCCACACTTTTCGCGCAAGGAGATTGCCGACCACTGGCGCTTGGGTTGTCAGGTCAAGGTGAAGGAAGACATGCAGATTCAGGTGCCGGAGGAAGTGTTCGGCATCAAGAAGTGGGAATGCGAAGTGGTATCCAACTACAACGTAGCCTCCTTCATCAAGGAATTCGTCGTGCGGTTGCCCGAAGGTGAAACCTTGGACTTTGAAGCCGGTGGTTACATCCAGGTAGATGTGCCTGAGACCGTTGTCGAGTACAAAGACATTGACATCACTGCGCACCCTGAGCACCACAAGGATGCCAACACCTTCCAAAGCGAATGGGATAAGTTCGGTTTGTGGGATTTGAAGATGACCAACGAAGAACCTATTGTGCGGGCGTATTCGATGGCCAATCACCCTGCAGAGGGCAACATCGTGATGCTCAACATCCGAATTGCTACACCGCCATGGGACCGAGCGCGCAATGCTTGGATGCAGGTGAACCC
>CALJFZ010000053.1 GCA_938074325.1 uncultured Flavobacteriales bacterium | reverse complement strand
CACCATGGCATCACCGTCCAAATCACCGGCACATTCAAGGTCCTCCACGCACGCTTCACAAGAACCATCGTCGATGTTGGCGAGGGCATTGAAGTTGCATGCGGATTCATCGGTGCAACCTGGGAATTGGCAAGTGCCGTTATCTACCGCGGCCTCAGGATTGTAATTGAGCGCTCCCGGATAGGTACAGCCCGTTTGGATGCAATTGCCGTTGTCAAACTGCGCTTCAGGCTCGTAGTTGGGTGACTCCTGGTTGGTGCATCCCCACAGGCATACCCCATCTGGTTCGCTGTCGAAGTCGGTGCGGACGAAGGTCAGTGTGAAAAAGCCAGGGTCGATCAATCGGATCTCGCATGTAGGGATGTCCATGATAGGTGACACCAATCGCAGGGTGTCTGGCCCCAGCTCCAAAATGTCATACGTCGGTCCAGAATCCCAGGTTCCCATGAATGCGCACGTTTGTCCGATGGGGTTGAGCAAGGTCAGGGTGCCCGCACCGAAATCGCCTGCTCCGGCCTCGTAATCGTACCCCAACAACGGGAAGTTCAGCGGAGACTCATAGTACCCATTCAAGGGGTCCATGACCGTTCCGTTGGTCTCGAAAATCAGTGCGCCGTTTGCAAAGAAGGTCCATTGGTCATCCAATTGTGGACCCACAGCCTGTCCGGTAAACCAGTCACCATTGAGCGGCTCGGGTCCGACCAAAATCCCGCCGTATTCAGGTGACAATCGCCACGTGCCCATCAGGGGCGGAGCGTTGAAGGCACTGGCTGAGAAACAGCACGTTCCTTCGAAGCCAAAATTCACGGCATCCGCCTCTTCGCATACGGCGGGTGCGAACTCGCAAGTGCCATCCTCGTTCACTGCGAGCGGATTGTAATTCAGAGCGGAAGCGTCTGTACACCCGGAAATGGCATTGCCCTTGAGGAATACAGCACTGTCCAATGCTGTGTCCATTGCATCAGCAATGACAATTTTGATGTGGTAGGTCTCTCCAGGAACCAACATGGCCGTGTTCGAGAGGGTCACGGTGAATCCATCCAATTGGGTTTCCCCGGGACATTCAATGATTTCATTGTTGTAGAAGTAGACAGCATTTTCCATCCACATGCTGTCCGCTGCATAACAGTTGTCGCCGTTGCCGCCATTGATCCCCGGCACCCCGGAGTTGATGGTGTTGATTGAAACGGGCGAGCCGGTTCCGGGGACCGTGGCGAGGTTGATGGCGTTGTTCGAAAATGACCCCTCGATGCCTGGACCGCTTAGGAAGATGCCCAGTCCATCTGTAAAGTCAGAACAGACATAATTGTTGTATTCTTCACTTCCAAAAGAAAATTCTACGGTAATGGATGAATCCGTAGGGGAGATAAAATCGAATTCCAATGTGGCCGCGTCATTGCATGCAGATGAAACGAGTGCCTCAATATCTGGATCACTCACGCCGAAGTTCCCACCGCCCAAGGTTGAAGAGGGGCTTGTGTTTGGTCCAATGACATTGGTGACATCGCCTGAGCCCAAAACCACGCCATAATCAATGGGGATGTTGGAGTTTTGGGCGTTGAAGAAGCCGAATTGATTGGTGTCACCCGTAAATGTGATGTTGAACACTTCCAAGTTGTTGGTGAAAGCCAGGTTGGAAACGAGGCTCTCGGGATCACCCTGGTTGCCAATAATCATTTGAGCGTTAGCGAATGAGCCTGTCAATGCAAGGACAACGATGAATGAAATTAAGCGCATGGTGAAAGATTTGGTTTTGCAATGTAGTTCATTGTATTGTTGAATATGATATAAAAACATGATTAACCTCCTTTTTACGCCCTTGAATTCATCGTTGTGGTGGGTTGGTTTCTGTCGAGTGAAAGCGCGGTTGTTCCCGATTCATCGAGAGTTTGCGGATTTTCTTTTGTTATTTACAGCATGAAAGGACGACTAATTGTGCTTTTGATTGGCGTTGGACTCTTCCTCCAAAGTTGCAGCGTGCAGAAGCGAAGCCTCATGCCGGGTTGGCACGTTGTGACGAAAGGACAAGCCGCGGCATCCGTCAAAGCCAAAACGACTGAAGACCACATCAATGCGAATGACGAGGCGGTTGCGCAATCAATTGAACGAGCGCCATCCTTCGAAATTCCGCCCGCACCCTTGAACGTTTCGCGCGCTGTGGCTGCTCCGATTGCTCCGATTGCGGCTGCGTGTGAGCTCCAAACGATGGAAGCGATTCAGCCAACGCAGGTACGGGGGGTCCAGCGCTCAGCTGATGTCACAAGGCGATATAAAACTGCCGCATCGGAGCAGCCTCCTCGCGAAGGAGTTGACAAAAAGAGCCAGCGGTCATTGGTGACAATCGCGGCCTTGCTGGGGGTTGCTGCCATTGTCGCCTTTGATCTCCTAGCGACCCCTGCCATTGGTCTCATGCTCCTCGCCTTGGCGCTGGTCGCCTTGCGATTCGCCTTTCCATTCACAGCGCCTGAGCCATCCGAGCAGCCATCCGTTCGAGCAGATGGCATTGGCAAGCGCATAGCAATGGGTGTAATCGGCAGTGTTTTGGGATTGGCGAGTATCCCTGCTTTCGCGCTCGGATTTCTTGATCTGAGTACGTTGCCGATTGCGCTGCTCGGCTTGTTGTTGGTCTATTTGTCCCTGCGCGCATTTATGATTGCGTTTCCGAATTCGTTTCCAAGGCTTCGCGCCCGATGGGTAAATGCAGAGAAGGCGCAAGCACAAGCTAGGAAGCAACGGAAGCCTGAACGAGGCGATGAACCCAGCCGCGATTGGCTGTGGTTGTTGGCGCTTATCCCTGTGGCGTTGCTCATTTTGGCTGTGTCCTCATTTTCTTTTCCAATGTTTGGGATGTGAGGTGTGGGAGCAGCGCAGGACAAGTTGCACACAGTGAAGTATCCACGGGCATTCGCAATTTTTGCGTTGGGGCTTTTGCTCCAGGGCTGCTGCCTGCAAAAACGGAGCCTCATGCCGGGCTGGCACCTGGAACGGGTCGGTCAAACCTCTGCAACCGCCCCTACCAAAACCAGCTCATCGAATCGGAACGGCAACGCGAAGGAGCGCGCAGAATCGCCTTCTTTAAAGCCACGCCCCCAAGAAGCGCCCGCAGCATTGAATTCCAGAAAGCCGCAGCGCTTGTTCATTTCCGCCACAAACGACTTGATCGTGTTGCAGACGCAGCCACTCCCTCTACAATCGCCTAATGCGCTAGAACCAACACAAGTCCATCGCCTCGAGGAGGATGAGGTCAGGTTCAATGCGCTTGCGCCAGGGGTGATTGGAGCCATCTTAGGGTATTGCCTAGCGACACTGAACGCGGGGCTAGGTGCAGCCTTCATCATCTATGCAATTGGTTTTTCGAATTTTTGGTTCGGTTTCTGGGGCCTCGTATTGCTCATTTTGTCTGTGCTCATGTTTAAGAAGATTGGCCCAGTTTCCACTTGGAGGAAGCGAACAGTATGGCAAGTCTTGGCTGAGTTCAAAGAGCGATTGGGCCAGGCGGACTCTCAGTCCGCCGCGGTGAACGACCAGGAAGCCGCTGAACGGGAGGCGCAACGAGAAGCCCAACGGGCCGCGGAAAAGGAGGAGCTGCGCTTGCAACGGGAACAGAAAATGCGCGAAGTGGAGGAGATTCGCCGTCAACGCGCCGAAGAGAAGCAAGCCAGAGTAGCGAGAAGGAAGGCCTTCTTTCAACAGCCTTTCATCAAAACCGCGCTTGGTTTTTTGGTCATTGTGGGGCTGTACCTGCTGCTGTTTTGAGCGAACCGAGGGGTTATTCGCAATCGTACCCGTACGCCTCAAAC
Organism: uncultured Flavobacteriales bacterium; assembly: GCA_938074325.1. Lineage (GTDB taxonomy): Bacteria > Bacteroidota > Bacteroidia > Flavobacteriales_D > Sanyastnellaceae > UA16. The sequence continues at coordinate 9,797 of CALJFZ010000053.1, read as the reverse complement.
ATCAGGAGCAGGTCGAAAACATCCACGTACCCGTCGCCGTCGAGGTCGCTCATGCAGACTTCAGAGTATTCGCAGGCGCCGCTTACGTTGGCCAATGGATCAAAGTTCAGGCCCACCTCATCCATGCAGCCGAGGTAGAGGCAACTTCCGTCTTCCAAGAGGGCAGTGGGGTCGAAGTTGAGCGCTGTGGCATTTGTACATCCTGCAAAGACGCATGAAAGGTCATCGTATGTGGCTTGGGGATTGAAATTCGCCGCCGTGATGTACATGCATCCGCCGATGATGCAGCTGCCGTCGTCCGAGGAAGCTCCAGCATCGTAGTTGTCAGCCAATGGATTGGTGCAACCAGTAAATTCGTCGCAATCGCATAGTCCATTCGCGTTGGCGTCGATGCATTCCCCATTGCAATCAGCACATGCATCGGGGTAGGTGCAATCGGCTGTGTCTTCAGCTCCAAACGCGGGGTCGTAATTGCACGCTTCCACGTCGCCACAGCCTTGGGGCAATTGAATGGGCATAGCGAGTACCTGCATGCTTTGGTTTTGGAAGCCTTCCACAAACATCTGCACATTGATGCTGCCGTAGAGTTCGCCTGCAGTAGTTAATTGGGCAATCAAAACACGGAGATCTGCCCCAGCCACTGCGTTATCGTCACCAAGCAGGGTGAAGACAGAACCGCCAATGGCATCGTCTACCACAAAGTCACCACCCGCATTGAAACTGGCCAAACCACCGTCCAAACCAATGGAGCTTGCTAAGGAAGGCATGGAGTTATCCGTGGCCCCAATGGTGAACCAGGAGTCGTATAAAATTTCCGGGAAGAAGGGGAGGATGGCGGCATTGATGGCCCAACCGAAATCGGCACCCAACGCTGTTTGGTAAAATTCACCTGTGCTGCCGATGGTAAGGGGAGCGGAGATGTCGCCGAAGACCGCCGATAATTCGTCGGTTACATTGGTCATCTGTGCATAAAGGTGATAGGTTTTCATTCCCGCCAATTCGGAAATGCCTGTGGTGTCATGATCGGCGACCACTTCCGCGTGGATTCCCGTGACCTGACCGAGTGCGAGCCCGCTGACAAGGCAGCAAGCAAGCATGAGCGCAGCATGTTTCATCAAGTAGATCGTTCGTGTTCTACGATGAAGATAATATAAACTCTTTGTATATAAAAATTGTATTTTCGTCGATATTACAATAAGAGGGTGCGGGGCTCAGGGTGCAGTGAATGTCACGGGAAAGGCCGGTTCTGCGGAGGTCCCGTGGCACAAGACTGCGCGTTGCGATTCATCGATCATGAGAGCGAATTGCCTGTAGGCGCCCGTGCTGTTTGCTGTCAAATCGCAGACGATGGCGGTCAGTTCGTTGGTCCCTGGACGCAATCGACCCTTCCACGTGCCCGCGAAGTTCGCGACACGTCCATCGTCATGGCTTTGGGTCAATTCGGCTTGCCCCATGGCACCAATCGTGAACGTGAAGGTGCTTGCTCCCACTTGAGCTTCTCGGCCCCGCACGACAATCACTTCTCCTTGTGGGTTGAGCAATGGATATGCAGGACGCAAGCCCGTCCACGTGCCAAACCAATTACCTACCTGAAATGGAGTTTCGGTTTGTACGGTTTGAACGGGGGGTGCGGGTTTCGCATTGGGCGTATCCGGCTTAGACGTGGCATCGCCACAGGACGCAGCTCCCAAGAGAACAACCACGGCCAGCAGAAGGGGATTCTTTATGGTTCGCATGGTTGAGCAAATTGGCTTAACAACATGAGCAAATCGCCTACTGTGCTCAAAGCATCGCCATCCACATCTCCGATGCACACAGGGGTCACACACCCGTAATCAGATAGGAAAATGAGAACATCCGATACCGACACGAATCCATCGCCGTCCAAATCTGCGGGGCATTCATTGCAGTCCGTTGCGCAGCTTCCGTCTTCAATTGTGGCCGCGGGATCGTAATTGCACGCTTCGATGTCGGTGCAGCCTGCACACGATTCGAATTCACACGATCCGTCGTCAACGGTCACCGCTAGGTCAAAGTTGCACGCGCCAACGTCCGTGCATCCGTAACACGTTTCAAAATCACAACTTCCATCGTCCACAGTCGCGGCGGGGTTGTAGTTGCATCCTATTGGATCGGTGCACCCCGCTGGGTCGACGTCCAAGCACAAGTCGTAAATACTGATGTCGGCCGAGAAATAAGCGCCTTGGGAGCCAGACCAACCGTTTCCTATCCGAATGAACCACACTCCGTTGCCTTCAGGTGCATTTCCAATAGTCGCCGCACCCGAGAAGCTACCGGAGGCGTTGGTGTCCCAAGCGCCTGGCCAAAATCCCGAACTGCTGCACCCGAAATCCACATCAAAACCACCAATCTGCCGGCATTCGCCGTCGGGTGCTTCAATAATGACGGTCAGATCGCTTGCTTGCGATCCATCACCGTAGACGTTTTCGAATTCCAAAAAGACGGTCACCGCCGCTACGTAACCAAATCCACTCACGGCCATGGACGCGGTTTCGCCTGGCGCCAGCGTATCGGCCAACGTCATCACGGCCTCGCAGTCGCATGCGCCGCCGTTGGGCGAGTAAAAACAGCTTCCATCGTCCACAATGTTGAAAGCGTCGTAGTTGCACGCTACCGGGTCAGTGCACCCTTCGCAACTCGTTCCGTCTCCTCCGCACTCTCCGCAAAGGTCTTCTGTCGTGCATGATCCGTCGTCCAGCACGGCTTCCGGATCGTAATTGCACGCCCAGGTGAACGTGCAGCCATAGTACTGACAACTCGTCGAAAATTCCTCGCACGTCGTGTAACACCCTGAACCGTTGATGTTCGGGATCAAGGCAACGTTCTCCACGGTGGGATGGAATTCGAGGTTGACAGAGCCGCCGGCGACCGCGTGGCAGTAACTCATGATGGTGCCCACCTGAGGTGCGGGGTTGTTCGTGCAGCTCCCTTCCGCAGCGTAGCAGTCGTCGATCGGACCGCCGGGCCAACCGCACCAGTGTGTGTGGTTGGAACCGAAGTTGTGACCAAACTCGTGTGCAACCACATTTAGGTTCCAGCTGTAATTGTTCAGGTTGTAAGTAGTGGTCGGGCTCAGGTAGCTGCTGAATCCGGCAGCGTACGCATTGTTGCAGTTCACGCCGAGGTAGGCAATGCCGCCTGTACCGGTATCGCTGCGCCGCGTCAGGAGGTGGACGATGTCCCGGGGTCGATTGACCAAATCGGGATTATTCAGCCACTCCAACCGGAAGGCATCCAGCATGGCTCCGGCGTTTCCAGTGAAGGAGGAATAGGGATCATTGGTCTCCCAAACATTGATGTACGAAGCGGCGAGGTAGATGAGGTCGTTCAATTCGGATTGGTAGATTTCGCTCACCCCCGTGAGCAAAGCCAAGGCCCATTCGACGGATGTTTCGCAATCGGCTCCAAATTGGTTGTAGGTAAAAAAGTCAATGTCCAACGCCAGTTCGACGCAATCCAGTACCTGCGTCTCGGGTTGTGCCGGCGGCAAGCCCATGGGTTGCGGTGCATGCGCTTGCTCAGCCAAGGTCTCCAAGCCGCACTCAAACGCTGGCGGATTGATGGCGTCTGAAGTCGCGTATGCGACAATCAATCCCGTTGCTCGCCCATCGCACTCCAACCCATTGAGCTCGTATTGAATACCCTTGTAGCGAATGGCTCCTACGATTTCGTCTCCCATGAATACGAGGGTGCCGCGTACATCCTCGTTGGCAATCCGGTAACTCAGCAACTTAGGTGCGTAGGCCTCAACCCTCAACCCGTCTTTGGTCATGTGGCCAATTTCCAGGTCTGGACGGTAGGCCTTGAAGTCGTGGAGAATGAGCCGCGTGTGGGCGCCGCCAGGGAAGGTGAATGGAAGTTCCCAATAACTCGGGCGCTCATTTTTCAATTGAATCAAGACCTCCTGCTCTATGGAAAACACCATGCTCGATTCCCTGGCGTGCGTTGGGACGCATGGTGCGTCTTGTTCGACTTGAAAGAGGGCCGTGGGATCGTACCAGGCCCCACATCCAGTAGCCTCTTGCCCGAAGGCCGGCGGTGTAAATCCGATGAAAAGTGCGCCCAACAGCGCAAAAAGGAGGTGGTTGAAGTGGTGCATGGCAGTGATTACCAGAGACTAAACTACTCAAAAGTTGAGGAGTTCAATTAATTCTTCGATAAACGTAACATCTCGGGAACAGCACGCGTATGCGAAGGCAGTAATCAATTCCCAAAACCGAAAAAATGACTCAAAATCAATGCCCTAAGGCCGCAAATAATTCGACGAATGGTGGTTTTAAGTTGATTAATTTTGTATATTTAAGTAGGAATTGGATTATATCCGCGATGAATTACTTAACAATCACAACTGCTTGGAAGCGCGTTTCGCTGCTTTCTTTCTCCACCTTGTTGCTTGCTGCGACAGGGTTTTCCCAGTTTACGGGACTGGAGAGCGAGGTCCATGCCACCTCCGAATTTGGCACGACATACCGCGTCTATGCGGAGTTTGCCTCGGCAACCGATGAATGCGTAGCTGTCTACGCCGTCGGAACTGCCGAGAATAACCCCATGACGCTTGAATTGGACGTGACCACTTCGTTCTACCAGAACGGTGGCGGTGCGAACCTCGGTTCAAGCATCAACGCGTTTTTCTTGTCCATGCTGCCTTCCATGGCATACGACAGCTGGTTCACCATCGGTTCGGAGACGAGCGATGATCCCAGCGTTGCAGCGGTGGGAATGGCCGCGGCCTTTAATTCGTTCAACAACGGCGACGGTTTCGTACTCGGTACAGGAGCTGTGGGCGGAAGTTGGTACGTTACCCCAGGATCCAATGCCCTCGCACTAGCGGGCGATGATGGAAAAGTCCTGCTTGGCCAATTCACGGCTGAAAACGGGGAAGACGGCAGCACTGGTCATGTTTTCTGTGATTGGAACATCCAGTGGCGCGATGCGATGGGCGACTCTCACAACGAAGTCGATGTAACGCACAACACCGCGGACAATTTGCCAGCAGTATTAGGTTGTACGGATGAAGCAGCGTGCAACTACGACGCAACGGCTACAGAAGACGACAATTCTTGTGAGTACCTCGACGCTCTTGGAGAGTGCGGTGGAACGTGCGCAGCGGATGAAGATCAAGATGGTATTTGCGACGATGCAGATGATTGCGTAGGCACATTGGATGCTTGCGGTGTATGCAACGGTCCAGGAGAAATTTTTACGTGTGGATGTTCAGACATCCCAGAAGGCGATTGCGACTGCAATGGCAACGGTCCGGCAGCGGGTTATGATTGCGACGGAGACTGCCTTGCTGACACCGACGGCGATGGCGTATGCGATGCCAATGAAGTGGCAGGCTGTATGGATGCCGAGGCGTGCAATTACGACAGCAATGCAACCGACGACAACGGAAGCTGTACCACTATAGACGAATGCGGAGTTTGCGGTGGCGATGGAATTGCCGAGGGCGCATGCGACTGCGATGGAAACGTTCTCGATGAATGCGGTACTTGCGGCGGTGATGGCATTGCTGAGGGCGCCTGCGATTGCGATGGCACACTTCCAGCTGCTGGTTACGATTGCGACGGGGCATGTGTGAACGATGCGGATGCCGACGGCGTTTGCGATGAGTTCGAGACAACGGGTTGCACCGACGATGCAGCGTCGAATTACAACGGAAGCGCAACCGATGACGACGACTCGTGTTTGTACACGACCGTATTTAACGTGGACATGTCGTGCGTGGAGTTCTCCTTTAGCACCGTCCACATTACCGGCCCATTTTGCGGCTGGTGTGGTTCCGACGGCTGGAACGACTTGACCGATGGCGATGGCGACGGCATTTACAGCGTCACCCTCGACATGGCCGCTGGCGACATCGAGTACAAGTACATGGTGGACAACTGGGCCGGTCAAGAAGATTTGGTCGACGACGTAGCCAGTGGAGCAACGTGTGCCCCTATTACAGACGGTAGCACGTACGCAAACCGCCTGACGCCAGCCGGTTCCACGACCAACGACACCTACGGATCTTGCCTCGCTTGCTCTGAGCAGCAGTTCTTCGAAACGGTGACGTTTGAAATCGACATGAACAACTCCGAGTATCCAAATGCTGATTACGACAACGTCGTGGTCAACGGCAGCTGGAACGGTTGGAGTGGCTGGGGAGTTACCCTGGCTGACGCCGATGGAGACGGTATTTTCACCGGATCGGCAGACTTCCTTGAAAACACCTCGTTTGAATTTGTCATTGCCGTTACCGGCCCAGCAGACAGCTGGTCAGGGTGGGGGCAAACCATCAACGCTCCTGCAGATTGCAGCACGAACCCTGATTTGCCTTTGGGTGAGGGCGGCGGCAACTATGGAGTGGATGTAGCGGAAGCACCGCTTACGGTAGCGTACTGCGCCGGTGAGTGCACGGCGACGTGCATCCCCGTGGTGCCGGGCTGTACCGATGCTACTGCGTGTAACTATAATGCAGACGCCAATGAGGACGACGGTTCTTGCTCGCAACTCGATGCGTGTGGCGTGTGCGACGGCGAAGGCATCGCCGAAGGCACATGCGATTGTGACGGTACGTTGCCTGAAATGGGCTACGACTGCGACGGTGCATGCTTGAACGACGCCGACGCCGATGGTGTATGCGACGAATTTGAAATTGCAGGTTGCACGAACGAATTGGCAACGAACTTCTTGGCCAATGCCACCGACGACGACGGAAGTTGCATGGTGCCGGCCTTCCCATTCTTGCATGCCGAAGTGCATGCGCAAACAGACTCGGGAACGACGTACCGCGTTTATGCGCACTTTGAGGACGCTGCGGACGAGTGCATCGCCTTGTTTGCAGTTGGATCGGCGGAAACGAACCCAGTGGATTTGACATTGGAAGTCACGACCTCTTTCTGGCAGAGCCCTGTCGGATCGAACCTCGGAAGCGGTTTCAATCCCTTCTTCGTGGGCATGTTCCCCGACGCGGTCTACGATAGCTGGTTGACCATCGGTTCAGAAAGCACTGAAGACGAGCCGGTGAGCTCCATCGGCATGACGGATGCCTTTATGGCCTTCAACCAAGGAAATGGATTCAACCTGAATACGCCTTCTGGCGGAAGTTGGTTTGTTACACCAAACTCCAACCCATTGGCAGTAGCCGGTGAAGACGGAAAAGTCCTCGTTGCACAACTGACGGTTGAGCACGACGAATTGGGTGAAGCCGGTGACATCAGCGGTATGTGGAACATGCAATGGCGCAATGCCGCAGGCGTTTCCATGGAAAACCGTGAGCTTTACTTCACTACCGGCGACTACGTGCCACCGCTCGACGGTTGCACGGATGAGACAGCTTGTAACTACAACCCTGCAGCAACAGACGATGACGGTACGTGCTTGGAGTTGGATGAGTGTGGCGTTTGCGGCGGTGACGGCATCGCGGAGGGCGCCTGCGACTGCGACGGCAACTTGCCGGCTGCAGGATACGATTGCGACGGCATCTGCTTGATGGATACCGACGGTGACGGCGTATGCGATGAATTTGAAATCGCAGGCTGCACCGATTCGGAGGCCTGCAACTACGATCCTGCAGCGACCGACGACGACAGCTCATGCGCAGCATTCGATGAATGCGGCGTTTGCGGCGGAGACGGCATTGCAGACGGTGCTTGCGACTGCGATGGCAATGGCCCAGCTGCGGGGTACGATTGTGAAGGTATTTGCTTGGTTGATACGGACGGTGACGGCGTGTGCGATGACTTCGAAATCGCAGGATGTACGGACGTTGCTGCCTGCAATTTTGGCGCCGATGCAACGGATGAAGATGGTTCTTGTGAGTACGCAGCAGCCGGTGAGGATTGCAATGGTGAGTGCTTGAACGACCACGACGGCGATGGCATCTGCGACGATGCGGAAACGGCGGGCTGTACGTCTTCTTCGGCAACGAACTACGACGCCACTGCGACGGACGACGACGGCTCGTGCACGTGGCCAGAAGGCCTCTTCACTGGCTTGAGCTACGAATTGGTGGGGCACGATCTCATCGAGGGTGCGTCGACATACCGCTTGTACGCAGACTTCAACCCGGACACGTTGATTCAGGTTGTAGCCAGCTTTGGTACGGCTGAGAACCCGTGGGAAATCAGTTCAACCGATGGGTTCCACCAAGACGAGATGGGCGCATTGATGGCACACGGCATCAACCCGGCTTTCTTCGCCGCATTCCCCGAGTTGGAATATGACACGTGGATTGCATTGGGCGGAGGTCCTGGTTCCCCAATTGAATTGCAGACCGTAGGATTGGCGAGTTTCTTCACGGATTTCGAGGAAACCGGTGCGGATGTGTTGGTCAACACCACAGTGGGGGCGAGCCTCTACTACATCCCAGGTCCGGATGCGAGCGAACTCTCGTTTGTGCAGGATGGCAAGATGTTGTTGGGTCAATTCACCACCAGCGGTGTGGTATCGGTCAAGTGCAACTTGCAGTTCCGAGATGCCACGAGCATGACGCACTACGCGACCGATTTGAATTTGGTCTTCCCAGCCTTTGGGGTGGGTTGCACCGACGTGACCGCATGCAACTACGACATCGACGCCACGGATGACGACGGTACGTGCTACTACAGCACTGAACACGTGGATTGCGATGGCAACTGCTATGCGGATACGGACGGCGATGGCGTCTGCGATGGACAGGAAATTGCGGGCTGTACGGACGAAACCGCGTACAACTACAATGCAGACGCTACGGATGAAGACGGCACGTGCCTCGAGGCAGGCTGCTTCGATGAACTGGCCTGTAACTACGATCCTACTGCCGACGTGGACGTGCCTGAATCGTGCGAGTACGCAGGAGAATTCTCTGACTGTGACGGTGTGTGCAACGGCGACTACGAAGGCGATGGCGTGGATGAATGCGACGAAGTGTTGGGCTGTGCCTCTGCTTCGGCGACGAACTTCGATCCTCTCGCCACGAACGACGACGGGTCTTGCGTCTGGGGCGATGGCTCGTTCTTGGGCTTGACCTATGAAGTGGTCGGCGAAAACACCATTGGCGAGAGCAATACGTACCGTGTATACGCGCAGTTTGATACGGCAGCGGACGTTGACATGACGGCGTTGTTCGGTGATGCTGACTACCCTTGGTGGACCACGACAACCGGCACCTTCTACCAAAACCTGCTCGGCGAAGACTTCGGTGGAAACATCAACCCCGGTTTCTTCAGCTTCTTCCCAGAGTTGGAGTACGACAGCTGGTTGACCATCGGCGCTGCACCGGGCGAATACAACGCCTTGGCTCAGCAGAACATGTACGTCCACCTGCCATCATTCAACGCAGGGGAAGACATGATCATCGATACCGAGGTTGGCGCGCAAATCTTCTTGAACCCAGGCGCTTCTGAGACACAAGGCGTTCCAGACGCTGACGGTCGATTGCTCTTAGGTCAATTCACGACCGATGGGGTGATGTTCTTGCGCTATAACATCCAATTCGAATTGGGCGGTCAGTTGACGCAATACGAAGACGTGGAGTTGACCTTCCCGTTGATTGCGGGCGGTTGTACCGATCCGTTGGCGTGGAACTACGATGAGGCGGCCAACTTCGATGACGTGGGATGCATTTACCTCGGTTGCACCGATGAAGCAGCAGACAACTACAGCCCCGAGTCCAACTTGAACGACGAAAGTTGCTTGTACACCGGTTGCATGGACACCGATGCGGACAACTACAATCCTCAAGCGAACACAGGCGATCAAATGGATGAATGCTTGTACACCGGTTGCATGGATGCGGATGCGGACAACTA
>CALJFZ010000052.1 GCA_938074325.1 uncultured Flavobacteriales bacterium | reverse complement strand
GACGTGGCCACCAAGACGGACCAAAACCCCGTCCTGGTCGAGATGCTCGAGGAAATCAACGTCGTGCCCAACCCGTACTACGCCTACAGCCAGTACGAGACCAACAAGCTCGACAACCGAATCAAGATCGTCAACCTCCCCGAGGTCTGCACCGTCCGCATCTACAACCTCTCAGGAACCCTCATCCGAACCTACGAGAAGGCAGACCCGCTCACCTACGTGGACTGGGACCTCAAGAACGAAGCCAACGTGCCCATCGCCGGAGGCGTCTACATCATTCACATCGACGTGCCAGGCGTCGGACAGGCCATCCGGAAGTGGTTTGGTGTGATGAGGCCGATCGATTTGGACAACTTCTGATTCCGTCCAAGAAACGGAACCAAGGGCGCTTCAGCAGATCTGGGGCGCCCTTGTTGTTTGCAGGCGTTTCCGTTGGCAGGAGGGTTGGGAAACGTTTTTGACTTTTTTCGTTTCCTGTGCGTGCATTCGGGCGTAGTTTTGCGCCACGTTTCGCAGGCCGCGGAACGGCAATGCTACAGACCATGAAAACATCCTTGTTGCGCGCGTTGGCTGGACTGGCCATTTTGGCGTTTGGCATCTTCGTCATGAACGCCTTGATTGGCATGAAGGGAACCCCTCCTGTCAAGCCTCGTTCGGCGAGTGCGCGGATGGTGAAGGCGATGGAAGCCACGTCAGATACGCTGGCTCCGGAGGTGCGAATTGAAGGACGCGTGCAGGCCTTGAACCGCATGACGGTGTTGAGCGAGGTGAACGGCATGCTGCCTGTGGGAGGAAAGGAATTCCGCGAGGGTGTGGCGTTTGCCGAAGGGGAGGCCATGCTTCGTGTGGACGATTCGGAATTGCGGGCGTCGCTCGTGGCCCAGCGCAGCCAGTGGCTGCAACTGCTGGCCGGGTCGTTGGCGGACTTGCAGGTCGATTTTCCCGATCGAGCGGAGGTGTGGATGGACTACGTGAAGTCGCTGCGCGTGGAGTCGCGCTTGGCGGAGTTGCCGGAGCCCGCCACCGACCGCGAGCGATTGTACTTGACGAGCCGCGGGATTGTGTCAGGTTACCACAACATCAGGGCGAACGAAGAGCGCCTTGACAAGTTCACGGTGCGCGCGCCATTCGATGGCGTGGTGGTCGGTGCGCAGGTGCAGCCGGGATCGATGGTTCGGGCGGGTCAGCCGCTGGGGACGTTGGTGGGAACAGGGACTTTTGAGGTGAAGTCGGCCGTGCATGCCCGCCACCTTGCGCGCCTCTCCGAGGGCGATGCGGTGAGCTTGGTGGACGAATCGGGGGTGGAGGTGGCCAGCGGCCGCGTGGCCCGAATCTCCGGCAACGTCGACCCCACCACCCAAAGCGCGAGCGTCTTTTGCGAGGTGTCGGAAGCGCCCGGTCAGCCGCTGCGCGACGGCCGTTTCTTGAGCGGCGTGGTGTTTGGCGACGCGCTCGAAGGGGTGATGGCGCTCAACGAGGCGCTCCTCGAAGGCGACGGTTCGCAGGTGTACGTGGTCCGCGACGGCAAGCTCGACTTGGCGGACGTGGAGGTGGTGCACCGCGACGCGGATGTGGTGTTGGTGCGCGGGCTGGAGCCCGGCACGAAGGTGCTGGCGGAGCCCATCTCGGGCGCGTACGTCGGGTTGCTTGTGGACCTCGTTCAGCGCTAAGCCATGGAAGGATTGATTCGGTTTTTTGTCAAGTACAACCTCGTCGGCGATCTGTTGATGATCGCGATTTTGGTGTCGGGGTGGGTTGGTTTGGGCTCGATCAAGAGCAACTTTTTCCCGGTCACGGAATCGAAGACGATTCAGATTCAGGTGATTTACCCGGGGGCGTCGCCGGCGGAGATCGAGGAAGGCATCGTGGCCAAAATCGAGGAAAACCTCCAAGGCATCGCCGGGCTCGACCAGGTCAAGTCGGTGTGCAGCGAGAACGCGGGGAGCATCACCGTGACGGTGGTGAACGAGAACGAGACGGACGACATTTTGCAGGACGTGAAGAACGCGGTGGATCGCATCGCGTCGTTCCCCGTGGGGATGGAGCCGCCGATTGTGTTCAAGCAGGAATCGATTGGGGTGGCGATCACCTTTGCGGTGACGGGCGTGGACGATTTGCGGGCCCTGAAGCGGGAAGCGCGGCGCATCGAACAGGACTTGAGGGCGCTGGACGGCATCAGCCAAGTCGAGCTGAGCGGGTTTCCCGGCGAGGAGGTGGAAGTGGCGCTGCGCGCGGACCGCTTGACGGAATTGAATTTGACGATCGCCGAAGTCGGGGCCGCCATTCGCGCGGCGAACATTGAGACGACGGGCGGGCGTTTGAAGACGGACCGGGAGGAGCTCATCGTGCGTGGTCGCTTCCGCGGCTACGACGCCGAGGCGCTCGAGGACGTCGTGGTCCGGGCGTTTGCGGACGGGCGCGTGGTGCGCTTGTCGGACGTTGCCGACGTCACGGACCGCTGGGCCGAGAACGACCCGTCCCGGAACTGGTTCAACGGCAAGCCGGCGGTGGTGGTGACGGTCAACAACTTGACGACGGAGAGCATTTTGGACGTGACGGAGCTCGTGCGCAACTACATGGAAGCGTACAACGCGCAGGCCGAGGAAGTGGGCACGGGCCTGCACCTCGACGTGATCCGCGACAGTTCCGTGGTCCTGAACCAGCGGATTGACCTGCTGGTGAGCAACGGCGTGGTGGGCTTCCTGCTCGTGGTGATTTTGCTGGCGTTGTTCTTGAACATCCGGTTGGCGTTTTGGGTGGCGTTGGCCATTCCCGTGTCGTTCGCGGGCATGTTCATCTTCGCCGGGATGGCGGGGGTGACGATCAACGTCATCAGCTTGTTTGGGATGATCCTGGTGATCGGAATCTTGGTGGACGACGGGATCGTCATTGCCGAGAACATCTACCGGCATTACGAAATGGGGAAGGACCGTTATCGCGCGACGATCGACGGGACAATGGAGGTGCTTCCGGCCGTGTTTGCGGCGATTGTGACGACCATGGTGGCGTTCGCGTCGTTCTTCTTCATCGAAGGACGTCTCGGCGATTTCTTCGGGGACATGGCGACGGTCATCATGCTGACGTTGTTGTTCAGTTTGGTGGAGGGCGCCTTCATCTTGCCCGCGCACGTGGGGCACAGCAAGGCGCTCCGGCGAGATTTCAAACCCAACGCGGTGGAGCGCGGCATGCGCAACGTGTTGGAGTTCCTGAAGATGAAGATGTACGCGCCCGTGCTTCGGTTCGCGTTGAACCAGCCCTGGATTGCGTTCTCGTCGCTGGTCGCGCTCTTCCTGATTGCCGTGCCTGGACTGATCGGAAGCGGGTTGGTGAAGACGACGTTCTTCCCGTTCATCGAAGGAGACAACCTGACTGTGAACTTGTCCATGGTCAGCGGCACGCGCGAGGAGGTGACGGCGGCCGAGTTGGACGCGATCGAGGTGAAGATTTGGGAAGTGAACGAGGAGCTCAAAGCGGAGCGCGCGGACGGGCTTGACGTCGTGCTTGCGGTCGACAAGCGCGTCGGCCCCAACGCCCACACCGGCCTGATCAACGTCCAGCTTCTCGACGGGGAACGCCGCAACATGCGGTCCATGGACATCAGCGCGATGGTGCGCGAGCGGGTGGGCACGGTCTACGGCTCGGAGAACCTCAGTTTTGCGGCGTTTTCGCCGTTTGGACGTCCCGTCTCGGTGTCGCTGCTCGGCAACAACCTCCAGGAACTCGAAGCCGCGACGGACGAGATCAAGGAGGCCATGCTTCAGCGCGACGACCTCAAGGACGTGACGGACAACAACCAACGCGGCCTGCAGGAACTGGAAATCCTTCCCAAGCCCCGGGCCTACCAGCTCGGCATGACGCCGTCGTCGCTCCTTTCCCAGGTGCGCCAAGGCTTCTTCGGAAGTGAAGTCCAGCGACTTCAGCGCGGACGGGACGAAGTGCGGGTTTGGGTCCGCCTTGCCGACGAAGACCGCAGCTCGATGAGCGACCTCAAGCGGTACCGCATTCGCACGCCGGACGGGAGCCTCGTCCCGCTCGAAGAACTGGCCGACGTCCGGGAAGTCCGCGGCATCACGGCCATCAACCGCCTGTACGGCGCCCGCGAAGTCCAGGTCAGCGCCGACCTCGCCGGCCCCAACGTCAGCGCCAGCGACGCCAACGCGGACATCAAGGACAACGTCGTCCCCCAAATCCTGGCGAAGTACCCCTCCATCCGCCCCAGCTACGAAGGCCAAAACCGCGAACAAGCCAAGTCCCAAAACAGCATCTCCGCGGTCATGCCGCTCATTTTCTCCCTGATGCTGTTCATCATCATCTTGACGTTCCGTTCGCCGTTGCAGGGGGTGGCGGTGTTTGGGCTGATCCCCTTCGGATTGGTGGGCATCAGCATCGGCCACTGGCTGCTCGACGCCCAAATCAGCCTCTTCAGCGTCCTCGGCATGATTGCCCTCATCGGCATCCTCGTCAACGACGCGCTGGTCTTTGTCGCGGCGTACAACAGCAACCTGAAGGAGGGGATGGACGTGCGGTCGGCGATTTGGGAAGCGGGCATGAGCCGTTTCCGCCCGATTCTGCTCACGTCGGTCACCACTGTCGCCGGCCTCGCGCCGCTGATGCTCAACAAGAGCTTCCAAGCGCAATTCCTCATCCCGATGGCGATCTCCGTGGCCTTCGGTCTCCTCTTCGTGACGGTCATCATCCTCGTGCTCTTGCCGATTTACCTCCTGTGGATCAACCCGTTGCACCGCTCGTGGGTGTGGGTCAAGCGTGGCGATTGGCTCTCGCGTGAGCAGGCCGAACCGGCGGTCCGCGAAGAGCGCGGCTTCGCCGAGTCCGACGCCTCCGACCCCGCATCTGCGACCTCCGCATCTGCGACCTCCGAGGCCCAACCCGGCACTGGCGGCCCGTCCCTCGCGACCTGGCTTCCGTGGCTCGCGGTCGGCGCCCTGACCGCCCTCGCGGCGCTCGCCCCGGCCTCCACCCACGCCCAGGACCTCTCGCGCGAACAGGCCGTCGAGCTGGCGCTCGAACGCCACTACGGCATTCGGATCGCCCGCACCAACGCCGACCTCGCGGCCGTCGGCAACAGCTGGGGCGCCGCCGGCGCCTTGCCCAGCCTGTCGTTCACGACCAATGTGGGCGCCAACGTCAACGACCAAACCAACAACCCCTCGACCTTTCTGCCCATCGCCACGCAATCGACTTCGGTGGCCCCCGGTGCGCAGTTGCAATGGCGGTTGTTTGACGGGTTTGGGATGTTTGCGGCCAAGTACCGTTTGGAACTCCTGTCTGCTCAAGCCGAAGGGAACGCCGAGCTGATGGTGGAAACCACCGTCCAGGCCGTCCTCACGGCCTACGACAACGTCTTGATCCAGGAGGAAAGCGCCAACGTGTTGCGTTCCGCGCTCGACCTGACCCGCGCCCGTCTGGCGCGCATCGAAGCGTCGACCCAACTCGGCTCAGCAGGCACCTTCGACCGGTTGCAATTCGACAACGCGCTCCTCACGGACAGCACGGCGTTGCTCCGCCAGGAGGCCGCCGTCCGCGCCGCTCGCCGGAACCTCAACCTTTTGCTCGTGCAGGACGAGGCTCAAGACTGGAACCTCACTTCGGAGTTGATGACGCCCGCCCGCGGGGGGGACTTCGATCCCTTGATTGACAAGCTGGAGTCGACCAACCGCGCCGTCCAAAACGCCGTCCTGTCCAAGCAACTCGCGGAAACAGGCGTTCGCCAAGCCCAAGCGCGACTGTACCCTGTGGTCGGCTTGACGGCCAACTGGGGCAACACGTTGGGCACCTCAGGCACCAACACGCCGATTCCGCCCGACGCCTTCTTCAACCCGTACGCGGACGGCGACATCAGCAGCGACGTCACCAACTACGGGGCCGCCCTCACCTTGAATTTCAACCTGTTCAACGGAGGAGCGACGAAGCGTGCCATGCAGCAAGCCCAAATCCAAGTCGACCTCGCCCTCCTCGACCACGACCGCATCGTGGCGGAGGCGCTCGCTGCGCTGCAAGCGGCGTGGGACCGTCAGGAAACCGCAGTTCGCGTCCATGCGATGGCGGCCCAGCGCGTCGCCAACGCCCAGCTCGCGGCGGACATTGGGGCGAAACGTTACCGGGACGGGGTGCTGAACGCCCTCGATTTCCGGGCCCTCGACGTGGCGCTCCTTCAAGCGGAAGCGGCCGAGCTGGCCGCGCGCCAGGAGTGGAGCGCCGCCCATTGGGAGGTCCTGCGCCTGGTCGGCGGCTTGCGGTCGGGCCACCTTAGCACCGCCTCCTAACGTCAGTCTGGGTGGACCCAGCAGGACAGAAGCCGAACACCCTAAACCCCGATTTGGTGAGATAATCTCTTCTTTGGTGGAATGCCCATGCGGCTCGGGGCCATCCATGATGGTTAAACGTGCCACACAACCTCGAAATGCAACGAGAGCCGCAAGACCCAACTGAGCAAGGCGAAAAAGATGCGGAATTAGTCTTGAATGCAACGGACAGATATCCCTTGTGAAGGACCAAAGTCTCTTTTACGGATTCTACCGTCATCAGACCAAAGTTCACGGCTCCAGTAACGATCGTACCCACCTCCATAATGAGTGGTGGTCCACCAAACCCCATAGCTTAAACTACCAGCCGATAAGTCATACCCCCCGCCATCTCGCCTTCTACCCGGAAGCGCAGAAAACCCTGAAAGATTAGACCCATCCCATTGAGGTTCATCCTCAATGGACGACTTCATTTGGGTTCCCTCATCAGTACCCCTGTAGCCTTCAGCTTCGGCTTCTTCAATTGACATTCCAAGTCCAATCTCCAATGCCATGAAATCTTCGTCTGATGGCACATGCCACCCACTTGGGCAAAGTCCACGTTCATCTGTTACAGCTTGGAAATTGTACAACCTTCCGTAGTTGATTAGGTTGCTTTCACTGTTGCTGTGAACGCCTTGAGCCCCGTATCCAACTGGCCAATTACCGGTGCCGTAGCCACCCTCATTGAAAGGAATTGAGTCGCCATTTGCATAGAATTCAGACCTTAGATTTTCTGCATACCAACATTGATTACCAATCTGAACCGTGGCGTAAAAGTGGCCGTGGTAGAGCAAAGGGTCGCCACATGAGCTGAATGAAGGCGCACATTCAAAGCTGAAGGTTGTGTCGGCACCTACCTCAAAAACAAACCACTGATTGATTTGCTCGGCGTAAACGCTGTCATAGAGAATCGTGATTTCGTCAACTACGATTTCGGTCGGCCCAGGGCCGTTGCAGATGCCACATTCGTCTACAATGCCGAAACAGTCGTCCTCATCGTCACAGATTCCATCACCATCACTGTCCCCTTCACATCCGCCTCCACAATTGCCAAGAGCATCTGCGAAGGCGCATGCCTCGGTAGGATCTGCCGCGTAGTTGCATGCAGTCGTGTCCACGCAATCATCAACGCTGTCCCAAACACCATCTTGGTCGGTGTCAACATCGCCAAAGAGACCTAGAAGTTCGAGAAGGTCAGAGATTGTGACAGCGCCGTCGGAGTTGCTGTCGTGCGGGTTTGGACAAGCAGTCTGTGCAAGGGTCAGAGTGCAAGAGTACAAAAGCAAAAGGAAGCTGGTTAAGCGTTGCATGCCCCAAGATAAGAAGGACAGGGCGATGAACCTTTTGTCATTGGCAGCATAGATGTGCCATCAACTCCATTGATGAATGGTCAGCCCCACTGCCCAAAATCTGCACATCAATGATGGGCGTGTGATTCATTCAGTAGCCCTGGTCAGTGCTGTTGGCCAGAGCACTGCGGAATCTCCTAGGGTTGGCCTTCGAAGTAGTCAAAGACCAACAGCGCTTAAAGCGGCTGAACTCCCCGAAAGAGAGAAAACCATCCACTCATCGCTATACTCCGAAGTAATCTTGAGCCGATTCCCTGATTTCAGTGAGGATAATATTTCGCTTGTAATTGATGCAATCACGAGGTCAGCGGAAGACCTTGACGTTGCGTAAGTACTGAAGGGTACTCCGTCAATTTCAAAAACTATTGGTCTACCGGGCTCAGTGAAAGCGAAATTTCCAAACGCATCCCACACCTTAATGACCGCAAGTCGTGAACCAACTACTTCAAGTTTGCCCGCCTTATAATGCCTGCAAGTTTGCATGGCATTCACGTGGGCGACATTACGATCAACCTGCCATGATTGTGCGCAAACTGAAGCATTGGAACACGAAATCAGAACAATCAATATTCCGAGGTAAAAGGAAAGTTTTTTCAATAAAGACATATCAATTGATTTTTTGGTCATGGAACATCGGCGCTGGCGGCCAGGTCTTCAATGGATAGAATTCAGCATCGAAGACTTATTGAAAATACTGATCACATCTTGGCCAAAAGCTCAGCTTTCTTGGAAGTGAATTCTTCTTCCGTTAGGATGCCCTGATCCCTCAATGCTGCAAGCTTTTGAATCTGAGCCGGGATGTCTTCAACGGGTGCTAGAGCAGGTGCTGCTGTCTCTCCCACGTTTTCTCTGATGTAGTTCACAAGAGCATCAGGATCTCCATCATTGATCATCTTCATCTCTGCTGCATTGCCAGACATTTTCAGGGTGATCTTTTTGCCGAGCATGCCCTTGCTTATCTCAATGGCTGTGATCTTGCTCAAGGGGAAGGATTCCATGTCATATCCAAAAAGCTTCTTCCCAAAAAGCACTGCTCGCTTTTCCGTGACAACAAAGACTCCTGCCGCTCGAGAATCTTGTCCCATCATCTTAATATCAAAGGCACCGAAGCAGCTGTGCATTACAGATTCACCGTCATCAAGATGCTCTTGTAATGCTGCCAAGTTTTTTTTGTAGCCTGCCATGTCAATCTGATTAAGAACATGAAGGTAGTAACAGATCCAAGTTGTTGTCCTTGGAGTAGGACCGAATTTCCCCAAGGAAGGCTTCCCTGCCCTTTCAGGTCACGCTCTTGTAGCCTCTTTCGGTAAGCTATTCTCTCCACTTATTCTTACGGCACAAAAGGGCCCGCGAACACACTGCTCACGGGCTGCTTCTCAAATTCGTTTTGCTATGGATCTGGGGAGTCTGACCCCCGTCCAGGTGGAGCCGGGGGGAGTTTCTGACCTGCGGTCATTGCTCCCCCCTTTCCCGTGAAGGGAATCGGCTCTTCAGGCCGCCATGCTGTCGCATGGCTTGTTCACGCACGCTTCGCATGCACCTTCAAGCAAGCTTGACGTGCTTGCTCGCTCCGTGAATCCGCGCTTCGCGCCGCCTGAAG
>CALJFZ010000051.1 GCA_938074325.1 uncultured Flavobacteriales bacterium | reverse complement strand
CCTGGATTCAACTTGCGCATGGCCCGAAAGGCAAAGGCCATGGGCATTCAAACCCACCATTACATCTCCCCTTCTGTTTGGGCTTGGAAAAAAAACCGGGTTCACGCCATCCGACGCGACATCGATCGCTTGCATGTGATTCTGCCCTTTGAAAAGAAGTGGTACGACGCTGAAGGGCTGAATGTGCATTGGGTGGGGCATCCCCTTCTGGAATTGCTACCGGCTGCTTCGAAAGGTGATTCCGGTGACGCGCTCGATAAACCTATCCTGTTGCTGCTGCCCGGCTCTCGCCAACAAGAACTCGATCACATCCTCCCCATTATGGTTAAAGCGGCGCGCAGCCTGCCTGCTTTTAAACCGGTCATTGCCGGAGCACCAGGGCGCACCATAGAAGATTACCGACAAGCCTCCGAAGCCGGAATCGAAATCGTGTTTGGACAAACGCGGGCACTGATGCAATCGGCCAGCGCAGGCTTGATCACCTCGGGAACGGCCACGCTCGAAGCGGCGTTGTTGGGGCTGCCACACATAATTTGCTACAGGACTAGCCCACTTACTTTTGCCTTGGCCAAAGCCTTGGTGAAAACCCAATGGATTGGCCTGCCCAACTTGCTCCTCGAGCGGAATGCGGTCACTGAGCGCATCCAAGAAGCCTGCCGTCCCGCTCAATTGGTGCAGGATGTTCTTTCGTTGCACGACGGCACGAAACTCATAGCAGCTGGAGAGCGACAGAAAAGCGAATTCGATACCCTTGTCCAGACGCTACAAGAAGACCAACCGGCATCTGAGCTGGTCGCAGAATCCATCCTTGGATCATGAAATGGTGGCGGTGGGCTATTTGCTGCATCTTGGCAATCAGCCATGGTACCGCGCTGGCACAGTCCAATGCGTTGATCACCGTCGGACTAACGGACTTTCAACAAGCCCCGACGGTTCGATGCCGGGTCGCGGAAGGCTCATACAGGTGGTTGGTGCGCGAAAACGATGCATTCACAGAGCTCGGAGCACTTACTAAAACCGGGGAAATCAAAAAGGCCAACGGCGGCTGGGAAATGCACGCAGGTGGCGCTAACAGGATCTCGCCCTATTTCATCCTCAAACCCGATCACGCTGAAGCCAAAATTAAGCTCATTTCAGAAACCACAGGGTACCGTCAGTACCGCGGCGCAGTTCATTTCTACTGGCATGCAAACGAATGGCACATCGCCTTGGAAACCCCCATGGAGTCCTATGTCCCCGGGGTGGTCGTCAGTGAAATTGGGAAGGGCCACGCCGAGGCCATGTACGAAGCCCACGCCATCGTCTCCAGAACCTATGCGCTCCACACTTCCGGTCGTCACCGACTGGCGGGATACGATGTGTGCGACCAAGTTCATTGCCAAGTTTTTGCAGGACTTTCCACCGTCAATGACACCATAGAAGCAGCGTGCGATGCAACGAGGAGTTTGGTTTTAGTGGACCGGTTAGGGAGGCCCGTTGTCGCCGCTTTTCATTCCAATTGTGGCGGTGCCACGCGAAGTTCAGAAGCCGTTTGGCAAACAGCCAATCCAAATTTGGTCACGGTAGAGGACCATTATTGCCAAGCTGGAGCCCATGCAGCATGGACACAATCGGTCGGTGGCGAGCAATGGAGAATTTGGCAGGAAACTTCCGATTCGACCGAACGGTTTGACATCGCCACGCGCCACTGGTTTAAGCTGCCAAGCGCGCGCTTCAATGCCGTTGATTTGGGAGACACCGTGACCATTCATGGAATGGGATTCGGCCACGGCGTTGGCATGTGCCAAGAGGGTGCGATGCAGCGTGCTCGACAAGGCACATCAGCGTGGATGATACTGAACACCTATTACACAGACATCAGACTGCGGCCCCTGCAGGAGGTTACAACCCTTGAATCGAACGCCTCTTCGGATAGGTGATGATGTAACCGAATGAAAGCGTCTTTCGCTCGTTCGGTGCCAACTGTAGGTTCCAGACCACCTCACCTGAAACAGCGTCGAGTTCCCCTCCACTCAGGCCCAGCACCTCCACTTCGATGTCGCTGCTGTTAGAAACCGGGACGGCATCTTGGATCACGACATCAATCGGGCGATTGTGCTGGTTCTCCACTGTGATTTCGAAGGACTGTTGGGTTTTTCGTGAGCCACCGAAGACGGTGCTCGTGCATCGGTCCAACACCCGTTCTCGGCTCGAGCGTACGCGAACGTCCTGCCCGAGTGGCACTTGGAGGGTATCGCCTGGAGCTGGAAGTTGCATGAAATAAGCCCCGCGGTACATGCCGCCGGCAATCACTTGGACCCGGCCGGGCACCAACTGTGCCGTGGCCCATGCGCCAGAATTCACCAACTGATAAGCCTCATCGGCGTATTCGGGAAGAAGCAAGTAATTCAACTCGCCTGCCAATTCAAATGCTTCAATGAAAACACGCTCTCTCGTACCATCTCCCTGGATGAACACGGGGCTCGCAGGCTCAAATTCATACCGATCCACCGAATTGGACGCGGTGAGATCGCGGCGGGTCAAATCTTCGAATCCATCGTAATCATCAAAACTGGCTTGCGCTTCCCAGGCGTAGGAATTGGCTGCACTCTGCACCGTCAAACCCAACTCCTTTTTAGTCACGGTGGGAGGGGCAATGGATTGAAGTGGGTTGCCAACGACAAAGGCCATGGGCACCTCTTCCCAATCGTTTCCTGTTGTTTGGTACACCGAGGCATAACGCTTCATTTCCATCGTGCCGGACTCTGACACCTCTGCATCATAAACGGGGGCCCAACCAGCGCCGGTCACTACGTAACTCAATCGCACGTCGGCTTTGCTACGAGGTGGACCTGCAAACCGTAAAGTCCACTGCCCCTCCTCCGCGTTGAGCGTTTGTTCCAAACGGGCTCGATCGTCCTCCAATCGATCCCACTCTTCCGTGAGCGCTTCCATCTCCATGCGCAATTCCAACATCAAGTAGCTCAATTCTTTGACCCGCTCGCGCCAAAAATTTGCATGGTCCCGCAAATCATCCACCAACAACAGCTCTCCCCCGTTGACGCTTCGGTTCGATCGGATCATGGCCAACTCCTCTTCGTACGTGAACAAAAGGGCTTCACGCAACGCATACGTTTGGCGGTTCGCACGAATGGCCGACTCAAGGTCGGCCTGTTGTTGTGCGACAAGCGCTGCTTGATCGCTGGGAACCGCTGTGTGAAAAACGTGGGAAGCGAGGGACCAACCTGCTCCGAGGGACACCTGGAGCATTTCTTGATGAACGGCCGGTGACAATCCGACCAAGGTCAAAACGGCTTTTCCTTCAGCATCCAAAACAACTTCACCTGCGCGCTCGACCTTGGCGCCTTGTTGGTAAACTGTGACCGCTTCAATGGGCCATTGAACCGATGACTGGGATGAAGCCAGGGTGATGCTCATCGCCCCAACCAAAGCAGAGAAAAGGGATTTGTTAAGATTCATAGGTACGAATTTCTATTCACAAATTACGGTATCCTGCCAGACTCCGTAGCCAGCCCACAGGCCAATTCCACCTTCGACATTGGTGACCATGTTGGCGGGAGGCGCAAACGGGCTTCCTTGACTCAAAATCAGGTTCTCATAACTCCGAATGGCCTGAAAGACCCCGTCATCGATGGCGCACATGCGCACCACCACCGTATCGCCCCGCTTGAAATAGCCAGCCTCCGAACTCTCCGAAAAATCATCGTCCCAAGCGGTGCTCCCGGCGGCAACGCCCCTGAAAGTTGAGAACTCGAAATTCAACCCGTTGAAAAATGCATCGTCAATCGCGCTGCCCAGCGGTGGCACGAAATCCGTGTCTTTTACTTCTCCTGCCAACGGATCCCAATCGGGCCGGGTATTGATGCGTTTGGCAAACCAACGGTAGGCATTTCCCAGGGTATCCGGGTCGGTGAACTGCGCGTACATCAATCCCAATGAATCCAACGTCCCAGGAACTTGAAACCAAGCGGAATCCAATGCGACAGGCGGAATGACAGACGTGCGCGCCTGCATGGTGACATCGTTCACTGTGACGTCCAAGTCATAGATCACCCCAGCCGTCCCGATGGCCGCAGGATCGAAGGAGGTGTAAACGCACAAGTCCAATGCCGCCAGTACCTCGGCGGGAAAGCCAAGGAGTTCCTCAGCAGACTCCAGCAATTCAGGTGGCAAACTAGAGGTACATAGCTCATCCAACAGGAATGTCGTTTCACCTGCCGTCATGGACACCACAGCACCGGGGAGGAATGCCTGCCCAATGGAATTGGCATCCACAGGATCAAAGTACCCTTGGGCCTCTCCCACGAACACCAACGGAGCCTCCCCTTGAACCACCGTCCCTTCCACCACGTAAATCGGATCCACTTCGGGCAATTCCACCTCGATTTGTTGCTGGCATGCAATTAACGTCATCATCGAACCAAGCAGCACGGGCAGGAAGCGGAAGGAATTGTACATGCGGTAAAGGTAGTGCGGTTGTTTCCGCTGCATCGTGAATAACATGAAGATAAATCGCCAAATGATTCGAATTCGGATGTCCCAATCCAAGCAGTTGAAGTTAGATTTGTGCTTCTGTTATCGCATGCTGAATCGACGCCACCTCCGGATCAAGATCTTGCACGTATTGTACGCCTTCTACCAAGATGAAGAGCGCGACGTAGTCAAGACGAAAAAAGCACTGGATCATTCCATTGACAAAATGCAGGAGCTGTACTTGCTGCTCCTTTTAATGATTGGGAGCTTGCAATCGTTCGCCATCGATCGCATTGAAGCAGGCCGCAAAAAGCAACTACCGAACCCGGAAGACCTTCATCCCAACACGAAATTTGTGACCAATCGTCCGCTTCGTGTGTTGGCCAACAGCAAAAACTTGAGCAAAGCCGCTGCCGATGGCAACATTGGATGGGGCAATAACCAAGAAATGCTCCGCAAAATCTTCCGCGGATTGCTCGACCACGAGGAGTACATCGAGTACATGGCGAGCGAAGAACGTGGCTTCCGCCACGACCGAGAATGCTTGATCCGCATGTTCCGAAAGCACATGATCAACATGGAGCTTTTCCAGGAAAGTTTGGAGGAATTGAGCATTTACTGGAACGACGATTTGGACCTGGCAGCCTCCATGGTCATCAAAACCATCAAAACCATTGGCGAAGCCGATGAAGACGTGGAGCTCTTGCCTTTGTGGCGCGATGACGACGACGATCGCCAATTCTTCGAAGGGCTCTTCAAGGAAACCCTTGCTCAGGCAGAAGAGAACGAGGCCTATGTCACAGAGGCGGCGGCAAATTGGGAATTGGAACGAATTGCCCTGATGGACCGTATCCTGATGAAAATGGCATTGGCGGAGGCTCGCACCTTCTCCTCCATTCCGTTGAAAGTCACACTCAACGAGTACATCGAATTGTCCAAGTACTACAGCACCCCGAAGAGCCATGGATTCATCAATGGCATCTTGGATGAGTTGTTTAGCAAACTCAAAAAGGACGGGGTCATCAAAAAAACAGGCCGAGGGTTGATTGAATGAGGCATTGCGTGAACCGTTGGCAATTTATCTGGGCCTTCGCCTTTGTTGCAGGCATTGCTGGGTGTGATTGGTCCGGGAGCGACACCGTGGGTACGGAATTGATCCACATTCCCGCCACCGCCAGTTCGGTCAAACCGGATGCAGTTGCCCTCCCTTCCATTGCTTTTCAAGACACGGCCGTCGCCCTCGGCATCGTCACAGAAGGCACCCAATCAGATGTCGTTTATTCGTTTCGAAATACAGGCAATGCCCAGTTGGTTTTGTCCGATGTCAGCACCTCTTGCGGATGCACCTTGGCGGAACAATGGCCTCGGGAGCCCATTCCACCCGGCGGTAAGGGAGAGATCGCCATTCGTTTTGATAGCCGCAACCGAGTCGGCACCAACCAAAAAGAGATTTTCGTGGTGACCAACGCGGTTCCATCAACGACGACCTTACATTTAACAGCCGAGGTCATTGGTCCCTCGACGAACGATTCATCTCAATAACCCATTAGCATGTTGAACTTCTTCACGCGTTTGCCCCTCCAATCCACGGCCCCTGGCGAGGGTGGATTGAGTTTCTTCCTTCTCATCGGAGGGATGTTCCTCATCATGTACCTCTTCATGATCCGTCCACAGGTGAAAAAACAAAAGGAGGCCAAGACGTTCCGCGAGGAATTGAAAAAGGGAGACAAGGTGGTCACCATCGGAGGCATTCACGGCAAGGTGGTGGACATGAATGAACGCACGGTGCTCATCCAAGTCGATGGCGCCAAAATCCGAGTCGAAAAGACGGCTTTGAACCCCGCTGGGGAAGCATCGGAAGAGGACATCAAGGCCAACGCCTGATGAGCGCCTCAACACCTGCCGGCCTCCCTTCTTTGGGGGTGTCACTGATTCCGGTTGTCGCGCTCATCGGATTGTTAGCGGCTGATGTAGTAGCGTTTGGCGAAGACAGCTCGTACGGAGCCAACCAAATTGCCATGTTGCTCGCAGCCTTTATCGCTGGAGGCATCGGCATGGTTCGTGGCGTTAAATGGGAAGCCATCAGCGGCGCCATTTCTCACTCTGTTTCGCAGACCACGGAAGCCATGCTCATCCTGCTCATGATCGGTGCGCTTTCGGGCACGTGGTTAATTGCAGGAATCATTCCCGCATTCATCCACTACGGCCTGCAGATCCTGGAGCCGGGCATATTCCTTTTCGCCGCCTGCATCATTTGCGGATTGCTTTCATTGGCAACCGGCAGTTCTTGGGGAACGGTAGGAACGGTTGGCGTGGCCCTTGTAGGCATCGGTTCCGCTTTGGGGCTCAGCGAGGGCTGGATTGCAGGTGCCATCATCTCAGGCGCCTATTTCGGGGATAAAATGTCTCCATTGAGCGACACCACCAACATCGCAGCTGCCGTTGGAGGAACCGATCTTTTTAGCCACATCCGGTATATGACCCTCACCACGGTGCCTAGCTTAGTGGTAGCGTTGATTGTGTTCCTGCTAGTTGGCATTGGCGGAGGCGCAAGCGCTGGTGATGTATCTGCTGCATTCGCCGATGACTTTGGGGCTGCGGTGTTTGAGGCCTTCAACATTCACTGGGGCTTGTTCATTGCCCCGGTTGCAGTGGTGGTCATGATTGCCCGAAAAGTCCCTGCCGCCGCTGCACTTCTCATCGGCACGGTCCTCGGCGCATTGACTGCGGTGATTTTCCAGCCGGAGATCATCCGCAGCGTGTCTGGGCTCGGGACTGAGGCCGGCTACGGCCTGGCTGCCTTCAAAGCGAGCATTCAGTCCATGGCACTCGACAGCTCGGTCACCACTGCCAACGCCATGGCCAACGAACTGCTTTCCGCAAGTGGAATGGCCGGAATGCTCAATACCGTCTGGCTCATCCTTTGCGCCATGGTGTTTGGTGCCACCATGCAGGCCACACGGATGCTTGAACGCATTACGCAAGCCATTCTCAGTGGGGTACAATCGACGTTTGGTTTGGTCGGGAGAACCGTTGGGACTTGCCTTGCTTTCAACGTTTTGGCTTCAGACCAATACCTCGCCATCGTCGTACCGGGCAACATGCTGAAAGATGCTTACGCTGAGCGCGACCTCGCTCCGGAAAACTTGAGCCGAACGCTCGAAGACAGCGGTACCGTCACAAGCGTCCTCATTCCCTGGAATACCTGCGGTGTAGCCCAGAGCGGCATCTTGGGCGTCGCCACTTGGGCCTACCTGCCCTATTGCATTTTCAATTGGGTCAGCCCCATTATGACCTTGTTGGTAGCGGCCATCGGATTCCGCGTGAAGCGATTGACAGATACCGCGTCGAATTGAACACGCGCAACAGCGATTTGTTGGCTACCCATGGGACACGTGCAGGCACCTCAGGCGGAGATCGGAAAGGACGATGAATTGATCCGCATCACCGGCGCACGCGAGCACAACCTCAAGAACATCAGCCTTTCCATTCCCCGGAATCAGCTGGTGGTCATTACCGGAGTCAGCGGCAGCGGCAAGTCCAGTTTGGCATTCGACACGCTCTATGCTGAAGGCCAACGCCGATACTTGGAAACATTTTCGGCCTATGCACGTCAATTCCTCGGTGGGTTGGAACGCCCGAAGGTGGACCAAATCACCGGTCTCAGTCCTGTCATCAGCATTGAGCAAAAGACCATATCGAAAAACCCACGTTCGACAGTGGGGACCATCACGGAGGTACATGACTTTCTGCGCTTGATCTACGCAAGGGCCTCCGACGCCTACAGCCTGCAAACGGGCGAAGCCATGGTCCGCTTTACCGATGAAGAGATTCTCGAACGCATTTTAAATGATTACCACGGACAGCGTATCCTGCTTCTGGCGCCTTTGGTGAAAGGCCGAAAAGGCCATTACAGGGAACTCTTTGAGTCGATCATGAAGCAAGGCTACGTGCGGGCCCGCATTGACGGTGTGCTCGTGGAGCTTGAGGCGGGCATGCGGCTGGACCGTTACAAAGTCCATGACATCGAGGTCGTTGTCGATCGGTTGGAGGTTCGTTTGGACGACGAAGAGCGCTTGTTGCGATCCATTAAAACGGCGTTGAATCTGGGCAAAGGGAACATGGGGACATCGGTTCATGGGGAGAACAAGGTTCGCCACTTCAGCAGAAACTTGATGTGTCCAACGACGGGAGATGCATACCCCGATCCGGAACCAAATTTGTTCTCCTTCAACTCACCGTATGGTGCATGTACCCAATGCAATGGCTTGGGAGAAGTCGCTGAGGCAGAATTGGAACTCATCATTCCCGACGACAGCAAAAGCATTCAAAAAGGCGGAATTGCCCCACTTGGCGACATAAAGGGCAACCGAACCATGCAGGTCATTCAAGCCTTGCTCGATGCATCGGGTGACACGCTCAAAACCCCCATCAAGGACCTTGCGCCTGCAGTCGTCAGCGAAATCCTATATGGAGCGAAAGAGCACATCTGGGTTCCGGGAAAGGCCGGGACTTCAGGCAGCCATGTGAATTGGGAAGGCGTTATCGCTACCATTGAATCTGCCGCGGAGAGAAGTAATTCCATCCCCCTTCGACGCTGGGCCAAACGCTTCATGCAGAAGAAGACCTGTCCCTCATGCGAAGGAACACGCTTGAAGCCAATCAGCCTCCAGTTCAAACTCGGCGGCAAGAACATCGCGGAGCTCGGACACATGGACATGGCGGCTCTGGCCAATTGGTTCAAAGGGTTGGACGAGCGATTGACAGATAAGCAACGCACCATTTTGCGCGAGCCACTGAAGGAAGTCAACGCTCGGCTGGGCTTTTTGGTGGACGTAGGGCTGGACTATCTCGCCTTGGATCGCTCGGCCCGTACCTTGTCGGGAGGGGAAGCGCAGCGCATTCGGTTGGCGACGCAAATCGGCAGCCGGCTCACCGAAGTGCTCTACATCCTCGATGAACCGAGCATCGGCCTACACCAGCGGGACAACGAGCGCCTGATTAAGAGCCTTCAAGCCCTGCGCGACGCCGGCAATTCCGTCATCGTCATCGAACACGATGAGGACATGATGCTTCAATCGGACTACCTCATCGACATCGGGCCCGGAGCAGGGATTCACGGTGGGTATGTTGTCGCCCAAGGGCCTCCCTCCTCTCACCTGGGATCGGAGAGCAGCACAGCGCAGTACCTCACGAAGTCCAAGTCCATTCCGGTCCCAAAGCGCCGAAAAACGGGTCGCAGTCCCAAATTGAAACTGACAGGAGCGACCGGCCACAATTTGAAAAATGTGGACCTCACGATTCCGCTGGGCACGTTTACGTGTGTGAGCGGCATCAGCGGCAGTGGCAAGAGTTCGCTGATCAACCAAACCCTGTACCCAGCGCTGCACAATCACTTTTACGAGGAAACACAAGCACCGCTGCCCTTTAAGAAATTGACCGGGCTGCAGCACCTGGACAAGGTCATTGCCATTAATCAAAGTCCCATCGGACGGACACCCCGCAGCAATCCTGCTACCTATACTGGCATCTTCAACGAAATCCGCTCCCTGTTCACCAAGCTGCCCGAAGCGGCGATACGCGGTTACAAGCCGGGCCGATTCAGCTTCAACGTGGCCGGCGGCCGTTGTGAAGATTGCAAGGGTGCAGGCTTGAGAACAGTTGAAATGAACTTCCTGCCCGATGTTCACGTGGAGTGCGAAACCTGCAAAGGCAAACGCTACAACCGGGAAACATTGGAAGTGCGGTACCGGGGCAAATCCATCGCCGACGTCCTCGAGATGACCGTCAACGAAGCCGTCGACTTTTTCGATTCGTTCCCCAAGCTCAAGCGCATCGCCAAAACCCTCCAAGACGTAGGACTCGGCTACATCACCTTGGGACAGCAAAGCACGACCCTATCCGGCGGTGAAGCCCAGCGCGTAAAACTCGCAACCGAACTGGCCCGTGTCAGCACTGGCCAGACATTCTATGTCCTCGACGAACCCACCACCGGCCTGCATTTTCAAGACATTCAGATGCTCATTGATGTGCTCCAGCGTTTGGTGGATCAAGGGAATACCGTGCTCGTCATTGAGCATAACCTCGACGTATTGAAGGTCGCCGACCACCTCATCGATTTGGGACCAGAAGGCGGCGAACGAGGCGGGCGCATCGTGGCCACGGGTACACCCGAAGCCGTGGCGGAAGAACCAGAAAGCGCCACCGGGCCGTTTTTACGTACTATTGTGAGTACGTAAGACAATGGCATGAAGAAAGGACTGAAGCAGCGCGACTGGAACGAAATCAAGACCAACGACAGCTGGTCCATTTTCAAAATCATGGGAGAATTTGTGCAAGGGTTCGAGACCTTGCAACGAATCGGCCCATGCATCAGCATTTACGGATCGGCCCGAATGGCCGAGGATTCACCGGTTTACAATCAATCGCGTGAGGTTGCACGGCAACTGAGTGAGCGCGGATACGGTGTGATCACCGGAGGAGGGCCGGGTGTGATGGAAGCGGGAAACCGCGGAGCACACGATGTTGGGGGCACCTCAGTCGGATTGAACATCGAACTGCCATTCGAACAGCACAACAATCCCTACATCGACCCGGATAAGAGCATTGACTTCGACTACTTTTTTGTTCGAAAAGTGATGTTTGTGAAGTACTCACAAGGGTTTGTTGTGATGCCAGGTGGATTCGGAACATTGGACGAGTTGTTCGAAGCGTTGACCCTGGTGCAAACCGCGAAAGTGGAGCCTGTGCCGATCATTTTGTACGATTCTGAATTTTGGGCCGGATTGGTTGATTGGATGAAAACCACCCTTGCCGACCACTACAAAACCATCAGTCCCGGTGACCCGGACCTGTTCCACCTTGTCGACAGCCCAGAGGAGGTCGTTCGTGTCATCGACGATTTCTACTCCAAATCCCTATTACGTCCCAACTTCTGATCATGAACAAGCCGCTTCTTCTTTTCGCCGCTTTGGCGCTAACAACGCTCGCAACCGCCCAATTCCCCTACAGTGCAACCGTTTTGAACGAGTACTATTTGCCACTCGACGGCGCAACGGCACTGGACTTGGAAATCGGCTGGGATGACCCCGAAGTACAAATCCCTCTGGAGTTCCCTCTGGACATCGATGGCACCGGTTCTGCAGGCATTTTGGCCATTGGTGGTACGGGCGAGATGCTGATGAACACGACAGAAACCGGACTGTTGAACGTTTTGTGGCCCATCAGCCTGGACATCATGGATATTGGTGCGGTCGAAGCGGAGGAGTTCAGCACCATCAACTATCAAACAACGGGTGAGTCGCCAAACCGCATCCTGAAAGTTGAGTGGGACAATTGCGGACTCTACGAGGAAGTTTCGCTTGGGACAGCCGAGAACCGGCTCAATTTTCAGACATGGATTTACGAAAGCGGTGACATCATCGAATTCCGATTCGGGCCTAACACCTTGAATGCCGATTCCCTCCCAATCGAGTTCTTATCGTCAGGCGTCATTCTGGGATTTGACTACGATTACTACGACGGTACGTTCTACACGGCGAGCGGAGACGCCTCTGCCCCTGATTGGTCTTTGACCGACGACTTTTACCAGTGGTACTACTCAGGAGCCAACCTTTCCGGCGTACCGGTAGAAGGCACCGTCTACCGATTCGGACCTGTAGCCAACATCGCAGATTTAGCAGAAGACGGTCCAAGTTTCATAACCTATCCCAATCCCGCGGTTGGATCGGCGTGGATTCAAAATGGACCAGAGTCCGCTGAATTTCAGGTTTTTGACGCCACAGGCCGCAACGTGCACACGTTCTTCCTCGGCGCCGGTCGCCAAAGCCAACTCCCGTCCAACAATTGGGAAGCTGGGACCTACACCGTCCGAAGCATGGCGCCATCCGGTCGGAGATCGACCGTCCGGCTCATCGTCAATTGATTTGCCCTTAGCGCTTCATGAACGGCAAGGCATGCCGCATGCCGTCCTTTTCAAATTGCACCATGTACATGCCGGATGACCACGACGCCACGTCGATGGACATGCGTTGACCGCCGTTCCAAGACCACGCGGCCACAACACGACCTGATAGGTCCACAATGCGGCATTGCACACCAGCAGTTTCCACAAACCGTGATGAGATGTTGAGGACATCGTTGGCGGGGTTTGGATACACCTGCCAATCCGCCTCAGCCAAGGATTCATCCACGCGCATGACCGGCTCAAATCCGATGGTGAACACACCGTGCGTTGGCAGATCCACCTCGGTTGACCAGTATTCGCCCTGGTTTTGCAGGGGGTAAAACGCGGGTTGATTGAAAATGCTGAACTCCTCTCCCTCTGCGACGATCAATCCGATGCTACCAGAGGCAAAAAGTTCAGCCACACCTCCATCTTGGATACGGAATGTGACAGTACCAGGATCGCCTACTTCTTCGCATGCCCAGATCCGCTCTAAACGTTCCGACTGGAACGGGAAGGCCGAAACGACTTCCGTCGCCCCTCCGTCGTGCCCCCAGAACAGGTACTCTCCGTCCTCGAGGTCCTGTGCACCGCTCACGCGGACTGCACCCAGGCCCTGTGCATCCAAGTGTTGATCCCATTCGCTTTCCCGCCCAATGCCCGCAACGTCGTGAGGGTAGGCATCGCGGAAGTAATGTTGGACATTGCCCAAATTGATGCCGTACCGAGCGGCAACGTAGTTGGAAACAATGGTTCGATGCGATTCAAACAGACGGCGGCCGTAAATGAAGTGCTCGGAAATAAAGCCCTCGCCAAATCGGTCGTCAAAGTCCCAACCGTAGCGGACTTCCACGAAGTCTGCATCATCCCTTGCACCAATGTTCGATCCCGGGAACGGCAATCGGGTGTCGTTGACGATGGTGTAGAATTGCTGATCCCAATCCGACTGGTCGTAGATGACCCCGTAGAATTGGGGCAGTGAGGCATCCACAATCCAAAGCGGCGTGGCCTCTGCATAGTTACCTTCCGAATCGATGACCACCGATTGGTAAGAACTTTGGTTTTTCCATGGGTGAAGGATGAAGCCGTTTTCTTGTCGTGCACTGGCAATCCACCCGTGATCATTCCACGCTGTCTCGGCACCTCTTGCTATGCTGAATGCGGAGATGTCCCGCTTCATTTCAACGGTCGGTGCAATGACGCAGTCGTTTTCACCGTCGAACTTCAATGCTGGGTGACCGTTCAATCCATCCGCTGTGGCCAACGGGGTCGCATCTTCGTTTTCTTGCGAGGCCGAATTGAAGTTTCCTGACAATACATCGCGCCATTCGGCCACGGATTCTCCAAATCCAACTTCCTCCCCGAGTGCGTTGAAAAGGCCTTTGTCCGCACGCAGCCAAATGGACAAATCCTCTTCATTGCCAACCCCACCTGGACCAAATGGCCCAAAATCCAACGGCACGGGGTGGTACACCAAAAGCAGGGTGTCAGAACCGAGGTTCGGCAATTCAAATCCTCCCACCTCAACGGCGATGCCGTCGGGAACCACCAATTCAATGGGACCATAAGCTTCCGGAATCACCGTGAGCTCATACCCCGCTGCATTCGGGACAAGGTCGGTTAGTGTGGCATTCGTAACGGCGATGTCGTCCGCGGTCAAGCCCGTCATTTCGACGGGCTGCAGGTTGCGACGAAACGCAAGCTGGACTTGCGCCTCCCCGTAAATCGAAGTCTCCCCCGCGGCAGGTTCCAAGAAGGCGATGGCGGGGAAACCAACTGGATCCCCGTAAACATCGGACTCCCACATGCCCCGGCCGTACGTTCCTGCACGCAATCGCTGCGGGTCGTTGGCGCTGGTTCCGGGATACAATTCCAATTCCGTCACCCGAACCGTAGCCGGAAGACCATTGGAGAAATCTTTCCAGGTCGAGTCCAAATTGCTCCAGTAATACACCCCCATGTCGGTGCCTGCGTACAAGCCTCCCGCACCGGTGGTATCATAGGCCAAGGTGTTGATGGGCAAGGACGGCAGATCTCCTTCAAGCTCAGTCCAATCCCCACCCATGTCCGTGGACTTCCAGACTTTGTAATTGAAGGCGATATAAACGGTGCTGTCTTCACCTGCCGCTGTCTCGATGGCGCGCACGGGCTGCGCACTGAGCGGGAGGTTGTTGGATAGATCGTGCCATACGACGCTGTCCACCTCGGCGAGCGCATTGTCACAGCGGAAAAACTTGCGGCTCGCTTCCGTGGCATACAACCGGTCTTCAGCGTTGCGGTCACGGTGCACCACCCGCATGGTATTGGCGTCGGTTCCACCGAGTTCAGAGCTGATTTTTTCCCAAACAATGCTGTCTTTCACCGCGTGCTTTACGTTCATGGACCGCCATACATTGAGCAACCCCACAAACATGGTTTCCGAATCTTCTTTGGATACCGTGAACGGGGTCGACCAGGCGCCGCCTTCGTCAATTCCCAAGGTGCCATTGGCAACAATGGTCTGGGACTGGATGCCCGGTCCGGTTCGGTAAATCCGTCCGTACTGAGAACTGGAGAAGAACCACTCCGGATCGTTGGGGTCGTAGATGCACTCGAAACCGTCACCGCCGCTGCCGCGCTCCCACTGTACGCCATTGAAGAGGTAAGTACCGTTGTCCTGGTATCCGTTCATGGCGTGATTTCCATCAAACGGGCTCTGGCCAATTTTGTAAATCTCACCGGTGATGATGCCGTGGCTCATGTCCTGCCATTGGGTGTTGTTGGCGTAACGGTAAACACCTCCATCATTGGCCAGCCAAACCTCGTCCGTGTGGGGATTGGCCACCAGAGCGTGCTGGTCCACGTGCAGGTAACTGTCTTGGATGTCAATCCATGTAGCTCCCGCGTCATCGGAACGCTTCATGCGGATGCCCCCAGCGTATACACGGTCCACCACCACGGGATCAGCCTCTAAGGCGAGGTCGTACCAAGCTTGTCCGCCCTCACCGTCTCCTGATGCACTCCACCCCATGATGTTGGGGCTGTCACTCATTTCAATGAAGTTCATCCCCGCATCTTCCGATTTGTAGAAGGCGCGGTATTCATAGGTACCTGTCGACAGCACGTAGACATTGTCTGGTGCCGCCGGCGTAACAGCAATCACCATCCGGGTGCTGGGCACAATGCCATCGTTAATGTAATCCCAGTTTTCTCCGGCATCCTCACTGCGCCAAAACCGGCCTTGACCGGTGCAATAGATGATGTCCGGGTTGGTCGGATGCACCGCTATGTCTTTGTAGTTCTGCGTGTTATTGGACATCTGCACCCACGTGGCACCGCCATCCGTTGTTTTGTAAATCCCACTGCTAGTCGCTGCGACAACTTGGTCGGCGTTTGCAGGGTGCACTGCCAAGTCTCCTACGACATAGCCACTGATCGAAGCGTTCGCAAACGCCCAGGTCAATCCGCCATCGGTGGATTTCATTACGCCCATGCCGGGGCTGTCCGAAGCGTCTCGGTCACCTGTCCCAATGTAAACAATGTTCGGGTCGGACGCGGCAAATGCGATGGCACTGACGCCCAGTGTGGGAAAGTCATCCGTGTTCGTCTCCCAATTGGCTCCGCCGTCATACGAACGCCACAGGCCACCCGCAGGTGCTCCTGCAAAAATCACGTCCGGGTTCTCCGGGTGGAAAGCGAGGGCGTTCATACGGCCTACTCCACGGATGTTGTCGCGGGTTGTAATGTCATCCAATGTGGGGCCACAAACTTGCCAGTTCCCCTCTAAGGACCTCCCATGATCGCGCCATTGCTGGATCTGACGGTGCGCCTCAACCGTGTGCGTGCTGTTCAATGCATGCCCTTCATCGTCGGTTCTCGTTTCCATGAGGTGCAACCACCGCTCCACTTGCTTGTATCCGGACCCTTTGACCCGCTCTCGTCCGTCCCAATGCGACTCAAACAAGGTGCGAATTTCGGACGGTGAAGCATCCTCAGCCTGCATCAATACGGACCAATCCGGATCGTCAGCAGGGGCTATCTGGGCGGGAGATTGTGCTACGAGCAGCAAAAACGAAAGGGCAAACGCAATACGGAACGATGGGTTCATCTTGACAAATTTGGCAGGGTTTCGAGGCATAAGTTAACGGTTCGAATGAAAAGGGTATGACAACCCGTCGCTTCTGAATGCACGAACGACGCCTCAACGGGTCAGAATGGCAGAATTTTGAGTCCAAAAAGGCCTTGGCTCGGTGATTGATTAATAGATGCAAACAAATCGATTACTATGGCAACTGGAAACATCAATGTCCAAACGGAAAACATTTTTCCAATCATCAAAAAATTCCTGTACAGCGATCACGAGATCTTCTTGCGGGAGTTGGTATCCAACGCGGTAGATGCGACCCAAAAGCGCAAGACCCTTGCGAAGCTTGGAGAGGTCCCGTCCGTCGAAGGCAATACCTCCATCGAGGTCATTCGGGACGAGGAAGCTAAAACCCTCACCATCCGTGACCGCGGCATCGGCATGACCGAAGAGGAAGTCAACAAGTACATCAACCAAATTGCATTCTCAGGAGCAACGGAGTTCCTCGATAAATACCAGGGCGAGGAAGCCAAGACGGCCATCATTGGTCACTTCGGGTTGGGCTTCTACTCGGCCTTCATGGTGGCGAAGCACGTGGACATTATCACGTGGAGTCAGCGAGAAGACGCTACTCCGGTCAAATGGAGTTGCGACGGTTCGCCTGCCTACTCCATTGATCCGGTTGAGAAGGCAGAACGCGGCACAGACATCATCCTGCACATCGCGGATGATAGCACCGAATTCTTGGAAGATGCCCGCATTCAGGGGATCCTTACCAAGTACTGCAAGTTCATGCCGGTCGAAATCATCCACGGCACACGCTCGGAATGGAACGACGATCCCAGCGGTGAAAAGGACGAAAACGGAAACGTCAAGAAGATTGAATCGAAGGTGCCGCGCGTGGTCAATGCCACAGCACCGCTTTGGAGCAAGGCTCCAGCCGATTTGAAAGACGAAGACTATGCAGAGTTCTACAAGGATCTCTATCCGATGAACTTCGAAGATCCGCTCTTCCACATCCACCTGAACGTGGACTTCCCGTTCAACTTGACTGGAATCCTCTACTTCCCGCAGTTGAAGAAGGAAATGGAATTACGACGTGACAAGATTCACCTCTACTCGAACCAAGTCTTCATTACGGACAACGTCGAAAACATCGTACCCGATTTCTTAACGCTGCTCCACGGGGTCATTGACTCGCCGGACATCCCATTGAACGTAAGCCGTTCTTACCTGCAAGAGGATGCCAATGTGAAGAAAATCAGCGGCCACATCTCCAAGAAGGTCTCGGACAAATTGAACTCCATGTTCAAGAAAGACCGCGAATCGTTCGCGGCGCAATGGGATGACTTGCGCATCTTCATCGAATACGGCATGCTCACCGATGAGAAATTTATGGAGCGTGCGAAGAAGTTCATGCTCTTCAAAGACACCTCTGGAGCTTGCATGACGTATGAAGAACTGATTGAATCCGTGGGAGAAACCCAGAAGGATAAAAATGGCAAGATCATCCTTCCATACACGGCAGATGCCACCAATCAGCATGGATTCATCGCCCCTGCGTTGGAGCGAGGCTACAAGGTGTTGGCGATGGAAGGGCCGCTCGCTTCGCACATGGTGCAAAAACTCGAAGAGGCCTACCCAGACGTCCAGTTCAAGCGTGTGGACTCCGACGTAATCGACAACCTCATTGAAACCGAAGAGTCCGCCACAAGCGCTTTGGATGAAAAGCAGGAGGAGGCCGTAAAGCCCGTGATTGAGAGTGCCTTCCCCGGTGAATCGTACAAAGTCAAGTTTGTCGCGATGTCTCCCACCGCAGCGCCCTTGACCATCACGCGGTCGGAATTCATGCGCCGCATGAAGGAGCAGCAAGCCGTTGGCGGCGGCGGATTCCAGATGTTCGGCAACATGCCCGACAGCTACGATGTAGCCGTCAATGCGAACCACCCGTTGGTGCAGAAAATCCTCGAGGAAACCAACGATGAGGCCCGGAAAGCGATGGCGAAAAAAGCCGGCGATTTGGCACGGCTGTCCCAAGGATTGCTGGAAGGCGAAGAATTGACATCCTTCATCGAGAAGGGGTACGCCGAACTCGCGTGAGCAAGTACGGCGCATGGATTGGAGGAGCCATCGGTTGGGCCTTGGGTGGTCCGATCGGTGGCATCCTCGGATTCACATTTGGCAAGATGTTCTCGGACAACACGTTGTCCGTAGAAGGAACGTCCGCTTACAACCGAGCCCAGGCCCGTCCACGAACTTCCACCCGTCCAGGTGATTTCAGCCTGGCCCTGTTGGTGCTGAGTGCAGCCGTGATGAGAGCCGACGATCGGGTTCTCAAATCGGAGCTCGATTTTGTCCGTGAATTCCTGCGCAAGAATTTCGGTGAGCGGCAATCTGAGCAGCTCACGCTCATGTTGAGGGATGTGCTCAAACAGCCCATCAACACACGGGAAGTTGCGGAACAAATCCGCCGCAACATGGACGTGGCCAAGCGGCGACTTCTGATCCAATACCTGTATGGCATTGCCAAATCAGACGGGCAGATTCACACCAATGAGATTCAAGTCATCCGACAAATTGCCCGGTGGATGACGATTTCCGCAGGCGACCTCGCCAGCATAGAGGAGCTTTTCCAAGCGGGCGCACCAGACCCCTATAAAGTGCTTGAAATCGCATCGAACGCTACGGACGCGGAGGTGAAAAAGGCCTACCGCAAATTGGCCGTGAAATTTCATCCGGACAAGGTATTGGACCTCGGGGAGGCGCACCGCAGGCAGGCCCGAGAACGATTTGATGCGATTCAAACCGCCTACGAGCAAATCAAGTCTGACAGGGGGTTCAAGTAATCCGTTTTTCATCAATTGCCCCTATCTTGAGGGCATTGACCTGAAAAACACTTGAAAACCAAATGAGGAAGTTTGCAATTCCCGCTTTGGCCTTGGTCTTTGTTGGACTCATGGCCGGAATCAACGCCACAGATGCCCACGCCCAGCGCGGGAAAAAATCCAAAAAGAAAGGACCCACCGAAGCCCCAAAAGGACGCCCGGATAAGGATGCCATCAAATCCATTGATGACGTCACCAAGGACTGTGCTCAGCTTGAGGGCCTGTTTACGTTGTACACAGACAGCGTCAAAGGCACGAGTTACCTCGCCATTCCGGACTCGATGTTGGAACAGGAGTTCATCTACTTCTCTGTCATCGATGACGGAGTTGCAGAGTCCGGATTTACACGCGGCAGTTACCGCAACAGCAAGGTCATTTCGTTTCATCGGCATTACGACCGCATTGAGCTCCACGCGGAGAACACAAATTATTACTTCGATGCGGACTCGCCGTTGGCCAAAGCAGCCGATGCCAACATCAACACCCCCATCCTCGCGAGCCTGAAAATCGAAGGGCAAGATTCGAGCAAAACGGTCCACCTCATTTCCGGCGACGCTCTCTTTCTTCGGGAGGACGTCGAAATGGTCAAGCGACCTGCACGACGGCCCGGTGAATCGGTGTTGGGTAAGCTCTCACGCGACAAGACAAAGATCCACCGCATCAATAATTATCCGGAGAACACGGAAGTCGTGGTCGACTACGTCTACGACAACCCCGCTCCCAAAACCGGCGGGGCTGCACTTGAAGACGCTCGATTCATCACCGTGCGCTACCAGCACACTTTGCTGAACATGCCGGAGGAAGGCTTTACCCCCCGCGCCGACGATCCTCGGGTGGGCTACTTCACCACCCAAACCGAGCACATGACCTCCACGTCCTCCACCCCATGGAAGGACATGATCCACCGATGGAGGCTCGAAAAGATAGATCCAGATGCGGCCATGTCAGAGCCGGTGAAGCCCATCACCTGGTGGATCGAAAACACCACTCCTTATGAATTCCGAGAGTACATCCAGACGGGTGTCGAAAAATGGAACCAAGCATTTGAACCCCTCGGCTTCATCAATGCCGTGCAGGTCAAGATTCAACCCGATACGGCGGATTGGGATGCAGGCGACATTCGGTACAATGTATTGCGTTGGACCTCCTCCCCTAGCCCACGCTACAGCGGCTACGGGCCAAGCTTCGTCAACCCACGCACCGGAGAAATCTTGGGGGCAGACATCATGTTGGAATGGAGCGGAATGACCGGTCGCCTCTGGCGTTCGGAGGTGTTCCAGAATGCCGGCTACGACAGCATGGACGAGGCGTCAGACGCGGACACCGAGAGCTCTCGAGCGCGGTATGCCGAATGGATGCATCGCTGCGATGCGGGCAGCGTTCACGCGCAGCAGACCCTCTTCGGTTTGGCCGCATTGCGCGCGCGCTCTTTTGGTTCGGATGAACAAGAAAAATTCACCCGTGAGACACTGCACCGACTGGTGTTGCACGAAGTGGGTCACACCTTGGGCCTCAGCCACAACATGGCCGGCTCCACCATGCAAACGCCCGAGGCCCTGAAGGACGCCGAAGCTGTGAATGCAAAAGGCATGTCCAACAGCGTCATGGACTACCCCAGCATCAACTTTGCCCGCAATAAAGAGGACCAAACCAAGTTCTTCGACGACGCTCCAGGTCCCTATGACAAATGGGTCATCGAATACGGCTACTCTGTGGGATTGGAAGATACCGACGCGGAAAGCACACGGTTGGAAGGCATTCTGCGCCGGTCCACCGATCCAGATTTGATGTTCGGTAACGATGCGGATGATATGCGCCGTCCAGGCGGCGGAATGAATCCCGATGTAAACATCTACGACCTGTCCAGCGATCCCGTGGCCTACGCCAGTGAACGGTGCGAACTGGTCAATGAGTTGCTCCCTGCGGTGGTGGCAGAATACGGCGGCGAGGACCAACAGAGCTACCACGAAGTGCGTCGTGCCTACCTCACCTTGACCGGCGAGTACATTACCCAGCTCGGTGTGATGACGCGGCAAATTGGCGGTGTGCGGTACAACCGAGCGCACCCTTCCCAGCAAACAGAAGCTCCATTGCAACCAGTGGCCGAGTCAGATCAGGTAGCGGCGATGAAAGCCCTGCAGAAGTATGCTTTTGCGCCCAACGCCTTCGACGCAGCTGAGTCGGCATACGGGTACCTGCAAAGCCAGCGACGCGGCTTCGGATTTTTTGCACAGCCTGAAGATCCCAAGATCCATGCCCGTATCATCGGTGCACAGAAAAATGCATTGAACCACCTCTTGCACCCCCGCGTACTGCAGCGCATCACGGATGCCACAGCTTATGGAAATACCTACCGATTGGATGAGTACATGGACGACCTCACCGATGCGATTTTCAAGGCAGATTTGCGCAGCTCAGTGAACACCGTACGCCAACAGCTTCAAATCGAATACGTCAAGCGATTGATCACCGTATTGGATCCCTCGAAAAAGTACGATACCGTCGCACAAACCATGGCTTTGGCCACCCTCAAGGACATTCAGCGCAGCCAGCGAAACGCCGCTTCGCCTGATGGCCTCACGCGGGCACACCGCGGGCACGTCTTGTTCTTGATCGAGAAGGCTTTGGAATCCTGAGCACACGACTTCTTGCCTTTGTGAAAAAGGTGTGAAGAAAAAGGGCAGAGAATTTCTGAGGAAGTTTTCTGCCCTTCTTTTTGGCATCTAACTTGAGGTCATGCATCCAAAAGATCGGCAATTCAAAGTCATGGGAGGCCACGTAGATCACGACGTGTGTGACTACATAGCTAGCATGTGCAGCGAACGGAGTCTGGAAATCCATGTGGGGTGCGACAGCCAGAATTACAAGCGTTACACCGTCTACGTCACGACCGTCGTGTTCCGTTTCCCCAACAATGGGGCGCATGTCATCTACCGAAAGGAACGGGTACCTAAAATCACCGATTTATGGACCAAACTCTGGGGTGAAACCGAACGAAGCGTGGCGTTGGCCAACCTCATCCTGGAAGAGTGCAACATTCGGGTGGGACAAATTGATTTGGACTTCAATTCCGACCCCCAATACCCATCGCATAAGCTTATCAGTGCCTCAGCAGGCTACATTGCCTCGCTCGGCTTCGAAGCAAAAGCCAAACCGAATTTATTGATGGCAGCCTGGGCAGCCAACGTGCTTTGCCACTAGCGATTATTTGGTAGCTGGTGGAAAGATTCGGTTCAGCTCTTCTTCTCTGAACTCGAAAATGCCCCGCACTTTTTTGTGAACAAATCCGCCACCGATTTCGCCAAGAAGCCCACCGGGCAGGGCATAGTGCAAGGTATCCTCCATCAAGACGCCGCCATCCTTTTCGGTAAACTTGTGCACGTGGTGCCAAAATTTATACGGACCAAAACGTTGCTCATCAATGAAGTATACGCCTTCTTTTACCTGGGTAATTTCGGTAACCCATCTCATGGGGATATTCAGAAGCGGACGGATTTTGTACGAAATGATCTGTCCAGCAAAGGTTCGTTCCCCAGCTCCGGCCAAAATTTCGAAAGACATATCCGGTGGCGTGATTCGGTCCAAATTTTCAGGGATGCTGAAAAAGTCCCACGCGTCCTGCAGGCTTAAAGGGAGCCATTGCTGCGTTTCCAATCGATGCAATTTCATATCCCAACAACTGAGGTTCCGCTGGAAATGTTCAGCGAAAAAAGGCGCAAAAAAAATGAAGCATCCGCCGTTGCAGATGCTTCACTACGATTCACAACTAGGTCCTCCAAGAACTTATCGTTCCATGACCTATTTCAAATATAGTTTTTTCAACACCTAATTCAAAGGTTTCGTATAATTATAATATAGATTCGTCTTAATATATGGTGATTCGTGAGCATTTCTCTCCGGTTCATCGCCATTTGACGACCTTGAGATACCTTTGACTCATGGCCGACCAGGCACCCAAATTGCACATCACAAGACCATTTGGCCCCTTGATTTGGGTTGCACTGCTCATACTTGTTCAAGTGCATTCCCCCCTCCTCGGCCAGACCAACCTCATTTCATGGGAGAAGGACTTTGATCAACGGGTGCAATTGGCCGACTACGCATTGTTCCAAGCTACCGTCGATGATGCGGCATCCGAAATGCCGGCGCTGCGGCAAGACGTACCGGCACTCGATGCATTGGAATTGGCTCTGCAACCGTGGGGGCAGGACCGGTCCCTTGAGAATGAATGCATGCAGATGCTCATTTCTGAAAACGCCAAAAGACTGCACCAATTAAACGGACTCTCCAGCCTGTACAAGCCACAGATTGATGCCATCTGGATGCAAACGGACTTGCCGTACGCGTTTCGCTGGATTCCCGCTGTTGTTTCGCAACTGAATCATGCGGCTGTTCCCAGCGACGGGAAGCGTGCAGGTCTT
This sequence comes from uncultured Flavobacteriales bacterium, assembly GCA_938074325.1. GTDB lineage: Bacteria > Bacteroidota > Bacteroidia > Flavobacteriales_D > Sanyastnellaceae > UA16. The sequence goes on along the minus strand of CALJFZ010000051.1, from coordinate 33,069 downwards.
TGGCAGAATACGAAAGCAGATGCGGTAGAGGCTGGATTGCGCATCGACGGCACAGTCGACGAACGCGGCCTGCCCAGTTCGTCCACTTTGGCGGCCGTTCGGACATTGGAAAAATTGCAGCGGCGATTCCCGAACGATCCCCATCGGGTGTTGGTTGCCTACTTCCGTGGCATGGCCTATGCCACAAGGTGGACAGGCAAAGTTGGGTACGATGAAAATTTGGATGAACTCCTTGCCTTGTACAAGGTCATTTGCCGATTGATGGTCAACACGAAGTTGGAAGACTTTAGCCTCGACTGGTTAGCGACTTCAAACAACTGGTCTGCACCAACATGCACGGAGGACTGGAACCGCGAATCCCTGATCGCAGGTGGGCGATTTGCGCCGGATGCCATCACTCAATTCATCCCTTGGTGGACTGGATCAACCCTCAACTGCGGAGAATTGGACGCGTACAACGTTCGAATGCCAGATGAGTTAACTGGCACCCCTGCCCCAACCGTCGTTGAAAAACATACACCCGTTGCGCCGACCGCCACTGATTCTGAGGCGCCACAGGAAGCCGAATACGTTCCTGGGTTCACGTGTTTACTGCACGAAGTCAAAGCAGGCGACACCCTTTGGAACATATCAAAACGCTACCCGGGCACAACTCCTGAGTGGATTGCAGAAATCAACGAAATCACCGATTACATTCGCATCGGAGAAGTCCTCTGCATTCCAAACGTTCAATGACCCCAGCCCCGCAATCCCTTCTCCAAACGCTCGCCTTTTTCGGCTGTTTGGGAATGGGTATTCTCATTTTCATGCTGCGGCCCGCCTCATGGGAGGGAGCGTTGAATGATTGGCCACGCCTCTACGGCGAACCAGAACGCGTCGTCACCATGACACCCGAGGAGGCGCAACGCGTACTGGAGGCCTATGCCTTATTGGACTCCACCGAAGTGTCTCCTCCATCCAGCGATTCCGACCTCGTCCCGTCGAAGGTTGAAAAGCAAAAGGAAGCGGTCACCCCCGCCCAGGCCCCACCAACCGACGCTCCCGAAGCAGCGCGAGATGAGGCGGCCGGGTATGACCGGCAGGCCGTTGATCAATTTCTCCATGAGACGCTTCAGTTGCAAGGAAGCAAAGTGGCCTTTACAACGCTGGGCTCTTTCTTCGCAGCGCTCAATTCAGAAAACAGGAAACCGCCCATCCATGTCCTGCATTTCGGTGACTCTCAAATTGAAGGCGACCGCATAACGGGCTACTTGCGCAATGCGTGGCAGGGCATTTGGGGAGGCGGCGGCCCCGGCTTCATTTCACCTGCCTCTCCCATCCCGAGCTTGGCCATGCGCCAATCCTGGTCGGGCGAGTGGGAACGCTACGCGCGTTTTGGGAAGAAGGACTCTACCTTGGACCACAATCGATATGGATTGATGGCTGCATTTATCCAACCTGCTGTGGCCAAGACAGATTCTGTGGCTACGGGCTCAAGCTTGCACTTCGAGCCGCACCCCAAGGGGTATCGACGCAATCAACAATTCAACCAACTGCACGTACTTCTCGGCAAAACCGATTCGAGCACCGTCCTGAATTACGCACTCAACGGCGAAGACGAAATAGCCCTTCCGCTTCCAGCCGATTCCATATCGCAGTCCATCGCGATCCCCCTGCTCGGCCTGGATAGCATTCCATTCCAGTCGCTCGATCTGCGGTTCACAGGCGGTCAACCGGAAGTGAACGGCGTCGGGATGTGGGCGGATTCGGGAATTGTCGTTCACAACCTGGCCATGCGCGGCAGTTCTGGCACGCTGTTTCGTCAACTTCACCGCGAACAATTTGTGGAGCAATTGCATGCGTTGAATACAGAGCTTGTGATCCTCCAATACGGAGGAAACACCGTGCCCTATATCACCGAGGTAGAAGCCGCCAAGCGCTATGGAGGCTGGTTTGCGTCCCAAATCAAGCTCTTTCAACAGTCCCTCCCGGGTGTGCCCATTCTGGTCATTGGCCCGAGTGATATGGCCCGAAAATCCGGCACCTTGATGGAGACCTACCCTCAACTCACATGGGTCCGCGATGCATTGAAGGAAGCGGCTTGGGATACCAATGCGCTGTACTGGGACGTATTCGAAGTCATGGGCGGTCCCGGCAGCATGGCCGCTTGGGTCCAATCTGAGCCAGCCTTGGCCAGTGCCGACCACATCCATTTTACTCCGCGTGGGGCCAAACAAATTGCGGAGCTGTTGCGGCAGTCCATCCAAGCCGAATGGACGTTGTGGCAAAACACACAGGCCGAACAAACGCTGGTCGATGCCCCTTAAAGTCCCCATTGCGCTTCTCGTCTTTTGCATGGCCTTTGGCCTCGTTTGGGGAAAGCCTCATTTGCAGAACACCGACACCACCGAAACGGCTGAAGCAATGGCATGGCACATTCCAGAGCATTCCGATGCCTTTTCTCGGCTTTGGTGCCTCATGGATAGCATTCAAGCACAGGAACCTGCTGCTCTCTCCGTCTTGTACATAGGCGGTTCTCATATTCAGGCTGGGTGGTTGGGGCATACCCTGCGCCGCAACCTGCATGAGTGGGCGCCGCATTTGGAACGCTCCCGAGGCATGTACCTTCCCTACCGCATTGCAAACACGAACACGCCGACGCATTTCCGGACCGAATACGAAGGAAACTGGAACGCACATCGATGCACCCGAGGGGCGGAAAAAGATCGCTGCACGCATGCACCACTGGCCACTGGCATTTTGGTCGAGCCATCGGGGCCGACCCGAATTCAACACGTCGCCTACTATCCGGACTCAACTAGAGCATCGACACGCTCCCTTGAAATATGGACAGACGCCCCGCCTTCCATGTGGCAATGGGACGGAAATACACCCCTGCAAAGAATTGAACCGCTCCCAGACTCCACCGGTTGGCTGCTCCACCTGAATGCGTCAGCAGATACCTTGGCACTGCAATTGGACATCCCCAAAGGGACCACTGTATGGTACGCGGGCATGCACCCCGTGACGAACAATCCTTCTTCGCTGACGGTCAATGAATGGGGACACAACGGCTGCCGCATCAACCATGTTGCAGAAGCCAAGGGCTGGGAAGCCTTGATTGAACGGTTGGATCCGGATTTGGTCTTCATCGGGATAGGACTGAATGATGCAGTGCAGGGGCCCCATCTCAACATGGATGCCTTCGCATCACACTACACACCGTGGATCCAGCGCATTCGCTCGAGTGGAACTGCTGTGGTATTGCTGGGAAATACGCCCGGGAGCTACAAGGGACGATCACTTGCAGCGCCCAATGCACGAATCGAAGCGTTTTTTGAATCCTGCGGCGAATCCCTCGGGGTAGGATACATGAACCTCACCAACGCAATGACTGCAAAGGGAAATGCGCAAACATGGGAGGCAAATGGATGGCTCAAAACCGACGGCCTGCATTACACCAAGGAGGGTTACACCCAGATCGCGGAATTGATTTTTCAAGCGTGGATGGCCAGCTATTCAGCATCAAAAAACAATGCATCTTTGAACCCTCAAGCCAGCGACGAGTGAAATGACCGAAGTCCTCTCCCAGCCGTTTACGTTTCTCAACCTGTCTTTTTGGTTGTTTCTGGGGGTGGTGCTCGTGGGGATGGCCACCGTGGAAAAGCGCGTCCAAGCACGCAATGCATTCCTTTTTCTGGCGAGCTTGTTTTTTTACTGGAAAACGAGCGGCGCGTTTGTAGCCATCTTGGTTTTTACCACCGTTTCGGACTGGTGGTTAGGCAGGCGGATATCCAAGGCGCACGGGCTGCACCGGAAATTGTGGCTGGCAACCAGCTTGACGATCAATTTGTCGGTCTTGATGTACTTCAAGTACGCCTACTTTTTGGCCGATGCGCTGCAGCCCTTGCTCGGGGCGCATTGGAATGCACCTCACGCTGCTTTGGGCCAATGGGCCAATGCTCATTTAGGCACCACATTTCGCGTCGATCAAATCCTTTTGCCTGTGGGCATCTCTTTCTACACGTTTCAAACGATGTCCTATGCCATCGATGTGTACCGAAAGGAAGTTGAACCGGTCCGCAGCATATTGGACTTTGGATTTTTCGTCAGCTTCTTCCCCCAACTCGTGGCGGGTCCCATTGTCCGCGCCAAGTCATTCATTCCACAGCTTCACCGTCCATATGCCTTAACCCGCGAGGAGTTCGGGATGGGACTTTTCTGGATCATCAACGGGCTCATCAAAAAGGTTTGGCTCGCCGATTATCTGGCGGTCAACCTGGTTGATCGGGTGTTCGCCAATCCTGGCAGTTACAGCGGATTCGAAAACCTCATCGCATTGTACGCTTACAGCCTTCAGGTATATGCGGATTTCAGCGGATACACCGACATGGCCATTGGCATTGCGTTGCTCATGGGCTTTCATCTGCCGACCAACTTTCAATCACCGTACAAAGCCCGAAATGTGGGGGAATTTTGGCGCCGCTGGCACATGAGCTTATCGAGTTGGCTCAAAGACTATTTGTACATTCCCATGGGCGGGAACCGAGGCGCATCAACTTTCACCTGGATCAGCGCTGCTTTCTTGTTGACCTTCGTGGTGCTCTTGTTGCCCAATGCCGGCGCACGCCTCATCTTACTGGGAGGGATGTGCATCGCAGCCGCAGTCGTCTATGCATGGCCGGCCTTACGCGCACGGGTCAGCACCAACATTAACCTGGTCATGACCATGCTCATCGGCGGACTATGGCACGGGGCCAGCTGGAATTTCGTTCTATGGGGCGCCTTAAATGGCCTAGGACTCGTGGTTTACAAGGGCTGGAAGCGAATCAGTCCTTGGGGGGCGTATGACCGGATATGGAAGCAAGCCATCGGCACGGTCTTGACCTTTCACTTCATCACGTGGACCCGCATTTGGTTCAGATCTGGCAGCCACGTAAGTTGGGAATCCCTGGACAACCCCCATGACATTTGGACGGAATGGTTCACCGCCAATGCCATGATCGAGCGGCTCACTTCTGGCTTTTGGTCCAGCCCATTCGGTGCGGTATGCACCGCCTACTCACCCGTGCTGTGTCTCATGGCTGCAGGCTTAGCCATTCATCTGCTACCAGAGGAGTGGAAGCAGCGTTATCGTTTGGGATTTGCAAGGGCGTCCATGCCAGTCCAAGTGGTCGTAACTCTCGGAGCCATTGCCCTGGCTTATGCCGGCATGTCTTCCGGGGTGCAGCCGTTTATCTACTTCCAATTCTGAGTGAACTCACTCTGCCACTTCCACCTCTTGGTATGCGCTGCAGGACTTTTGGGTCGTGCATGAAGTAGCGAAAACTGCCATCGTCAAAACGCCCAACACCACGATGATCCTGCGCTGAATTTTCGCATGGTTGATTCCGGCGGCATTCAGACCTGAAGGGTCTATTTTTGCAGGGTTGGAATTGTTAGAAAGCATGGCTATTTGTTTCAATGGTTCAACAACGCAGGGCTTCCAAACTTAGTATATTTCATCGGAACAATGACCGCTTCTCCCCTCCTTCGTCCATTGAACGTTCTGTTTACAGCACTGATCGCATTGCAGGCTTTGTTCATTTCGGAGATTGCATTGGACCTTTCCATTCCTTCTGTCCTGCTCGACCACCGCAGTGGATGGCTGCTCGCGGAATTCCTGGGCACGGCTGTTCTTTTTGTGGACATGGTGGTGCGGTTCGATGAACTCCATCCCAAGCGAAAAGGCTTGTATCTGGCCGGCATCGCAGCGTGCGCGATGGGGTGGTGTTTCCAATTCTTCGTGCACTATTTGGACAGTGCGTTAATGAGCTAGAACTCAGTCGTCCAAATGGTATTGGTAATCTGAATCGTCCAATCGCGAGGGCAGCGCTCGGAACAATTCAAACCGCTGTTGGATGTAGCGGATGAATTCGTATTGCGTCCAAGACTGCAACAACTCATCGCCCGGGTCACTGAACGCAATGAACGCATCGAATTCGTCTGCTTCGAGGAGGATGATTTCATAATTCACATACTTGACGAACAATTCGCGCAACAGCTCATGGCGGCGATCGCGGTTTTCCAATTGTGCGACCAACCGCTTGCTCTTCTCCTCCCTGCTCAACATTTGGTAGAGAAACGTAATGGGGCTGCTCAATGCATCCACCCGTGTCAACCTGAAATCTTCTTCGTTGTAACCGAGGGCCTCTATGTCCCGGACAATTTCTCGCAGGTCCCTTGGGGCGACTACCTCGGCTACGCCCACTGCAACCCGCAACCGCTGAAGCCTCACATCCCAATCCCACTGCCTCCCCGTGAGCGGAGCAATGCGTTCAAGGGTATGAAAGCCGATGGCACCGAATGCTATGGTATCTCCGGGACAAACGGCCAAAAGAAATTGGCCCTGATGATCGACGAATTGCCCCCCTCCGTCGAGTCCTCGGTTGACTACCATGGCCGCGGGAATGAGGTGTCCACTTGCGTCCATGACGCGGCCGGTAATGAATTGCATGGAATCACATCGGGCGGATGGAGCCGCATCTTGTGCCAGTCCATCAGTGGCTAAAGCCCCAAGCATGAACGCGAGAAAAGCCCAACACACCGATTGTAAAAAAGTCCCTTCCACACCCGCAAGATAGGTGCATGTTCGCGTTAACTTCGAATCATGTGTGCGCAGCATTCCGATAAAAAAGGCCAAGAAAACAGCATGAGCGATGCTGCCAGGCACCAAGCGCTTGCTCGCATTCGTGCCGCCCAATCTCAGCGCAGAACCCCGGAACACTGGGCCCAAGAAATTCAATCGGGCAATCGGGATGCCTTAAGCCAGGCCATCACATTGACGGAAAGTCAACGACTCGAGGACCTCGAGTATTTGACCGCCATTCTACAGGCGCTCGACAACCTGACACCACAGGGCCGGCCCATCCCATTCCGCATGGGCATCACCGGAGTGCCCGGGGTGGGCAAAAGCACCTTCATCGAACAATTCGGCCAGATGCTCATTGAAGACGGTCACCGGGTCGCTGTGTTAGCCATTGATCCTTCAAGCGCACGCACCCACGGCAGCCTCTTGGGCGACAAGACCCGGATGGAAGCACTCTCCAGGTCTCCGCAAGCTTTCGTGCGCCCCAGCCCTACCGCATCCAACTTGGGCGGCGTGGCGAGAGGCACCCACGAGGCCATTTTACTCTGCGAGGCTGCAGGCTACGATCGCATCATCGTGGAGACTGTCGGCGTGGGACAATCGGAAACGGAAGTCCGGAATTTGACGGATGCCTTTGTGCTGCTCATGTTGCCCGGTGGTGGAGACGAATTGCAAGGCATCAAACGCGGCATTATGGAGATGGCTGACCTCATCCTGGTCAACAAAGACGACGGCCTAAGCCGCGCACAAGCTCGAGAAACAGCGGCCCAGTATCAGCAAGCGTTGCACTTGTTTCCACCGACCCCTGGAGGACACACCATCCGCGTGCTCACTGCGAGCGCTTTGGAATCAAAAGGCATTCGCCAAGCTTCCGATGCAGTGGAACAGCTCATCCACTCTTGGAGGGAAAATGACTGGTTTGAAGAACAGCGGCAGCAGCAACGGCTTCATCAGTTAGACAGCCACGTGAGCACGATTCTGCGTCTTCAACGAGCGCATCACAACGACGGTACGGCGACAACGTGGGATTCACTGCGAACGCAAGTCTTGAACGGCACACGGCATCCCCTCGATGCCGCTCAGCATTGGCTGAAAAACCATGTGGAGTCATGACGGTTTGGACCTCCATCATCTCAATTGGTGTGGCTGCTCTTGCAATCTGGCAAGTACGATCGTACGCCGAATTATATACCAAGACCACGGGCTCTAACATCGGACGGACCATTCAGAATCGTCCTCTTTGGATAGCCAGCCTTGGTGTCATCGGATTGGGCGCACCCATGATATTTGATGATCAGATTTGGGCAACAGCCATTTGGGCCATCTGCAATTTTGCTGTGCTCGCCGTGTCGCAGGTGAGTTGGAACTTATCGCTCGTCCTCCACGCAGAATCGCACCGTCACATCCAAAGTCGACTGGAATTTCTTCGCTCGCAATTGCAACGCTTGGAAGAACGCAGTCAATTGGGCACCGTTCTCAGTCGGGTCACGCATTCGGAAAATGCCTTGGAGAAGATCTCCGACCGATTTGAATTGATCCTCGCCACCATTGAACATCATCTTTTGATGGGAGACCACGAGCAAGCCGAACGGATCATCACGTTGTTTGCTCGTCACCTTCGGCAAACCCTGTATGAAGGCTCCATGCCCTTTTTACCGCTAGCGGATACGGTAGAACACATTCAAACCCATTTCGATTTGATGCACATGTTGACAGGAATGCGACTCACATGTGACGTAGACGATGGAATGCTGGATGAGCTTACAAAAGATCGCCATACAGCTACGTTTATCATCAGCGATTGGGCCCAAAACACCCTTTGGCCCTATTTCCAATTGGCAGAACGCAGTCTAGAGCCGCTGGGGAATTCCACATTGAATATGGACTTGATAGACGATGAGCTCGTCCTCTCTTTCAGTCCACCAGAGACGATGTATTTGCCCGAGGGAGCGAGTTCTGAGGTGATCACCCGTCGCTTTAAGCTTTTAGGCGACCCCACAGCGTCTCCAGCGCATTTAGCCCATCGGGTGGCCAGCGCACTCGCTAGTTAGGCTACGAGAGGGCGCTCTGAATTATGCCGATGGCATCCGACAAGGACGCGACGGTTTGCTCTCCTGTTTCCATGTTGCGAACCGTCCAGGCATTTTGGGCCCGTTCATCTTCACCCGCCAACATCACAAAGGAGACGCCCAATTCAGCGGCATGCTTCAATTGTTTCTTCAGCTTCGCTGCCTCTGGGTAAAGTACTGTTCGCGTGCCATTTCCGCGAAGAGCGTGGAGGGCATCAACCGCGGCGCTTCGTCCTTCGGCATCCATCTGCACAATGAGAACTTGCGGCTGCACCATGGCCTCCGTTGGGAACGCGTCAAAATGCTCCAAGACATCGTAAATGCGATCAGCGCCAAAACTGACGCCAACACCACTCATTCCGTCCCAACCGAAAATTCCGGTCAAATCGGCGTACCGTCCTCCGCCGCAAATACTGCCGATCGGTGCTTCAGGTACCCGTACCTCAAAAATGGCTCCTGTGTAGTAGTTCAGACCACGCGCGAGGGTCGGATCAAAAACCAACACGTTCTCCCCCACCCCTGCAGCATGCGCCAAACCAATCAAATCCTCCACTTCTGCAAAAGCTTGGTGCGCTTCTTCATCGTCGGCTTGGAACATGGCTTTGATGCCGGCCAACCGAGTAACTAAATCCGGGGATTGGAGCAAATCAAACAACCCCATAACCGCATCCACTGAGGCAGCATCAAAGCCCCTTTCAGCCAATTCCTTACGCACACCGTCGTTACCGATTTTATCCCATTTGTCCAGTGCAACCGTGAAATCCTGGAATCGGTCTTCGATTCCCCAAGCACGTGCCAGCCCGTTGAGCAAGCGACGGTCATTCAACACTATTTCATAACCCGGGACACCCAATTCGGACAGCACTTCATGGAATAAAGTGATTAAGTCCAATTCACACAACAAACTGTCCGACCCAATGATATCTGCATCGCATTGCGTGAACTCCTGGTACCGGCCTTTGCCCGGACGGTCTCCACGCCAAACCGTTTGCATCTGGTAGCGACGAAATGGAAAGGCCAAATCATTTCGCGACATGACCACAAACCGCGCAAACGGCACCGTGAGATCGTAACGAAGGGCCTTTTTAGAAATGCTGGATGTCAAGGCCTTGGAGTTGCGAGAGTCCAATGCCTCTCCGTTGGCCTTGGCCAAGTAGTCTCCATTGTTGAGGATCTTGAAAATCAATTGATCCCCTTCCTCGCCATACTTTCCCGTTAGCGTCTGGAGATTCTCCATCGCTGGCGTTTCAATGGGTTGAAACCCATAGCGTTCGAACGCCCGGCGCATTACGCCAAACATCCAGTTGCGTCGCGCCATGGTGCGCGGACCAAAATCTCGGGTTCCCTTTGGAATGGACGGTTTGCTCATGCTCAAAGGTTATCGCTTGTTTTGGCGACGGTACTGAATGAAAGCCACCACGGTGAGGATGGCCATGCCGAGGAATACGTATTGCATGCTTGGAAATACTTTGAGGGCACTAAATTCGGCAATTGATGGGAACCAACGAAACAACCGTGCATCTTTCCGGGCACCAAGGCGCCATTTACGATGCCTTTTGGGACGGCCGTTCGGAAACTTGGCTGACCGCCGGTGGGGATGGCATTGTGGCAGAATGGCCCCGCAACGGCAAAGGAGAAGGCCGAGCACTCCTTCACCACGAGAAAGCCTTTTTCGCAGTGAGTGCGCACGAGGGACGCCGCGTTGCCGGCACGGAAAACGGGGAGCTCTTTCGGTGGAAGACTGCAGAATCGGCTGAAGCCCAAAGGCTTCAAGCACACGCCAACGGCTTGTTTGCATTGGCTTGGACCGCTTCCGGTTTGTTGATTTCCGGGGGCGGTGACGAACGCGTCGTCGTGTGGAACGACGAGGGACAACAGAGCGAATGGCGCTTGCCTGGAGCGCAGAAAATTCGGTGCATCGTTCCTCAAGGAAAACGCATCTTCATTGGGACAACCGAAGGCCAGGCACATACCACATCCGTGGACGAATTGATGGCCTCCCACCCTGCAGCATTGAGCCTTACCGGCCATGCGGGCGGCTGTTATGCGGCGATGTGGCATCCGAAAAAGGAGGCCTGGATGTCCGGTGGACGAGATGGCCACGTCCGCGTTTGGGGGAAGAATGGAGAGGAAATCTTGGCATTTCCAGCACATGAAGGAGCCATTTACCGCATGGCCATCGCCCAAGGGAAGTTGTGGACTGCGAGCCGAGACAAAACCGTCAAATCTTGGTCCATGGACGACCTTTCACCGTTGCAAAAAATCACATTCAAGAACGGCGGGAGCAATCGATCCATCAATGCATTAAGCGCCAGCACCGATGCCCTCCTGTTCGGCGGCGATGATCGAATGGGGCGCCTGCTGTCGATCTAACCCATCCAATCCACGGGATCCACGCCGTGTTGCTCAAGCCACGCATTGGCCTGAGAATATGGACGTGAACCGAAAAATCCGCGGTAAGCAGATAATGGACTTGGGTGAGGCGCCTCTAAAATGAGGTGTTGCGGTTTGCTGAAGCGTGTTCGGTGTCTTTGCGCGGGCTTCCCCCATAAAAGTACCGCCAATGGCTTTTCGCTGCCAGCCATCGCATCCAATACCCCACCCGTAAATGCCTGCCATCCCAAATCAGCATGAGAACCGGGAGCGCCTTCTTTCACCGTCAGGACGTCATTCAACAACAACACGCCGTTTCGCGCCCATTGGCCCAAGGCACCCTCCGGGTCGAAGGAACGCTCAATGGGCCAGTCTGATTGGAGGTCCTCCCGCGCCTCTTTCAGCATGTTGCGCAACGAAGGAGGATACGGGACCCCCGCCGCCACAGAAAAAGCCAAGCCATGCGCCTGACCGGGGCCATGATAAGGATCCTGACCGCAGATAATCACCTTAACGTCACCAGGTCCCACATATTTAAATGCCTGCAATTCCTGGCCTTCCGGTGGATAGCAAACTCCTTCTCTACGCGCTTGCACCAGTCGCTCCTCTACCCGCTCGAGGATGGGGTGCAAATTCGTGGTGATGGGCGCCCATGAAGAGGGAATTTGCTTATACAACATGCACAAAAATGGCCGGGGAAAATGGGTTTTCCAATCCATGCGCAGCCTTCGTTGAAAAACGATTGTCCAGAATCCTTTTAGGTAAGGAATCTACACGGTACTTTTGCCCTTTCGCAATTGTTCCTCCGGCGTATTTGCCACCAAAACCACCCGCTGCTTTGTCATTGACCGACCTCGAGCTGAAGAAGAAACTGGAAGCCAACAAAGGGAAGAATTTGTACGGGTACCAGGAAAACGCCATCAACACCTTGATGGCGCGGATGGACAAATTTCCGGACCGCTACAACTTGTTGTTTCAACTCCCAACGGGAGGAGGAAAAACCGTGATTTTCTCGGAATTAGCGAAACGGTACATCCTCAAAACAGGCAAGCGGGTACTCATCCTTACCCACCGAATCGAACTTTGCGGCCAAACCAGCCGAATGCTCACGGATATAGGCATTCCAAACAAAATCATCAACAGCAAGGTCAAGGAGCTCGATGAGGACGATGACCACTGGTGTTTTGTGGCGATGGTTGAAACCCTCAACAACCGACTCAACGACGAGCGAATTGAGTTTGAAAACTTGGGGTTGGTGGTCATTGACGAGGCCCACTACAACAGCTTCCGCAAGTTATTCGGTCATTTCTCCAATCAGATTATCCTCGGCGTAACGGCGACTCCATTGAGTTCCAATGTGAAATTGCCATTGAAGGACAATTACAACGAGCTGATTGTCGGTGAGTCCATTTCGTCCCTTGTGGAACAAGAATTTTTGGCCAAGGCAGTCACGTACAGTTACGACGTCAACCTGCGTTCGCTCAAGATCGGAATCAACGGCGATTATACGGTGAGCAGCTCTGAGCGCTTGTATGGAAACTACCTCATGCAGGAGAAGCTTCTATACGCCTACGAGGAGAAGGCGAAGGACACCAAAACCCTCATCTTCAACAACGGGATCAACACCTCCAAGCAGGTGCAGGCGATGTTCATTGAAGAAGGGTACGAATGCATGCACCTGGACAATACCCACAGCGAAAAAGAGCGCCAGGACATCCTCGAATGGTTTGAAAAAACGCCGGATGCCATCCTCAGTTCTGTCTCGATTTTGACTACAGGGTTTGACTCTCCTTCTGTTCAAACCATCATCCTCAACCGCGCGACCAAGTCCTTGACCTTGTACCACCAGATGATTGGACGTGGGTCGCGCATTTTGCCAAACAAGCGAGACTTCAATGTCATCGACCTCGGCAACAACGCACGCCGGTTTGGGCTCTGGGAATCCCACATCAACTGGGCGGAAATATTCAAATCACCCAATTCCTACATCGAAGGCTTGTACACCGATGAGGAAATTGAAGATGAATTTGTCTTTGAATACTCCGACGAGCTCATGGAAAAGCTGCAAGGAGGGCCGGATCCCGATTTCAACATGGCAGAGGCCTATGTCAAAGTGACGCGGGCAGGCGGACGACCAAAAGAGGCGATTGAGTTGAGCATCGCCCACCACGTCGAAATCATCCGTTACGTCAGCGAAGAGATTTGGGATGCTTTTGAATTGGCCAAGGAGCTCGAAGGGGACATCGCTTACCGCATTCGCTTGTATTCTAAGTGCATCGCGAAAACCACGGAAAACTACAAGAACTGGCTGAAGGACGAGTACGCAAGAAAATTGCAAAGTGCGCTGAGGAAAGCCTACGTCACGGACGATCAAGAAGCCTAATAGCAGGCCCCAAATCGACGGTTTTAAAGTCTGCCGCTTCACTTATAAACTCAAGTAGCGGATGCGCGCGACACGGACTATTTTTCGAGTCGCATGCTTTCTGATTCATCTCATTTTGATTGGCCATATCTGCTTGGCTTGTTTTGCCTTGCTGCCGTGAGTACCGTCATAGCATGGAATTTGAAGCGCATTGCTCGTCGCCATCCCCACCTTGTTGCACACGGCCAGCGTCACTTCGCTACGGGCACAGCGGCTATTGTAAGCGTGTGTTTTCTGTTTGGGTTGTGCTCGCACGTTCCCATCGGCATGCCCATTCCTCCAAAAACACCCGACATCATCAATTGGGGAGCCCTGGTCCTGGCGGGAGGCAACGGGTTGTGGTACGGCATCCGTTTGCGCCATGTCATTGACGCCACATCCAATACCCGAGAGCAACTCGTTGAGAAGCAGTTGTTGATGCAGAGCGTTTCGCAATCACAACAAAATCTGCTTTTAAAAGAGAAGGTCAGGGACTCCAAGCGAAAACACCTGAAATCCCAGATGAATCCCCATTTCATCTTCAACGTTCTCACAGGCATTCAAAACCTTTTGCAAAACGCTGAAAGCCAAAAGGCCGGATTGGTATTCAGTCGTTTTCGACGGCTGTTGATGCTGGGCTTCATGTCACAGGATCGAATCCTTGGTCCGTTAAGCCAAGAGATGGAACACGTCGAGCAATACTTGGAACTTGAATGCCTCCGCTTGAATGAACCCATTCGGTTTGAGTGGGACATTGCTTCGGACGTCATTCCCAACTTGGTCCCTTGCCCCTTGTTCATCCTTCAACCCCTTGTGGAAAATGCCATATGGCACGGGCTGAACATGGAGGGAATCGCAAACCGTCAATTGCGTATTTCCATTCACTGGCGCAGCGAGGACCTCATCATTGCCGTAAGCGATAACGGTTACGGTTTGCGCAAAAGGAAAGAGCAGCAAAAATCCCACAAGTCGCGGGGCACCTCCATTGTTCGTGAGCGCCTGGCACTGCTCCGTCACAGAGGGGAACTCCTCATTGCAGATACCCCCGAAAATCATCCCTTTGATCAAGGTGTGACGTCCAAACTCGTCTTGCCTTTGTGGGCCTTGGAGCCATCTTGGCACGAATCGGAAAAGAAAGCAGGTTAGAAAGTCCAGCGGGGAACGGGCTCATCGGCCAGATCTCCCGAAAAGCCCGCCTCGTAGAGCATGCTTCCAGCAACTGCAATCATGGCGGCATTGTCCGTACAATAGGCCATAGGCGGAATGAACACCTGCCAATTGGCACCGTCTGACTTGGCCTGCAACCTCGCACGCAGGCCTCTGTTGGCGGATACGCCGCCTGCGATGGCGACGCGTTCGATACCGGTTCGTTCTACCCCAGCTTCTAGTTTATCCATCAGGATTTCCAGGATCGCGTGCTGGACACTCGCAGCAATATCGGTTTTTCGTTGTTCAACGAACTGATCGTTTTGCTGCACGTTTTGTTGCAGGAATTGCCAAATCTGCGTTTTGAGGCCGCTGAAACTCATATCCAACCCGGGCACTTGCGGCTTGGTGAAACGGAATGCATCCGATCGGCCTTCACCGGCTAAGCGATCCAATACGGGACCACCCGGGTAAGGCAACCCCATCAATTTGGCCACCTTATCGAATGCCTCACCGGCGGCATCGTCCTTGGTCTCGCCCAAAATGGTCATGTCGAGAGGACTGTCGATTCTCACGAGCTGGGTGTGCCCTCCCGATACGGTCAAACACAAGAAGGGAAATTCCGGCGCCGGATCCGGTTCCAAAAAATGCGCCAAAATGTGCGCCTGCATGTGGTTAACAGGTACCATGGGGAGACCATGGGCCCAAGCCCACGACTTTGCAAAAGCCGCTCCTACGTGCAGACTCCCCATCAAACCCGGACCGCGCGTGTAGGCGACGGCTTGAATGTCGTCTACTTGGACCTGTGCTTTTTCCAATGCTGACATAAGCGTGGGCACGATGTTCTGCGCATGGGCTCGGCTTGCCAGTTCCGGCACCACCCCTCCATACGCCTCGTGTATGGCCTGATTTGCAATGACATTGGACAACACCTCCCGCCCTCGAATGACAGCGACACCGGTATCGTCGCACGATGACTCAAACGCTAGGATTACTGGAGGAGTTGGCATGGTTTCTGACTACAAAAGTATAATTTCACCAGCAATAGATGAGCAACCGATTACCAAAACAAACGCAACGGGTCCTGGGTACGCTGGTATTGGGATTGGTCGTTTTTTGGAGCACGCTGGCATCATCGACTTTTCAGACTTGGCTCGCACAACGCACCCTGAACAAGCTGACCCTCCACCTCGACTTGGTGTGGCACGTCGAAAAGGCCGCAATTGGCCTTTTTCCGCCGGCAATTGAAGGCAATGGCATTCAAGTAAGCACGCCGAGTGGTGACTCCATACACCTATCCAAAATTCGCATCGCATCCCATGGGTGGAGACCAATCCTGAGCGACGGCCACATCGACAGCATCGCCGTTCAAGGCGTGAAAGGCCGTTTGTCCCCGCAAGCATTCGGAGGATCCGCGAAAACTCCGGCCAACGAGGCAACGCCCTTTTTAATTGACCATGTCTGCATTGAGGAAATCGCGGTAACGTGGGCAGAAGAAAGCAGCCCGACCCAATTCAATTGCGGCCGTTTCAGCGGTCAGCAAATTGAATGGAATGGAACACATGCCACCGGAATGGCCGAGGCTCGGGATACGGAGGTGTTGCCACTCGCTAACGGCGCCGATCAAATGTGGTCCATGCCTTGGGAAGAACCCACGGTCATTCAAAACTGCCACCTCCAAATCACAACGGACTCAATCCAAACCATATGGGACATTGACCTTCAATCCAATTGGGGGGCGGCAACCGTGGCTTTACAACGTTCGGGTACGGAAAACAACGTGCTATTTGATTGGAAGCCTACTCCGGTGGATTGGCCCGTTGACCACAATCAGCCTTGGGTGGAACCTTTGAACGATGTCCTCACAGGCGAAAACATCACCGGCAACATCGCGTGGAATACTTCCGAAGCGATCACCGGCCAATTTTCAGGAATGGGGCTTGAGCTGCCCCTGGCATTGCAGCAGGAGAGCTGGAGCATTGGACCGGTTGATGTGCACATGTCCTTGCTTGAAACGGTATTCAACGGCAACACGGTTTCGCTTCCTGCATACCTCACCTCTTCGCCGGTGTGGGAAACAGTCCTGTCTCATGACGCCAAAGGTTACCACGCAACGGCCGTCGCCACTGACGCCCCGCAGCAGTCCATGGCGTTGGACTGGAACGGTGATGTGAACGAGGCACTCGTCAATGCTCGCGTGGACGGACTGGGCATACAGCTGGACGGCATGGATCTCGTACCGGGAATATGGGAACTCGCCATCCAAGGTCAAGTCGGCGCGAATGGATTGGACGGGACGGTCGATGCGCACCATCCTGGAGGCAGCGAAATTGACTCCCAATGGGAGTTGTCATTCAACGATTCCGCCTGGGAATTCTCCTCCCTGACCCAACTTATCGAGCTCAAGCCGTCGTCGGCCTCCTCAGACTGGGCAATGCACGGTGAACTCAATTGGAGAGCTTCAGGAATCGGCGCTTCAGAATGGACGCAGATCGCTGAAATGCGCAACATCATATTATTGGAAAACGGGGCTCCGCGCACCATCGAACGATTTGACATGATCCAATCGAAGCGTGGCGAGAATTGGTCTTTGGATTGGGACTCCTATTTCACAGCAGGCAAGTTGCGTTGCAATACCTCACTGCTGAACGATTGGACCCTAGATCCGCGCACGGCTTCCCTCGTCCCTCGAAACCACAGGATTGTATCCACTCCTCGCTTTGAAGGCGCTGTCACGGTCATGGACTGGGCACCGGTAGCGCTCATGGCTGACCTGCCGTTTGACGCACCGCAACTTGTCCGAGCGGAGGCCGCATGGGAAGGAAATACCGGAACGCTCAACGTGGATGTTCCTGAAGTCGTCATGTCGCAGGCAACGGCTTCTGGCTTGCAGCTCTCAGGACGTTTTGGAGACGTCGAAACGCCGGGACTGGACTGGCACGCGGATTCACTGGAGTTCGCGGATGGAAGCATCGCGCGGCAATTGGGCGGTACCGTCCGTCCAATCGACAACAATTTGCAATTCACCGTTCGCCCGTTTTCAAGCATTGTCAGGGACCAAGAGATCGAACTGAAGCAGCCCGTTGTGCTCAGCGCAAACCCAGCTGATGGATCCATTGCAGGGTCGTCCTTCACCTTACACACACCCCACGGCCAGCTCGACTGCGGCGGCAAATTCGAAGACTTGACGCATTGGAACTTCAGCACGCAATGGCATGTGGATTCTTTGGCGTGGCCTGTTCAAAATGATTCAATCTCCTTGGTGCAGGCAGGTGGTGAGGTGCAAATCAGAGCAGACGGAGGCGCTCCGCTCCTGACCGCTCAGTGCAGCGTCGAAGACATCTCCTGGCATGAACACAGCCTGCACGGCCTCGAACTCTTCGCCAATGGTCCCGCTCATGCTTTCGAGGTGTACGCTTCTGGACAAGTGGATTCTACAGGAAGCATCGAGGTGAGCACCCAAGCTGACTTGGCGGACATGGCCTCCACCGAATTAACGATGCGATTCGCTGGACTCCCATTGCGCGCCGCCAACCCGTTCTTCCCCCCGTCCAGCATTGCCCTGGAAGGCCAAGCGAATGGGGCCATAACGGCCGTGGGCTTGCATAAAAACACAAGCTTAACAGGTGTCCTGATCGCCGAGAATGCAAGCATCGAAGTCCCTTATTTGGGAACTACGTATGGTCTGACGGGATCTGTTGATGTCCGTCCTGACGGCTTCTATCTCGACCAATGGGAATTGAAGGATCGCAATGCGCGCTCCGGGACGTTTAATGGAACAGCACTTCATGATTCCTTTTCGGATTGGAGCCTGGACTTCGGAATTGAATTACCCGAGGATGCAGTTGAGCTGATGAACATCCCCCCAACGCCGGATGCCCTGTTTTACGGTCAAGCTATGGGTACAGGCGACATCAATGTCTCAGGGCACGGACCGTTCTTGCAGATTGACGCCGCAATTACCTCAGGTGCCGGAACAGATTTTGCCTTGCCCATGGACGGGCGTTCAGACGTCAATTATGCAGAGTTTATTCGGTTTGCGGACAACGAAGAGCAAACAGAGCAAGGCCGCCCGTCGCGCGGGGTATTTTCTGATGTGACCTTGAATCTTGGGATAGATGTCGACAAAGGCGCACAAGCACGTATTGTATTCGATCGGGATGTTGGGGATGAAATTGTTGGGGAAGCCACAGGGCATCTGGACTTAACCATTGATGATTTCGAAGAACTCAGCATGACAGGAGATCTCGAGATTACCGAAGGAGCCTATTATTTCACCTTGCAAAACTGGTTGAACAAACGCTTCGACATCCAACCAGGGAGCACCATTGCCTGGCAGGGCGACCCCTACAATGCAGAACTTTCCATTGCAACAACTTACACCACTCGGACCACGTTGGACGCGCTCCTCCCCGAGGTCTCCGATCTCCCCGGTCGTTTACCCATCGAACTGGGATTAAAATTGGACGGCTCGATGTTGCAACCCAAGCTAGACTTTGGCATCGAAGCACCGACCGCTGACTCCCGTGTTCAAGCCTTGATGGAGGGGGCATTGATCAGTGAAGAAGAAGTTCAACGGCAGGCATTGGGGCTTCTGGTCATGGGCCAATTCTTACCATCAGATCCGGCAGAGGCAGCTGTAGGCGGCTTCATACAGCCGGCTCAAAGCACCCAGTTTTTGGCGAATCAATTGGGCCATTGGATATCGCAGATTGCCCCGGCTGTTGATGTTGGACTGGACTACGCGCAGGACGCACTGAGTGGTGAGCAAGCCCTGGGCCTAGCCCTGAGCACCCAAATGCTGAACGATCGGTTGCACATTGAAGGCGAATTTGGCGCACAATCTTTTGGGCAAGTTCACGCAGAAGACGTTCAGATTCAGGACCTGACAGTGAGTTTTGATCTGACCCCTGATGGAAACGTTCAACTCACGGGCCACACGCGCCAGAATGCCAACCTCACCAGCGCCATTGAGGGCCAATCTGTGCAGGGTGTCGGACTCCGATTCAGGTGGGCCTTCGACCGATGGCGTGACTTGAGCGCTGATTAGCACACCATTCCCCGTAACTTCGGGCAAACTTTTTTCCCATGCGACGCATCCTCCCCTTCCTCTTTGCCTGCATCTGCGCAGCGCCAGCGTTCAGCCAAATCACCATCACAAGCGATGACATGCCGCAGCCTGATGTGACCTACCCGCTCGTTACTGCAGCCATTACAGACATGAGCTTGGGGGAACAAGCCGGTGCGGACGTGACCTGGGATGCCAGCGATTTGATCCCGCTGACCGATGCGCCGCTCACCCCGGTAGACATCAACGATGCAAGCATCAGTGCCGCGCTGGTCTTCAATAGCCCATTTAACTCAACCTATCAGTGCGACTTCTTCTTGCCCACTGAATTCCCAGACCTCGGAATGGACTTCGGCATTCCTCTTGACGGGTTCAACAACTTTTACCAAACCGATGGAGATGCATACGCAATCGCTGGCGTGGGTTTGAGCGCCATGGGCTTTGACTTACCGGTGACCTATGACGATATTGACGAGATCATCCCATTGCCCATGGAATACGGCGCTACGTTGACCAGCACCGCCGCTTTTCAATTGGACCTTACCGGCATCTTATCCTATGGTTTGGACCAGGAAAGGGAAGTGGAAGTCGACGGATGGGGCACCCTGATTCTTCCCAGCGGCTCCTATGACGTCTTACGCACCCGCACTTACCTCACGGCTACAGACGACGTGTTCATTGAACAGCTCGGTGAGCCGTTTAGCATCGACCGCGAGCAGGTTACTTACCAATGGTGGGGAACAGACATGGGATTCCCGTTGCTCGAGATCACGGAGATTTTCGGACTTCCGTTGACAGCAACCTACCAGGATTTGACCTCAAGCAATGGCGTCTCGACGCTTACAGAACAGGCTGCTCTTCTCCCCTTCCCTAATCCTGTAAATCGTGGAGAAAGCGTACAATGGAACGAATCCTTGGTGTGGGAGCTTTACGACGGAACCGGGCGACTCGTATTGGCCGGCCAATCCAGCGGATTTGTGGTCCCTACCCAACTGGTACCCGGAGCGTATGCCCTCCGCGTACGAGGCGGATCCGCCGTTCAGGTGCTTGTGCGCTGATTAAATCAAGCCTTCAGACTCGAAGGCATCGATCTCCTTCCCAATTTGGGAATCGTACCATTGGTCCAACACCCAACCCTTAGCGACTTGGGGGTTGCGGAACACGCGGAAAGCAACGGCGGGCTTGAACAATGCCCATCGGATGCGGTCCCGCAATACTTGAATGGACGAGGGTACCACAACTGCGCGAGCTGGCACATCCAGCATCGCTTCATCTGAACCGAGCCAAGCGAGCGCTTCTTGTTCTACGAGGGCCGCATTTCTGGGAATCAAGACCAACACAGGCCCCACCCCGCCTTCAACCAACTGCCGCCTAGCCGTCTCTACGCGCTTCATCTGATTGAGGTCCAATACAGCTTCATCCGCAAACCGGATGGTGTACAGCCCCATGGACAATTCGATTGTCGCATCGTGAATCTGGGTCGAGAGCGTGTGTTCCATCAATCGCAGTAAAAATCAGAGAATGGGTTGGGCGTGCAAAAATTCAAGGCGGCCGTTTCATCCCCTTCAATCAGATGCTCAACGGTTGCAGTGGTGTAACCGATTCCGTAAACACCTTGAGAAGAGCGGGCGGCAAAGAGTCCCAATCCCCCATTGATGTTGGTGTATTCTGGGCGCTCTTGAATGACGCCTGTGACGGGCGCATTGACTTCCAAGTACGTCGAAAGTTCTTCGTTGGCAATGGTCAATACAAAGTCCACCGCACGGGCAATTTGAACCTCTTCATCCCAAACCCCCAAGACACGTGTGATGTAAGGATCTTCGTCCAATTGCGTCGCCAGCGTTGAATAGAATCGCGATCCGCTGATTTCCTTTTGCAAGACTTCACCGCCTTCATCGTCGTCCGTATTGAGGGTTCCGATGTTCCATTCCACAATCCGCTCGCGTTCTTCGAGGAGATCGGTGTGTTCCAAATCGTTCCAAACGCGTTCGATGACGTGAATGAAAACCGTAATGTCGTAGCGGCTGGCACCCGCAGTGGACGACCATTTGAATGTGATATCCGGATAGGTTGTGACGAAGCCAGGGCTCGCAAACCCCAGCTTGAAGTTGTTGACACCCGGAGGTGGTTGGGTAATGTTACCGATTTGCTCTGCAATCATGTTGGTCGTCGCACTCACCAGCTCCTCTTCTTCTTCGATGGCAATCGCCAAATCGTACTCCGCATCCGTATCGAGCCCAGCCTCCGGAACGAAATACCACATTTGATGCTCCGGAGCGTAGAAAATTCCGTCGTCCGATTTGTTCTCAATGACCGTGTCCTTGAGGCTCCATTGGGTGCCCGTTACATTGCCCGTGCGTTCTTGAACGGTCACCGTCAAGGAAGATGCGTCGTACTCGCTGCTATCGGCGATCAAGGCCGCATCGAATTGATTGCCGTCACCCAACCACGTTCGGTTGATGCGGACCCACTGCGTGTCTTGGGCGGCATCCAACAGGCTAAATACCACAGGTGTCCGGTCATAGGGCGCATTCAATTCAATGTCCGTCGAGCACCCCCACAACCCAATAACCCATGCAGCGACCATGGCCCATTGGAATTTCAATCCTGATCTCATTTCCCTTTTTGACATGTTCCTTTCTTGCACAGTTGGTCACGAAGATAGTGCCAATAAGAAGTTCAGTGTGTCGACCCCGTCTGCATAATCCCAGGGGCTAGGATTCTGCGTTTGACCGAAGGATACACAGGGGACGTTTTCTGCTAACTCGGATGCCGGAAGGCGAGTCGACACGCATTGCAATTGTCCTGCTGATTCGTTCAACTTGCTGCTTACCGACTTCAGGTCGTCATACCACTCATAAAAAAGCGTCCCCACCGGACTCATCCATCCTTCGTCCTCCTTCATCAACAAGAACCCATTCTCCAAGAGTTGTTCCTGGTTCAAAAGCCACACCGCTTTGTGGTAATCGTAATTGTTCGCGTACTTGTTGTTCTGGGCGACAAATCCCCAATCCACCCAAGCTCCGAAGAGGCGATCCAAATCGAAACCCCGTGGCAGCATCAGTTTGGTCACACTTCGACACCCCAATCCATAGTAGCGAAACACGTCGGATCCGAGTGCTTGCAATTCGCTGTGGGTTTCGCTTCCGTCCAGTACTGCGACACTCGTTCGTTGGCTTCTCAAGATTTTCGGCAAATCCCGGAAATAGTATTCAAAGTACCGATTCGTATTGGCGCTGCCCGTAGCAATCACCGCATCGACGTCTTGAAGGGTGCCCTGAACGAATGCCAACCGACCGTCAAATTCAGCGCCCAACGCTTCTTCCAGTACCCGAATGGCCGCCGGGATCAGGACTTTGTCTTCCGAGCTGCATTTCACCACCGCGTGGTGACCAGCGATTAAAACACTGAGCACGTCGTGCCACCCCACCATGGGTAAATTCCCGGCGAGGACCAATCCCACCTTTTTTGGCGACCGCGGTTGGTCGAGCCCGGGGTAAGACGAGACCCACTTCCTCAGGACCGGTGCTTGCAGCATCTCACCATTCGCCTCCATCGCCTGACGCATGAAGTCCGGCGTGAACCAGCGGTTTTGGGCCTCTGCCGTTCGAAGCAATTCTTCGTCGTTGCTTCCTTCGCCATCAATTTCGCCGCGGAACCAAGCGCCCAAATGAACAAGGCCGGAAAAGAATGTGTTGGTCATGTTGGTGCGTATCTTCGCCCCAAATTTACACCGCTACCAGAGACCCCACACGCGCATGGCTATTATGATCACCGACGACTGCATTAACTGCGGAGCTTGCGAACCTGAATGCCCGAACAATGCCATCTACGAAGGCGGAGCGGGCTGGTTGTTCTCGGATGGAACAGGATTCAAAGGAGAGGGCGATCACCCCACGGTTGGAACCGTCAATGCAGACCACGAAAACGATCCAAGGAACATGGACGTTTACTACATCGCACACGAGAAGTGCACCGAGTGTGTCGGATTTCACGACGAGCCGCAGTGCGCTGCAGTCTGCCCGGTAGACTGTTGTGTAGACGATCCCGACCACGAAGAATCGGAAGAACTGCTCTTGGCGAAAAAGGCCTTCATGCACCTCTGAGGCAATTCCCAACGCAGCAATGCGTTCATAATTTATGGCACCCCTAACCCACTTTTCGCGGCTACATGCGCACCGCCTGACCAAACGTGCGGGGTCGCTTGCGTGCTTCCTTCTCGGCGCAATCCTTTGGCTGCATGCCGCGCCCATTGATGATTTCGTGGCGCAATACGAAGCGATCCAAAAGGCACCGACGGACTCCAAACGATTGGCCTTGAGTGAACAGCTCTCGGAGGCCATGGTGGCGCATTGGAATGAAAATGCGTTGGAAGAAAATGCCGCCCAACTTTTGAGCACCCATATGGGGTATGCATCGGCAGGTGCGGGAAAAGACCAGCTTTCCATCGTTTCGTGGAATGTTGAACTCTCCAACCAAACGCACGCGTACGGTGCTGTGGTCATTTTCCATGATAAACGTGGAACGCAAGTGGTACGTCCTCTCCGGTACAAACGGCCCACCGCCCTCAGGCCCACACTGGATGCAAAGGCGCGTTTTACCCCGAAGGATTGGCCCGGTGCAGTTTACTACGAGGTGCTCATTCAAGAACAAGGCAGCAGAATGGTATACACCCTACTGGGATGGGATGGAGCAGACAACATTCGAACGCGGAAAATCGTAGAAACGCTCTCAGTGAGCGGGACAAAGCTCAAGTTTGGAGTCCCAATCATCTCAGCCGGCCGAGGAAGCACCAAGCGCTACGTCTTGGAATACTCCGACCAAGTGTCAGCCATTTTGCAATGGCGCGAAGACCTCGACATGATTGTGATGGATCATTTGAGTCCACCCAGTGCCGACCTTGAAGGACAAACCTCTTACTACGGACCGGACATGTCCTACGACGCGTTGGTTTGGAAAAAGAATCAATGGGTGCTCCAAGAAGATGTGGATGTCCGCGACCCGAAAATTCAAGGCCCGTGGAACAATCCAAAGCGCCTGAGACGCCGATCGCGCGCGCAATAAATCTTCCCTTCCGAAGCCGTATCTTCGATTTATGAAGAAAATGCTGCTTTCGGGCATCTCCACAGCACTGATGCTGCTACAATCCTGGGCTCCTATTCACGCCCAAGAGTCCGTAGAAACCACTCCACAAGACTCCCTCTTGACCGACAGCGTACCGGTGGACTCTGCGCGCCTGGAGCGAATGGCGTACCAAGCAGAGCTGTCCAAGGAAATTGCGGCCATGTCCCGCACCAACCTTGGAACCAAGACCCATGCTTGGCCTGAACGGGCCACGTTTGAAACAACGCAAGGAGGTCGGACACAACTCCAGTGGTTTTGGTTCAACCCCAAAACGAAGGATGCTCCCCACGTGTGGCAAATGCAGAACGGTGCGACCGAGGATGTCTTTTACCTGGATCAATCCACAAACCGCGCTGCGACCCTGAATTTGAAAACACTGCAAGGTGCGTTCATTCCCGCGCGCATCGCCGAACAAGCGGGCTTCACCGGAAATGCGACCCAATTCAGCCCCAAAAAATCACCAAATTGGGAGGCAACGGCGAGGACAGATACTTCGTCCACCTGGACGTTCCGCGAAGGCGATACCGAAATACAGGTTGTATTGAGTAACGAGAAGAACGGTTCCCGTGCAATGGCTGCATTCAACTGGCTGCGGCTCCAACCCATCGAGCCATGCGAACTCCCCTTCACTGCTCAAAAATATCCGCTGATTTCATTGACCAAAATTGCGGGAAACGACCAAGCATTACTCCAGATTCGCGCCCTTGAATGGACCGCATTGGAAACGCCATTGGAGGTAGATGCGACCCAATTGAGCATCAACGATCCCGAACGGGACTTGCGCACGATTGCGCGCGAGTGGACAGACGAGAAAAAGGCGAAAGAGGCAACAAACGATTGATGCCGGGGTCAAGAACGAAAGGCAGACTCGCCGATCCACACCTCTGTCGCACCATTTCCATACTGCCTTGGGTCCGCTGAACGGCACGAACAATCCGGGTAATACTGCTCCACCCTCGACCAAATTTGGTGACGCAGCACCCCTTGACCGATGCCGTGAATGAAAATCATCTTCTTGGTACGCTGCCGAATGCCGATTTGAAGCATCCGTTCGAAGTGCGCTATCTGCAATTCCAGCATCACTCCAGGGCTGAGTCCCGCTTGTGAATCCACTATGGCGTGGAGGTGCAGATCAACCTCTTCCACCGTGCCACCTGTTGGACGTGCTTGTGCCTCTTTGTATTTCGCCTTGAAGTCCTGCTCCATTTTGCGCTGGCGATTGGGGTCCATTTCCTGCTGGAGGATTTCAAGCACCGAGGGAACTACGCGCTCATATGCTTGCTCCATGTCCGCCTTAGACTCCATGGGTATGAGGTCTTTTGCATGATGCTCGTACTCGAAACCATTTTCATCCTCTACCAAGACCTGATCGTCGCCTGAAAAGCCTTTCACGGTGCCTTCACCCACATCATTGAGAAAACGCACTTTTGCACCGATTTTGAAGGCTTTCGAGGTCATGTCACCGAACTTAGCTGTTATGATGTCCCAAATTTCCTTCAAAACCCCAAAAGTCAAACGCACGTTTCTCGGATTTCTTGGTCTGGTGGGGATGGCTTTGCTTACTTCTGAACCCTGTTCCGCGCAATTGCGCATTTCAAATGCACAGTGGAATCGACTCGATGCTGCCTTAGAAGAAGCTCAGCAAACCCTGAACCTGCCCTCCATCTCGGTGGCCGTGGTTCACGAGGGCCAACTCATTTTCAGTTCTTCTCATGGGATGCTCGACGCAACCGGTTCGGAACCGGCCAATTCCCAATCGATGTATGCTGTTGCATCTAACACAAAAGCTTTTACCAGCGCTGCCCTAGCGCAACTGGTGGATGCGGGGAAATTGAACTGGGACGACCGCGTGCAATCATACTTGCCGCATTTCGAGCTTTACGATCCGTACGTCACCGATGAATTGCGCATCGCAGATCTGCTCTGCCACCGCAGTGGATTGGCCACCTTCTCGGGCGATTTGCTCTGGTATGGAACGTCTTGGAGCGCCGAAGACGTGCTGAAAAAGGCGCGGCATCTGGAACCGGTCAGCGGATTCAGGACCACATTTGGCTACCAGAACATCCTTTACATCGCTGCAGGTCAGGTCATCGAGCAAGTGACCGGCCGGGATTGGGAAGAAGTCGTACGCGATTCATTGCTCCTTCCACTGGGCATGGAGCGCGCCGTGCTGTCGACCAACGCGCTTGAAAACGTTGAAAATGTCGCATTGCCGCACAATGAACTGGAAGACGGCTCATTGGCACCCATTAATTGGGTCAACTGGGACAACATGGCACCAGCTGGGGCCTTGATCACCAGCGTCGATGAGATGGCCCGATGGATGATTGTCCAAATGGACAGTGGACGCGTCGATGGTGGACGGCTATGGACCGAGCAACAAACCCGTAGCATGTGGAGCATGCACACCCCCATTCCCGTGTCACCATTTTACAACCAATACCTTCCCAGCATGCACTTTCGAGGCTATGGTTTGGGGTGGGAGCTGAGCACATTGCACGGTCGCAAGGTCGTTGGACATTCCGGCGGTTATGACGGAATGATTTCTCGCCAATTGCTCGTACCTGAGGAGAAGCTTGGCATCTTCATCGCCACCAACACGAACAGTTCTGTTCCATGGGCAACCGGGTTTGACGCACTGGGCATTCTATTGGAAAACGAGAAGGGAACTCCCTTGCTTGACTTCCTGCGCGAGCGCCGAGCAGCTGAACCTGAGGAGAAGGCTGCCGCGGAGCAGGCCCTCAATGATTCCCGCATACCGGGGACTTCCCCATCCCTCGCACTGGAATCTTATGCCGGGACCTACACAGATAAGATGTACGGAGATCTCGTGGTGGAACTGGAGAATGAACAGCTCTCTTTCGACTTTCAACCGACTTCGCTGTTCTTTGGAGAACTGGAACACTGGCATTTCGACACCTTTCGCCTGCATTGGGGGAGCCAAATGATGTTGCCCAGCGGAACCGCTCATTTCAGCCTGAACGCAGAAGGTTCAGTGGAGTCACTGGACATCAACGTGCCCAATCCTGACTTCGACTTTACAGAGCTCTATTTTATCAAGAAAGACTGATCTTACTTGCTTATTACCAGTAATTTAAACGTATTTGATTCGCGTGAATTCCATGAATAAGTTCTATCCCCTCATCCTCGTAATCTCCTGCCTACAAACGATCGGGTGGGCCCAACCCACTCCCCCTGCGAATCTCCACTCAGAAGACCTTAGGGAATGGCTGAAGAACGAATGGTACGACCCTTACTTCGACGATTTGGGATACAACGGAGCGCGTACGCAGATGTTTGGATTTACCGATGAGCAAGGCGGTTTGATTACCGGCATTTACACAGGCTTCCAACAAGCCGCCTCCTTCACGACTTATCTCAACCCCATCAATACTGAACACATCGTACCACAAAGCTTCTTTGGCAGCATTTCCCCCATGAAGTCGGATTTGTTCAACATCCGCCCTACCCATGGAAGCGCCAATTCTGCGCGTGGAAACACCAGCTACGGCTGGGTTGCTGACGAGACCGCCCAATGGTACGGTGTTGACTCCAACGGCGATTACACCACACAAGGCAACATCCCGAGCAATCCAGCAGCTTGGTCCAAACGGTCTGGAGCCGCCTGGGAACCGCCGGCCGATCAAAAGGGAGACATCGCCCGAAAAGTATTTTACTTCTATACGATGTACCCTACCCAAGCGGGGAGCATGGAGGCACTTGGTGATCCTGAAATGTTTTTTCAATGGCACTTGGACGATCCTGTGGATGCTTTCGAGTCCACCCGAAATACCCGCGTTGAGTCGGCACAAGGCAATTTCAATCCTTACATCAGCCATCCTGAATGGGTGGAGACGGCGTGGTTTTGGTCAGGCACCTCCATTGAAGGGTGTACTGACCCCAGTGCCTGTAATTACGACGCTAGCGCCACCACCAACGACGGGTCATGCACCTACCCCGAAATAGGGCTGGATTGTTCGGGCAACGAATTGACCTCTTGCTCCTTGTTTTTCTCGGAATACGGGGAAGGCAGTTCGAACAACAAATACCTCGAAGTATTCAATCCGGGATTGCTCCCGCTAAGTCTTGAGAATTTGGCATTGGCCCATACCGTGAACGCACCGGCAACGCCGGGTTCGTACGAAACGTGGGTAGAATTGCCCGCGGGAGCGTCCATTGAAGCCGGTGGAGTATTCCGAATTGTACACACTTCCGCGAGCCCAACCTTGCTCAACGCTGCAGACTTCATCTACGGAAACTTATCCAATGGGGACGACGGATTTGCACTGGTAGAAGGCAACCCCACAGATTTTGTCATTCTCGACATCATCGGAGATTGGGACGGTGACCCCGGAAGTGGCTGGGACGTGGCCGGCGTTCCTGCAGCTACACAAAACCACACCCTGGTTCGAAAAAGCCACGTAATAGGCGGCAATTCAGGAGACTGGCAAAGCTCAGCTGGTACCGACGCCACGAACAGTGAATGGATCGTTCTGGACATGGACGACTGGTCGAATTACGGCGAGCACACCACAGACACTCCTTGCGATCCAAGTGGAAACGGAACCGGTGAAGACGAGGAGCCCGGCTGCACCTACCCCAACGCATGCAATTTCAGCAGCGAAGCCACTTTTGATGACGGAACGTGTGATTTCATCTCGTGCGAAGTCTTCGGATGCACCTATCCTTCGGCACTGAATTTCAATCAGTTATCTACGGTTGACGACGCATCTTGCCTGTTCTCCGAAGCCACCAATGATTGCGCGACCGACATCAATTCCGATGGCGTCGTTACCGTCGCAGACTTGTTATTGCTCCTGACAGATTTTGGCGCGAACTGTCCAAACTGAGCGGTCCTTATCGCATATTCATCGGCACTTTAGAGACCAATGGTATGTAAGGCGGATCGTACAACTTTCGACAATTAGACACTTTTCGTCTGGGGATAAATAATTTCTTTCGACGAATAGCATAATATAAGCCTTGAGTCCTTATATTAGAAGTCCCAAATTGTCTGACATGAGCCAAAATTGCCTAACCCGGTCCTTCTGGGCGGTAGCTGTGTTGTGCACAGCCCTGCAAACCACCCACGCCCAGGACTATTCAATGTCCATTGAAATTGCCGGTGAACACGACGGAATGGTAGGAGAAGCTGACCTTACCGGTCACACGACTTACCAGTTCTTTATCAACCTGGCGGACCCTGCCGATCAAGTTCTGACGGTGTTCGGTAACGACGAAAACCCCACAGAAATCGTCGCGCCCGCAGGTTACTTCAACAGTCTTTACGCATCTGGCCCTACGGCTGCTGGGATTTCGACGGAAGGTTTGGCTCTCTACCCGTCTTTATCCTACGACAGTTATGTCACGATTGGCCTTGAACAAGAACCGAATTTGGGAAGCGGTGAATCGTTCATCATCGTCAACGAAGACATTGATCAGCAATGGGTCTCAAACCTATTCTATCCATCTGCCACATCAGGCGAAAGCATTTTCATGAACAGTGCAACGGGTGGGTCGTGGTTCGCCATGCCCGGGGCTACGAATGCCATTGCAGGCGACGATCAGCGGGTCTTGATTGCACAATTCACAAGCGCAGATTGCTTGAACGGTGTGTTACATGCACTCATCGCACCAGCAGATGGCTCTCCTGCGTTCATTTTGGGACAGCAGTTCAATTGCACTGACTGTGGCCCCATCGGCTGCAGCGATTCCACGGCTTGCAACTTTAACCCCGATGCACCTTCGTACCCTGGTTCAGACGCCGAATGCACCTACCCCGAGTCGAGCTATGACTGTGACGGCAACTGCCTGAATGACAGCGATTCGGACGGCGTATGCGACGAATTTGAAGTGACAGGATGTACCGACGAAGCGGCCTTGAATTTCAATGCCGACGCTACGGATGATAGCGGATACTGCGCCTACACAGAGGACCTCAACTGCGCAGACGAGAGCGCCTGTAATTTCCAGCCCTTTGCAGGACCAGCATACTGCCTGCAAATCGAGCCATTTGTGGAGCACGATGGCCTGGTGGGCTCAGACGACTTAACAGGATACACCACCTACCGCATCTATGCCTTGTGCGAAAACGCGGATGACTTTGTATCGAGCGTTTCGGGCGACTCGGAGTTTCCCACGCGTATCCAATCGAGCACCTCATTCTTCCAAAGTGATTTCGGTGGATTGACAGGTTCAGATCAAAACGCCTCTTTGTTCGCCTTTTTCCCAAGTGCCGCATTCGATTCTTACATCACGATTGGCCTTACCGAATCAGCGGGCGCTGGCGAGGGCAACATCAACACGATCGACAACCCTAGCAATGCTTGGGGCGACAACTTTGAAGACGGCCAAGACCTCCTCATAGACGACGCCATTGGCGGCAGTTGGTTCATTTTCAACGGCAATACAAATGGCGTCGCCGGTGACGATTACCGCGTGCTGCTTGCCCAGGTCACAACCGACGGCGACCTGTCCGGGTCGATGTACGTGCAATTTTTTGAAAACGGTTCCCCGGCTTCGGACACGCGGGTCTTGATTGACTTCCAGCAGGCCTGTTACGGCCCCGAAGAATTGGCCGCCTGTGAATACCCGGATGATTTGTTGGACTGCGATGGAAACTGCTTGAACGACGCCGATGGCGATGGAATTTGCGATGAACTGGAAATTGCTGGATGCGATGACTCAGCCGCCTGCAACTTTGACCCTGAGGTCACGGACAACGACGGATCTTGTAGCTACGCAGCAGAGGGCTACGATTGCAATGGAGCATGCCTGCTTGATACAGACGGCGATGGTGTTTGTGATCCATTTGAAGTTTCAGGTTGCACAGACCCAATGGCCTGTAATTATTCAGCAAATGCCACAGACAGCGATGATTCATGCACCTACGCAGACAATGGCTACGATTGCCAGGGCGAATGCTTAGCTGACGCTGATGGAGACGGTATTTGTGATGAATTTGAAATCGCGGGATGTACGGATGCTACCGCGTGCAATTACGACAGCTCCGCGACTGACGACAACGGGGGGTGTGAATTTGCTGCCTCGGGCTACGATTGCGCCGGCAATTGCTTGGTAGATGCCGACGGTGACGGCGTGTGCGACGCCTTTGAAGTTTCGGGTTGTACAGTAGCAAACGCCTGCAACTACGATGCCGATGCAACAGAAGAGAACGGCTCTTGTGACTTCTGTTCTTGCAGCACTTCTGGCCTTCTTCTTAATACGTACGACATGACCGTTGAGGTGCATGGCGAAGACCTACAACCGGGCTTGACGACCTACCGTTTCTACATCAATATGCAGAACGATGACGACTTCCTTAGCTCAGTATATGGTAACAACGAAGACGTATTTGAGTTAACCACCGCCAATGGTTTTTGGAATTCCAACTTCGGCGGATCGGTCGCAAGCGACATCAACCCTGCATTTGTTGCCTTCTTCCCTGAATTGGCTGCAGACAGCTGGGTGACCATTGGCATTGACGGACAGAACATCGGTGCTGAATCCGCTATCTCCACCGTCGAAAGCGCGGATCAATCTTGGGTTGGCGCATTCCACACGGGCGCAATCGGAGGACAAAACATCATCATGGATGATTTTGCGGGAGGCGCATGGTATGTGCTCAATGGCACGCCCAATGGATTGCCCAACGCCGATGGCCGTGTGCTTTTGATGCAATTGACCGCCGATAGCGAACCTTCTGGTCGGATCAATGTGCAAGTATTCGAAAATGGCTTGGGTGAAAACGACCTACGATTCACTTACGAATTCTCAGGAACTGGTGACTTTGCTCCATTGGGATCAACCCCAGATACTTCTGCTGAGAATGCATGTGGCTGCACGGACACGGAAGCATTCAACTACGATGAGTCTGCTGAGTACGATGACGGTTCTTGCATAGCTGTAATCGAAGGATGTACCGACTCCATGGCTTGCAACTTCAACAGCTCATCCAACACCGACGATGACTCGTGCGTCTACCCTGATTCTGGATACGACTGCGATGGCAACTGCTTAGCCGATGCCGATGGTGACAGCGTATGCGACGAATTTGAAGTGGCAGGATGCACGGATGCTGAGGCCTGTAATTTTGATGCGGACGCCACAGATGACACTGGTTCGTGCACGTATTCAGAAACCGGCTACGACTGCGACGGCAACTGCCTCGTCGACACCGACGGTGATGGCATCTGCGACGAGTTCGAAGTCGCTGGTTGCTCTGACGCTGCGGCCTGCAACTACGACGCAGACGCGACCGACGACGACGGGTCTTGTGCCT
>CALJFZ010000050.1 GCA_938074325.1 uncultured Flavobacteriales bacterium | reverse complement strand
GGCCCCCTCTTGCGCCAATAAGTACTGCAGATTCGTCCGTAAGCTTCGGAAGGCTTCGGTGATTTGCGCCCGTGAATCGGCCAAAATCGCCAGTGGGTGCTCGTTGATCTCTGCGTAATGGGGGAGCCCTGCCACCACAGGGATTTGTGTGATTTCTCGCAACTCCTGCGTGCTTTCCAGGCGGTCAAACAAGAGCATGCGAACGAAGGCCAACGCCAATGCCATGATGGCACCGTATAACGTGTAATTGCGAATGGTTTGCCGTTTGTTCGGCCCCACGATGCCGCTGTTGCGCGCCACTTCAATGATGGAAGCTTGGGGTGTAATGCTCGCCCGTGTGATGACGTTCTGAGCGCGAGCTTCAAGCAGGAAAATGTAAAGCTTCTCGTTTACCTGCAGTTTCCGCTCCATGACGACGATGTCGCGCTGGGTCGCCGGAATGCCACTTAATCGGCCCTCGAGATTGGAGATTTGTCCGCGCACGTTTGAGCGCTGCGCCACAATTGCCTCGCGGGTGTCTTCAATGTATTTCGTTACAGTGAAGCGTGCGTTGCTGATGGCGCTGTCGAGCCGGCGAATTTGGTAGCTGTCTTCGGTTACGTCAAGGAGCGCGTTGGTCCGCTCGCTGCGCATGGCGTAGAGTTGGCTCACTTGTTCGATGAGCAGCGGATCTTCCTCAATGAGGTAGGAAGTTGGCGGAAGGCTATTGTCTTCCAATCCGGAGCTCAAGTAATCACGCAAGGAGTTGAGGGCTTCCATGCGGAACTCCAATTCGCGTTCCTGCGTTTCCAATTGTACGAGGGCATTGAAGAATTCGTTCTGCTCTCGGCTCAAGTCGAGGATTTCGTTGCGCTCCTTGAAGCGGTCGACTTGCATTTCCAAGCTGTCCATGATGGTTACCAACTCCTCCAACTGGATGTTGATGAACTTTTCGGTCTTGAGGCTAGACTCGAGGCGCGCTTCTTTCGTGAACTCGATGTATTCGTCGCTGAGGATGTACAAAAACTCTTGCGCTCTTCCTGGCAGCGTGCTACTTGAGAATAAGGTCAAAATATTTGTCCCTGTAATGTTCTCTACTTGCAGTGAACCTCGGAATTGTCCAATTCGCTGACTGCGGTTATAAACGCGAAATTGAAAATGCTGTTTTCTGGCTTGCTCAAGTGCGTCCCGGTCGATTTGCGGGCCTGAGGGATTATTGAAGTCTAAGATGCGAGACTGCGCATGGTCAATGGTTAAAGCCAAATCGGGACCTTGGATAGGTTCGCCGAATGGATGGATGATTTCCTTGACCTCACCGGTATTGAGGGTGTACCGCAGACGGAAATGGCGCTCATCTTCAATGAACAAATCGATGGGCTTCCCGAGGTATGATCCATTAAAAAGGTCAGGGGACGCAGAAATGTTTACTGCTCCGAAGTGGGAGACATGGCTGGTCTTCAACCGGCCGACCAGATAATAGTCGATGTCCACGGCCATTCGATCCACAACTCTGCCTACTAGGTCAAACGATCGCAATATGCGTTGCTGGTCTTTAGCTTCAGAGTTGTTGTAGTTGAACAGATTGGTCTGGCCCGTCAGTCGCTTTTGGTAGTCCAATTCCTTGCCGCCTTGGTCGAGCAAGACCTCGGCGGTGGCAGCGTAGATGTCCAATTGCCTGTGGGTGATCAAACGCGCCGTGGCGTATCCCGTTCCCGACAACACCGCAATGAGCCACCAATTTTTGAGGAGGAGTTTGAGGTACGGTCGGATTTGGCTCATCGAAATGAGCTCATTGGAACGCTTGTGTGAATCAGCCATGCGCTGGCAATTTCGCACTTTTCAATTGGAAAATTCAAAGGAAATGTAGTTTTGCACCATGACCGATTCCCTCAATGCCTCCGAAGAACTAGTCTGGTTGGAAAACGATGTCCTCAGCGGCGCGACCTGGGGAGAGCTGCCGACGGAATCGCGCACGTGGCTGTACACGGCGGACCGCGTCTTGAAATCCGAAGAGCGAGAGGCGTTTGCTCAATCCATCGATGCCTTCATCGCGTCGTGGGCTGCACACGGGAAATCCTTGCAAGCGAGTTGGCGCCTCGAAGGAGGACGTTGCTTGATGATTGCGCTGGATGAATCCAGTCCAGAAGCAACCGGTTGTTCCATCGATTCCAAGGTGCACTGGCTGCGAGGGGTGGGCGCACAAATGGAGGTCGATTGGATGGGGCGCGGCCAAGTCATACACTATAACGTGTCTGGAGCTCGGTGGGAGGAGTCTTCGTTGGCTCAGTTTTGGGCGGCGCGAAAGGCCGGGAGGGTGGAGGCGAGCACGCCATTGGTTAACGGAGTGATTGCCAAGAAGTTGGACTGTCATCCGACATTGGTGGTTCCGTTTGAACGGAGCTGGCACGAGGAGATGTGGCGCTAAACCGGTATTGGCTTAATTTGTTCATTTCCATAGGGTTTGTGAGAGGCTCCGATTTACACCTTTCGGTCAATCGAAGGGAAATTCGGTCGAGAATAAGGAAATGACCGACCAATTCAGGTTTTTCAGAGGAAATTTCTTTTGTGAAATATTGGAAATCAGAAAAGCCTCGACTACATTTATCGCGATGTCTCGTCTGATCGTCCCGATTTGGACGTGATATCTCGTCTTCGAAAAGTCCTATTGAGCCGTTTTGTTCGGTGGACGGATCAAGCCGGTGCAAGCCCTCAAAACGTTGAGGCATCCAAATTGTCTGAGAATTCTAACCAAAACCAAATCAAATGTTTAACACGTTTAA
>CALJFZ010000049.1 GCA_938074325.1 uncultured Flavobacteriales bacterium | reverse complement strand
GACCAATTGTTCACCGTTGGTGATGCCGCCTTGGATGCCACCGCTGTGGTTGGTGACGGTCCGGGGTGTGCCAGCATCGTCCGCAGTCCAGGCGTCGTTGTGCTCTGATCCGCGCATGGTGGTTCCTGCCATCCCACTTCCAATTTCCATGGACTTGACCGCCGGCAAACTCCACAATGCGTGGGCAAGCACAGCCTGGAATTTGTCAAATACGGGTTCCCCGAGACCGGAAGGAATGCCTCGAGCAATCAAGGCAACGCTGCCACCAACGGTGTCGCCGGCCTTGCGCACCGCTTGGATGCGATGGGCCATGGCATCAGCGGTGTCGGCATGCGGACAGCGGGTAGGTGATTGGTCCACTTCGGCACGCTCAAAAAACCGAGGTGCAAAGGGGACTTCAATATTTTCGACGCGCTCCACGTAGGCGCCTACCTCCATGCCGGCGGCGGCGATGAGCTGCCGAGCAACTGCGCCTGCAACCACGCGGCAAGCCGTTTCCCGGGCCGAGGCGCGTCCCCCTCCGCGGTGGTCGCGGTGGCCGTATTTGGCTGTGTACGTGAAGTCCGCGTGCGAGGGCCGGAAGGCCGTTTTCAAGTGGTCGTAATCGGAGGACCGTGCATCGGAGTTGCGCAAGACAAACCCGATGGGCGCACCGGTGGTTTGGCCTTCGAAAATTCCGCTGAGCCACTCCACTGTGTCGCTTTCCTTTCGCTGGGTGGTCAGCGAGGACTGGCCGGGCTTCCTGCGATCCAATTCGTCTTGGACGGCAGCTGCATCCAGAGCCAGTCCCGCAGGGCACCCGTCGATGATGCCGCCGATGGCCGCGCCATGCGATTCTCCGAACGTTGTCAGTCGAAAGAGGGTGCCAAAAGAATTGCCCGCCATGGTTCAAATTTACGGAAGCCGTGCGGGGATTGCTACCTTGCAGGCATGCGAATGCTCTGGAAGAACATCAAAGGGTTGGTCGGCGCCTACGACGCACCGCCGCCGTATTTGAAGGGAAGGGAAATGGGGTCGTTCCCCGTGTTGGAAAACGCCTGGTTAGCGATTGATGAAGGGGTCATTGCAGATTTTGGACCCATGGAGACTTTCCCAGGGATTGCGGATTGGACCGGCTTGGAAGTCGTCGACTGCGAGGGGAAATATGTTTTGCCAACTTGGTGCGATAGCCACACGCACTTGGTTTTTGCAGCCAGCCGGTCGCACGAGTTTCTCAGTCGCTTGGAGGGCAAAACCTACCAAGAAATCGCCGAGAGTGGTGGAGGGATCCTCAACTCCGCACGCGCTTTGCAGGAGATGTCTGAGGCGGAATTGTTGAGCGATGCTCACCAACGATTGGTTCAGGCCATGCGCAGCGGCACGGGCGCCATCGAAATAAAAAGCGGCTACGGATTGACGGCAGAGGCCGAGATGAAAATGCTGCGGGTCATTCGAACGTTGGAAGAGCGAGTTTCCATCCCTGTGAAGGCCACTTTCCTGGCGTGTCATGCGGTTCCGGAAGGCGATTGGAGTGCTGCAGCATGGACGCAGCATATGGTGGATGATGTGTTGCCGAAAGTGGCCGACGAGGGCTTGGCTGATTACGTGGATGCCTTCTGCGAAAAGGGGTACTTTGGGTTGGATGAAACACGTTTGCTGATTGATCGCGCATCCCGGCTAGGGATAAGTGCTAAAGTACATGTAAATCAGTTCAATGCGTTTGGTGGAGTAAAGCTTTGCGTGGATGCAAATGCCGTATCAGTTGACCATTTGGAGGAGCTTACTTCGGATGACATAGCGGCACTGGCAAGCGCCTCTGAAAGCGGTCAGCCGGTGA
The DNA here is from genome assembly GCA_938074325.1 of uncultured Flavobacteriales bacterium. GTDB lineage: Bacteria > Bacteroidota > Bacteroidia > Flavobacteriales_D > Sanyastnellaceae > UA16. The sequence continues at coordinate 19,564 of CALJFZ010000049.1, read as the reverse complement.
TCGCTACGGCCTTGCCGGGTTGTTCTTATTTCTTGGGCATTCCTTACACCCCAACGCGGAAGTTGATGGAGGCGGATGTGCCGGTTGCCTTGGCCACGGATTTCAATCCCGGTTCAGCGCCATCCTCCAACATGTCGCGCGCTGTGCAATTGGCCATCCTGAAGTCAAACATGCTTCCAATTGAGGCGATTGCGGCTGCGACGCTCAACGGTGCTGCAGCGATGGAGGTCGCAGATCGTGCAGGAGTCATCGCTCGCGGGAGGGCTGCAAATGTGCTTATGACCAGGGAAATGAATGGACTGGAAGACTTCGCTTACGACTTCGGCGAGGAACCGGTTGAAAAGGTGTTCATTGATGGCGCAGCGCTTTGAGTTGAAACCGTCGCTGTCCGTGTATTTTCGACGGAAATACACAAGAGAAAATGCAGCGACTAGTCGAATGTGTGCCCAACATCTCTGAAGGGCGCAATCCCGCCATCATTGAGGCGGTATCCAGTGTGGTCGAATCCGTTGACGGCGTGCGCCTGTTGGACGTGGACCCAGGTAAATCCACAAACCGGACGGTCATCACGTTTGTAGGCCCGCCAGAAGTCATTGGCGAAGCAGCGTTTCGATTGATTAAGAAAGCTGCTGAATTGATCGACATGCGCAAGCACCGCGGAGAGCATCCGCGCATGGGGGCCACAGATGTGTGCCCATTTGTTCCAGTTAGCGGTGTAACCATGGATGAATGCGCCGCCATCGCCCACGCTGTTGGTGAGCGGGTTGGCAAAGAATTGGGCATTCCCGGCTACTTCTACGAATCTGCGGCAAAAACGGAAGCTCGTCAAAACTTGGCGCATTGCCGGAAGGGGCAGTATGAAGGGTTGGCCAAACTGGAAACCGAAGCCGGTGCTCCAGACTTTGGGCCCGCGGCATGGAATGAACAAACGCAGCGCAGCGGAGCTACCGCAATTGGCGCACGGGACTTCTTGATCGCGTACAACATCAACTTGAATACTACGAGTTCCCGCAGGGCCAACGCCATTGCCTTCGACATTCGGGAGTCGGGCCGCGTCAAACGAACCGGCGGACCGGGCAGTGCAATCGTAAAAGATGCCAATGGTGAGCCAGAACGCATTCCGGGTACGTTGAAAGCCGTCAAGGGCATCGGATGGTACATTGAAGAATACGGCATTGCCCAGCTGTCGCTCAACCTGACAGACATCAAAACCACTCCGGTGCACGTGGCCTTCGATGAGTGTTGCGCAAAGGCTCAAGATCGCGGCATCCGGGTGACCGGTTCAGAGTTGGTGGGATTGCTTCCCTTGCGTGTGCTCACTGATGCTGCAGACCATTTTCTGGGCAAGCAGCAGCGCAGCCTGGGCATCAGCACAGAGGAGAAAGTAAAAATCGCAGTGAAGTCCTTGGGCCTCGACGATTTGGCTCCTTTTGACCCAAACAAGCGCGTCATAGAATTCATGATTGCCGATGAGGGCAACACGCCGCTGTTGGACCTGTCCCTCGGAGCCTTTGCTGCCGAGACCGCCTCGGAGAGTCCGGCTCCAGGCGGGGGATCTGTAGCGGCGTATTCAGCAACCATGGGCGTTGCCTTGGCAACCATGGTCGCCAACCTCTCCGCAAACAAACGCGGTTGGGATGAGCGATGGGAAGAATTCAGTCGGGTAGCAGAACGCGGAATTGCGCTCCAAAACCAATTGGCTTTGTTGGTCGATGCAGACACGGCAGCGTTCAACGCCATCATGGAGGCCTACGGCATGCCCAAGGCGAAAGATGAGCAGCAGCGGGCGCGGCATGAAGCCATTCAAGCAGCTACGAAAAACGCCATTGAAATTCCGATGCGTGTAGCGCGACTGGCATCCGATGCCATGACCGTAGCAGAAGAAATGGCGGATACGGGAAATCCCAATTCCATCACGGATGCTGGGGTAGGTGCCATGGCTATTCGCACCGGGGTCAAAGGGGCCATCCTCAATGCACGGGTGAACCTGCAAGATTTGGAAGACGCTGCGTACAGCGCCGCAATTGCCGATGAATGCGCTGCGCTTTGGGCAGCGATTGATCGCCGAGAAGCAGCCGTTCTGGCGCGCGTGGATGAAGTGTTGAAAGGCGCCTAGAGCCAAGCGTCCAACTTATGCCAAAAGAAAAAGGCCCGCGGTGAGCGGGCCTTTTTGGTTTCAGTGAGTAGTAGCAATTACTTCTTGGCAACTACGCGGCGTTCCTTGATGCGCGCAGCCTTACCAGTCAATTCACGCAAGTAGTAGATGCGTGCACGGCGTACTTTACCGCGCTTGTTCACTTCTACATTCTCGATGAGGGGAGAAGCAACTGGGAATACACGCTCGACGCCTACACCTGAGGCCATCTTGCGTACCGTGAAGGTCTCTGTGTTACCAGCACCCTTGCGCTGGATCACAACGCCTTGGAACTTCTGCAAGCGCTCCTTGTTGCCCTCGCGAATCTTGATCGTTACCGTGATGGTGTCACCGGCACGGAAATCCGGCCAGGTAGGGGTTTCGACAATTTTGCTTGCGATGTCCTTGATACGGTCCATGGTATTCGTTTTTCTGCTCCCGTGAATTGGGGTGCAATATTACGAAGAATCCGGATAGGATTTGAACTCTTTATCAGGAATCTTTTTTTAGCAAATCCGGCCGGCGCGCTTTCGTGCGTTCATAGGCTTGCTCTTCCATCCACTTTTCGATGGCCGCATGATCGCCTGATCTCAGAATTTCCGGTACTTCCCAACCGTTGTAATTCGCTGGACGCGTGTAAACAGGAGGGGCCAATAATTCATCTTGAAAACTATCTGTCAATGCGCTCTGTTCATCACCAATCGCACCGGGCAAAAGCCGGACCACGGCATCGGTCAAAACTGCCGCAGCGAGTTCGCCTCCAGACAGCACATAATCTCCAATCGAAAGCTCGAGTGTGACCACGTGGTCGCGCAAGCGTTGGTCGATTCCCTTATAGTGGCCGCAAATGATGAGCAGGTTGCCCGTAATCGACAATTGATTTACGCGTGCTTGCTTGAGCTGTTCACCGTCGGGCGTGAGGTAAATGATCTCGCTGTAGTTGCATTCAGACTGCAGATCTTCGATGGCATCGAGAATGGGTTGAATGGTCATCACCATGCCGGCAATTCCGCCGAAAGGCTCATCGTCCACTTTGTTGTGTTTGTCCTTGCTCCAGTCGCGGATGTTGTGCACGCGGATGTCGACAATGCCTTTGTCCCTTGCACGTTGGACAATGCTGTCCGACAGGGGGCTATCTAGCAAAGAGGGAACAACGGTGAGGATGTCGATGCGCATGGTGCTCAATTCGTGGAACAAAGGTAGGAGAAGCCGGTTTTTCTCAGTTGGGAAAAGTACCTTTGATAGACAGTCCCCATTGGCATGAAAGATCGAAAAGAGTACAGTGCAGTTGTTAGCCATCCGTTCCATGTTTTCAATGGAATTTTTCTCACGCTTCCCTTGGACGGCATCCGCCAAACTGGGTTGCGTGTCCCGTTGTTGCAGGAGGCCTGTGATGAAGGACTAAACAATGCAAAAACGCCGTCGCAGATCCTCGAAGGTTTTTTTGCATCGCAGGGCCTGAACGATATTGAAAGCCAAGCTGACTTGCTGTTCCGCATCATCCAGTATGTCGAGCGACAAGTGGTGTTGGTCGATGCACTTGAGGATGCGCGCTACGCGCAGTTAAATGACCTCGGCGGGGTCGAATCCCTGCAAAGTTTCATGCAGCGCATCCGGCGCCACCGGAAGGAGGAAGACTTGAAAGCCATCTTGGGTGAATACGCGGTACGGGTCGTACTGACGGCTCACCCAACGCAATTTTATCCGGGCAATGCCCTCGCCATCATCACCGACTTGGCCAAAGCCATGGAGGAAAATGACCTGGTGAGTATTCGGAAATTGCTCCACCAGTTGGGCTTGACACCATTCTTCAATTCTGAGCCGCCAACCCCCTACGATGAGGCTGTCCGCCAAACCTGGTACTTGGAGAATGTATTCTACCACGCAGCGCCAGAATTGTACTCGAAAGTGGCCCAGACGTTGGACGATCCAAGTGCGGAGTCGTTGAGCGAAGGGCTCATCACCATTGGCTTTTGGCCAGGAGGGGACCGTGATGGCAATCCGTTTGTCGATTCTCAAACGACTTGGAACGTAGCTGAACGGCTTCGTTTGACCTTGTTGCGCTGTTACCGCCGTGAAATTCGGGACTTGCGCCGACGCATCACCTTCAAGCATGTCAGCGCGCGCTTGGACCAATTGCAGGACCGCATCGAGTACGCCATGCTTCATCCGGACAGTGCCGTGCTGTCGGTTGCTGACCTGAACCAAGAACTGGAGGAAATCGCCACGTGGGTAGGGGAGCACTCCAATGGATTGTTCATTGAGAAGATTCGCGGATTCCAGTTCAAGCTGCGTTTGTTTGGCTTGCACTTCGCAAGCCTGGACATCCGGCAAGATAGCCGGGTCATCCAGAAGGCGCTCGATGAGGCGCTTACCGTTGCTGGAGAGGACGTGACTGCATTCCGCGCCATGCCAGCTGAAAAGCAGGTAGACGCCTTGTTGAGCGACCGTTGGGCTGGTGCAATCGATAAATTAGAAGTGGAACGGCACCACGACATCATTGCTTCGCTCCGCACGATGGCCAAAATCCAAAAGCACAACGGCGAACGCGCGTGCCACCGCTTCATCATCAGCAACTGCCGTGGCATTGCCGATGTGGCTGCAGTGGCTGCGTTGGCGCGCATGGCGGGCTTGGACAATTCCACCGGACTCGACATCGTTCCTTTGTTCGAAACGATTGCGGATTTGGCCCGCTCCGAAAACGAGGTGCGTGAATTGTATACACACCCCGTGTACCGCAAACATTTGGCCCATCGAGCCGATCGGCAAACGGTCATGCTCGGCTTCTCAGACGGGACCAAAGATGGCGGCTACTTGCAGGCCAACTGGTCCATTTACGAAGCCAAGCGCCGCCTGTCGCGCCTTTCCCGTGAGGCTGGAATCACGGTATTGTTCTTTGATGGGCGAGGCGGACCGCCAGCACGCGGCGGTGGCAATACCCACCGATTCTACGCTGCACACGGTCAGGACATCGAAAACACTGAAATCCAAACCACCATCCAAGGGCAAACCATCAGCTCAAATTTCGGCATCCCGAAATCAGCTGGTTTCAATTTGGAGTTGCTTTTAACTGCCGGTCTGCAGAGCCGCATTTTCGACGACACTCAAACCCATTTCGATGCGGATCAGGAGGCGCTCATCAAGTTGCTGGGCGAGCACTCTTTCGCGCATTACACCCAGCTCAAGGAGCATCCAGAATTCATGAACTACCTCACGCAATGGGGAACGCTCAAGTACTATGGCGAGACCAACATTGGCAGCCGGCCTACTAGCCGCGCGAAGGATGGTCCGCTCACCTTTGGCGATTTGCGAGCCATTCCGTTTGTGGGGTCTTGGACCCAATTGAAGCAGAATGTACCGGGGTTCTTCGGACTGGGAATGGCATTGGAATGGCTCGAAGGCGAAGGAAGGCTGGATGAGGCTCGCGCATTGTACCGGGACAATTCGTTCTTCCGCGCGTTGGTCGAAAACAGCATGCAGAGCATGATGAAGAGCGACTTCCGTTTGACGGCTCACCTCGAGCAAGACGCGCAATTCGGTGGCATTTGGACCATGGTGCGGGATGAGTTTGAGCGCACCAAGCGGTGGGTTTTGGAAATCTCGGGCCAGCAATCCCTTATGGAGCGCAATCCGCACATCAAGGAGAGCATTGGCCTGCGGGACGACATCATCCGTCCGCTCCTCGTGATCCAGCATTTCGCCTTGGGGCAAATGGCCAAAACCGAGGGGTCGGCATGGGACGCAGAAGTGCTGAAGCGCTTGGTGGTCCGTTCGATGTTCGGCATCATCAACGCCAGCCGCAACGCTGTTTAACCGCGCGCTGTCCGGCATAAACGAAAAACGGCCCCGATTGCTCGGAGCCGTTTTCTATTTGCGGTCGGTTGCGGCTTAGCGCAATCCAGAAACGAAGTCCATTTCGTCGATCAAGTTCTGCGCGCCAGCAAACTTGTCGAGAATCCACGTTACGTAGCGGATGTCTACAGAGATGGTGCGCTGCAATTCGGTTTCGAATGCAATGTCACCGCTCATGGCTTCCCAGTTTCCGTCGAATGCACAACCAATGAGGTCGCCGTTGGCGTCCAATACCGGAGAACCTGAGTTTCCTCCTGTGATGTCGGTACCGTGGATGAAGCACACCACGAGTTCACCTGATTCGTCAGCGTACTGTCCGAAGTCACGGCTGCGGATGAGGTCATCCAGCGCGTCAGGTACGATGAATTCAGGGTTGGAATTGTCCTTCTTCTCCAAGATGCCGTTGGCCGTGGTGATGAAGTCGTAGTTGACAGCGTCTGCGGCTTTGTAGGGCGCAACAGAGCCGAAGGTCATGCGCATGGTGGAGTTGGCGTCCGGTGCAATGGCTTGGTCGGTATCCATCTCGCGTAATCCTTTCACGAACAAGCGGTATCCGCGGTTGAACTTGTCTTCAGCCGGGTTGGCTTGGCCTGCGAAATAGGTTTGGATGGCGCTTTGCCCTACGATGATTGCGAGGTCCTTATCCATCACCTTCTGAGAAGGATTGGCAATGAATTCCGCACAACGCTCTGCATCTACAAGGAAGCTCTTGGCATACATCTTGTCCGCAAACTTGTTGAAGTCGCCCTTGTACTTGTCTGCCACTGTTTGGAAGAAAGATGGGTGGTAGGCCGGATCAATATCGTCGCGGAACTTGGTCATCAATTTCACGAACAAATCACGGTCGGTGGCTTGGTCGTATTCCTTGAAGAATCCTTGTGTAAAGCCAGTCATCGCGGCTTGTGTTGCTGCTACCTCTTCTGCATCTTCACTGAACAAGCCTGCGGCCATGCGGAAGAACCGGAACGAAAACAAGCTGATGTCGCAGCCGATCAATCCCGCTTCGAGGGCGTACACCTTGCCTTGAACGCTGGCATCGGTCTCGTTGTAATAGGATTGGATGAGTTCCAATGCTTCACCGTACTCGGCCTGTCGGTCGGCATCGGCATTGACCCATTCCGTGAAGCGAGCCTCTAACGCTTGCTTCTTTGATTCAACGTCCAAACGCTTCAGGCCCTTGGATTGGCCGATGTAGTACTTCCAGTAGTTGGCCGTCTGTGCGTATTTCGCTGCGTATTGAATGCGTACCGCAGGGTCTGCATCCATGTGCGATTTCATCGTCTTCAATTTCAAGTCGCGCACGTCCACAACCGATGGGTTGTACAAACGAAGCGCTTGGTCGATGCCCCAGCTGCTCAAGAAACGGTCGGTGCTACCAGGGTAGCCCATGACCATGGTGAAGTCGCCTTCAGACACGCCGTCCATGCTGATACGGAGGTGGCGCTTGGGCTGGTAGGGAACGTTGTTTTCGTTGAAGTCTGCTGGCTCGTTGTTTTCGTCGGCGTAGATGCGCAACATTGAAAAGTCACCGGTGTGACGGGGCCACATCCAGTTGTCGGTGTCGCCGCCGTACTTTCCCACGCTTTCTGGTGGTGCTGCTACGAGACGGATGTCGCGGTACGTCTTGTACTCGAACATGTAGAATTCGTTGTCGTAGTAGAAGCTCTTCAATTCGAGCTCTTTGTCGCCTTCGGGATTCATCTCCTCCATCAAGGCTTTGCGTGCTTCAGCGATGGCAGCGTTGCGCTCGTCTTCCGACATTTCCATCGTGACGTTTTCGAGGATGCGACCCGTGACGTCATCGATACGCACCAAAAAGCTGATGACGAAGTCGTCAATGTGCATCTCTTGGTCCAATGCCAATGCAAAGAATCCATCGGTCAGGTAGTCATTCTCCGTTGAGGAGAAGCCTTGGATGGCGTCATAAGCACAGTGGTGGTTGGTCAGGACCAACCCCTGAGAGGAAATGACTTCACCTGTGCATGAACCGCCATTCAGACGGACGATGGCGTCCTTCAAGCTTGCGTTGTTGATGTCATAAATTTCTTCAGCCGACAGATTCAAGCCCAATCCTTGGGCTTCCGCCATGGTGATGCGGTTGAGCATGCTCACAAGCCACATGCCCTCGTCGGCGCGAAGGGCAAACTGCGTGAGCATCATGCCTGCAAGAAGCAGGGTTGCAGTAAACTTTTTCATTGTTCGGGATTACTTGGTTTCAATAGGGTGCCATTTCAACGCGGCCATGGCCTCGTCCAAAGCGGCGTACAAGGTAGTTAAATCGGGGCCGTTGTATCGGTTGGTCACAGACTTTCCATTGCAAATGGTGATCGTCGCTGGGAGGTCCGTCACGCGCGGGTTGTCGTACACACTGTCGAGCTGAGCGTAATGCACGGATCCCAAGGCTTCGTGAACGCGCGCATTCCATGCATGCACATCTTGAAGCTGAGCGGCATAGTGTCCTGGCGCCAAAGCGTCGAGCGGCGCTTCTCGGAGCGGGCGCAAAACCTCCAACTCCGCTCGTCCCGAAAGGTCTACGGCAAACGTAAAGGCAGGGCAAGGACCGAAACACATGGTTTTTTGGTAATGGACAGGAAGGGCCTGAGGGGGCACTGTGGTCGGGGCGTCGGTGCTCACGGCACATCCCCACGAAAAGCAGGCCAATACCAGGGATATCCAACCAATACCAAAGCGGGGCATTACTTACGCTTCTTCTTGTTGGCCTTGATTTCTTTGGTCTTTTCCAATTGCTCCTTCTGCATCTGCTCAAGGCGTTCCTGGAAACTGGACTTCTTTCGTGGCTTGGCTTTGTTCTCCTCGATGCGCTCGCGAATTTTGTCCTCGTCGATAAGGAACTGCTTGATGAGCAACATTTGTCCCATGCTGACGACGTTGGCCGCGAGGTAGTACAGGCTCAAACCGGCAGCGAACTTGTTGAAGAAGAACAGCATCATGAACGGGAAAAACTGCTGTATGACTTTCATGTTGGGCATGCCCGGCTGTTGAGGTTGCGGCGGTTGATTGGCCATGGTCAAACGCATGTAGAAGAATGTACTCACCGCCATCAAAAAGGTGAACCCGCTGACGTGATCTCCGTAAAAGGGGATAGAGAAAGGCAGGCTTAGCACACTGTCGTATGCGCCGAGATCGTCTGCCCACAGGAAGGATTGACCTCGCATACCAATGTTGGACGGGAAGAACCGGAACATGGCATACAGGATGGGCATCTGCAACAAGGCAGGAACGCAGCCAGCCAGAGGGTTCACTCCGGTCTTACGGTACAGCGCCATGGTCTCCTGCTGACGTGCCATGGGGTCGTCCTCGTGCTGCGCATTGATTTCGTCGATCTCTGGGCGCAGTACGCGCATTTTCGCAGAAGACATGAAATTCTTCCACGTAATAGGCGACAAGGCCAACTTGATAATCAACGTGATGATCAAGACGATGATGCCCACAGACGCAATCCGTGAGGCGAGAAGATCGTAGAGGGGCAAGATGGCGTTGCGGTTGACCCAACCGAAAATCCACCAGCCGTAATCGATGACGCGATCGGCCTCGTCCCAACCCAACTCCTCCAAGGCTCTTTGTTCGTTCGGACCGAGGTAGAATTCGAAGGTGCTGGCAGCAACCGTTCCTACGCGTTGGGCTTCGAATGGCAGGGCCGCTGCATAGGCCATGGTTACGGTGGTGTCCTCATCCGGAACCATGGTTTCAAGGGTGGCGCCCGGTAGGAAATTGCCCTCGTGGCGAACCATGGCGGAGAAGAAGTTCTGCTTGAACGCCAGCCATTCGAGCGGTTCTTCCGTGACCAAGTCCTTGCTTTGACCATCTGTCAGGTAATCCCGGCCGAGGCCCACTTCCTTGTAGTAGATGCTGCTGTGCTGGCGTTCCCAATCGATGCCTTTCTCGTTGGGTTGGCCTTCTGCTTCCCATTTGAATACCATGGTTTCACCCAGGGACGATCGGAAACCTTCAAACGTCAGGTTTGAGGTCAACGTGTACCCGTCCAAGGTGTGTTCCCATCGGATGGTTTGTCCCTCCTCGGATCGGCTCACTAAAGCGATGCTGTTGTCCCGCTGAGCCTCGAGCTCAAAATGGAAATTGGATAGATCCAACGAACCGTTGACCTCGTTGAACTCGAAGCCCACCGTCATCGCACTGTTTTCCTCGTTCCAGAGGTGCACGAATTCATCGGATTCGTAGCGTTGGTAGCCGCTCAACTGTGCATCGGAGAGCAAGCCTCCCCGGCTGGTGAAGTTCACCGTTACCTCATCCGATGAAAGGGCATACGTCTTGTCCTCTCCAAGGGAAGCACTTGCCAGTCCACCGAAGCGGCGCACCAGCGATGCATCAAGAGTCGGTGTTTGTGCTGTATCCACCGCTGCAGGCGCCTCGCGCAATTGCGCTTGAAACGCCGCCTCTTCGACAGCCGCGATGCTATCCAGGCGCGCCTGTTCTTCTGCTTGTTCTTGCGCTGCGATGGCAGCGCTGCGGTCTTCTTCCGTGGGTGTCGTATACCAGATGTAACCGATATACAACAGCACCATGAGGACGATGCCAATGATTTGATTCTTATCCATGGATGGGTGCGAAGTTAAGGGGATTGTGCAGTGAGACGGGTATGAAATGCATCGGGGTTATCACCAATTCACCAACCCTTCTCCCTGCCAAATGCCGTTGGCCTTCATGTGTGCTTCAATCAATTCCCGGACACATCCCTTGCCGCCGCCGAGTGCACTGACATGGTCGCAAACGGGAAAAACATCCTGTGCTGCATCGCTCGGGCAGCATGCAAGTCCAACGGCTTCCAGTGCTGGAATGTCGGGCATGTCGTCGCCCATGTACGCCATCTCCTCCAAGGCAATACCCGTTCGCTCGGACAGGTCGTTGAGCACGGCGAGTTTGTCGTGGCTGCCGAGGTGAACTTCCTTCACGCCGAGCCCCCGCATCCGTTCGTCCACACTCATCTCCTTGCCGCCTGAAACAATGGCAATGGGCAACCCTTGCTTCATGGCCCATTGAACGGCAAAACCATCTTTTGCGTGGCCTTGGCGCAGCATGCGGCCGTCGGAATCGATTAAGATGGTGCCATCTGTGAAGATGCCGTCGTAATCAAAAGCGAGCAGGCGAATGGTCTTTAGTTTTTCGGGAGTCAATGCGCTCATGCGTCAGGTTTTTCGTGGAGGGTTTGGATGCTTTCTGTGGCTGCTTCGTAAAGCTTGCGCCACGCAGGATGTGTGGCCAAGGCTTGCATTTGGGCTTGAATGACGGCTTCTTCCCGTCGGAGTCCTGGCCCTGTCTGCCGCGCTGCCGCATGGCCTTCAATGGCACCTTGGCTCGTCGCTTCGATCATGGGAATGAACCAATCCCAAGGCAAATCCGCTTCCGCCGAAAGCTGCTGTGCAATCGCCAATGCGTGGTTGGTGAAATTCACAGCGAAGACGGCAGTCAAGTGGCCTTTTTGACGCTTTTCCTCTGTGGTGGGGAAAAGGCGCGTAGAGATGCGTCCCGCCAGTTCGGTCAACACCTCACGTGTTGCACTGTCTTCGGCGGTGAGCACCATGGGGACTTCCTTAATCAGTTCTGGGGCGTGGGGCTGGATGCTCTGGGCACACCAAATAACCCCACCCGTGTCTGGGTTTCGCAGGGCACCGCTGAAGTGAATCGGCGTCAGGCCTGACGGCAATGCGTTGATGACGGAAAAAACAAATTCATCTCGGACAGCCATCAAAGCAAAGTCGGCTTCGACATCGATGGACTCCGGTTGGGTGAAGCAAGGAGCATCGGTGGAGGCGAAACCTGGAGGCACAATTCCCTTGCGGTTGCAAAAGCCGGCGATGACTACGCCGCTGGCTTCCCATGCGCATCCCAAAGACGTTGCGACATTTCCGCTACCAAAGACGATGACGCGTGGTTGGTGATCAACCATTGGATTTGGATTTCTGGTCTTGTTTCCAGCGGCTCCATACGGCCATGAAGCTTCCGATGGCCATCAGGATGCAGCCGAGCCAGAGCAAGTTGATCAACGGGAAGATGGACGCTTGCATAACGACAAAGTCCCGCCGTACGCTTTCGTGTTCCCATACCGTCATCTCCAATGATTCGGCCTGCGGATCAAAGGTTTCAATGCGCATCTTGATGCCGTATTCAGAGGCTTCGTACAGGTCCGGAATGATGGTGCTGTCGCGCACGATGTAGAGGGGCTGATGCGGTGTGTCGCGTTCCTTGTTCTTCAAACTGACACAAGCAGCGATGGCGAGGTCCTTGTCCAACAAACCGCGCTGCGGCTTTTCCGATTCCGGCACAGCTCGCAGGCTGTCAATGGTCATGAGCGTGTGGCCGACCAACATGCTGTCGCCAACCTGCATGGTGTGTGTTCGTCCGCCCATCCAGCCCTCCTCATCGGTTTCAGGTGGTGTGACGCGGCCCCACTTGATGTGGGTGTACAAGTCTTTGTGCAGCCAATGTTTGGTGTCAGGCTCAGGCGCGTTGCCCATCTGCTCGTTGAGCTGAATGCGGGGCTCCAATGTGAACAGCCGATCGCCAGGAACCCCAGATTTCCAAAGCTGGGCGGTCTTCGCTTGCCGTTCGTTGGGGAAGGGGATGAACATCCAATGATCCTCCAGGTCATCGGAAAATTGAGGTGAAGCACGGTGCGACTCTTTGGCTTCGAACACCATTCCATCAAAAAACACGACGTCACCGGGCTCATAGGTATGCGGTGACTTCTCGAAGTAATCCATGCGGAATTTGACATGAATGCCTTCTTGATAGCGGTCGCGGTAGCTGACGAAGTAAGGGCCCATGGAAAGCGTATCGCCTTCCATGATGAGCAAGTCTTCTCGGTTGTTCAGTTCCTCATTGAGGGTGCTGATGTCCCCAATTTGATTCTGGCTGATGATGTCTTTTTGACTGGTGCTGAGGACTGCGCCGAAAATGACCAGTCCGAAACCAACGTGGGCCAAAGGCGATCCCCATTGCTTCCACTTTCCCTTCGCAGCGCGAAGGATGTAGTCGGCATTGGAGGCAACCGCAAAAAGGGCAGTGAAAAGCAAGGCCACCCGGGGAACTTCCCAAGCTTCGAAGGGGTAAGCCCAAATTAGCAGTCCGGTCAGTCCGCCGCTCAGAACCAAGGAAAGCGCAAGGTTCTTCACCACGGTTGCCATGTTCGTGGATTTGTACTTGAGCCATTGCGCCAACCCCATGACCACCATGATGAGCACAGCGAGGGGGACTTGAACCAGGTGATATGTTTGGTCGAGGTCGGTGCCAGGTGCGAGGTTGTGCTTGCTTAAATCGAGGAGGGTTTGGCTGTTCCATGACTCGCCAAGGCTGGAAAGCAGTGGACTCAAGGGTTCCAAAAACTGGTTGAATACCGGCAGGCTGGTTTGCCAGGTGATGTGCGCTGCGCTGACCAGAAAGAGCAAGGATCCCACGAACATCCAAAATTCTCGGCCCCACAGGGATTCCTCTTCTTCCGTGCGCTCGAAGTCTGTTCGGTACGACCGAATGGAAGTCACGACCAGCATGAACAGAAATCCGCCGATGGCCTCAACAACATATCCTTTGAGCGCAACGAGCAACAAGACGGCTGTAACGCCAAGGAATCCGTACTTCCAAGATTGGGACCGCAACAGCATGAAGTGCGCTAGCCCTACAAAAGAGAGCACGTACACCAGCAATTGCGGCAGAATCCCGCTGTCGACAAAGCTGTGCACGGAGGTGTCTCCCAGGATTCCAGATTTGGTCAAGAACGTGCTGTAGAGCACGAGCAGGAAGCTAATCAGCAAGAAGTAGTAAGTGCTGAACAACGCCATGGGCTTTTTTCGATTGCGGTTGATGAGAAGCAAATGCGCTCCCGCCACCAGCGTCAACCACGGCACGAGTGAACTGTTTTCCACCGGATCCCAAGCCCAGAACCCTCCGAAACTCAACGCTTCATACGCCCAGGCGCCGCCCATGAGGATGCCGGTGCCAAGGATGCCAATGCCGAAGATGGACCAACGCAGCGCAGGCTTCATCCACGACCGGTCTGAACGATTGGCCAGCCCGGCTAGCGCGTAGGCGAACGGGATGGACGTGGATGCAAAACCCAAGAACAGGGTAGGTGGGTGGATGGTCATCCAATAGTTCTGCAGCAAAGGGTTCAGGCCTTGACCATCCTGAAACATGGGGAAAGATGTCAAGTAATCTGCCCGGGCTGTCCAAGGCAGCCCTGCGTTGCTCGGAGCATCGCGCAGGAGCAAAAACGGATCCAATCCCAACTGGAAGTTTCCAAAATAAACGCCGAGCAGCATGGACGTGAGGAACAGTTCGATGGCTGCCACTGTCGCCAAAACGCCATTGTGCCATCTTGAATCCGTTCTCAGAAGCAAAAGCCCCAGCACGTTGTGCCAAAACATCCACAGGAGGAATCCGCCTTCTTGACCGCCCCAGAACGCACTGAAGATGAACCGCATGGGCATCTCGTTGTTGAGGTGCTTCCAGATGTATTGGAATTCATAGCGGTGCGCACCGAAAAGCACAAAAATGAGGGCAATGGTTGCAAACGTACTGACGGCATGTACCGCGAAGGCCTTACGTCCTAGGCCTTTCCAGCCTTGAAGGAAGGCCACCAAAGAGACAAATGAGGCGCCAAACGCCAGCGCAATCAAACTTTGGCCAATGGCCGCCACCCCGGTCCATTCCCCGATGTATTCCATTAACCTTCGGTTTGCAGACCCTGACCCATGAGGACGTGGTTGTTCTCATTGTATTTGGACGGACACTTCATGAGCATTTCCGTCGCGTGGAACTCGTCTCCGACAACACTTCCGTACAGATCGATGGACTCGCTGTTTTCCAAACCGGTAGGCTTGGGCTCTTGAAGTACCACGCGCTTTGAAGCACCTGTGGCGTCATACATGTGAAAAGTCGTTTTCGTGGGGTCAATTTCCGGGTCGTATTCCACGGGGTAATCGGTGTTCAACGTGCCCGACACCTTGCATTCTTCGCCGGCAAATTGCTCGGCCTCTGCGAAGTTCACGCTGCGGCTGGTGCTTGTAAACGTGGCAATGAATGAGCCGATGAGTGCAGCTACCAGCAAAAGACTGATGATGTGCGTTCGTTTCATGACGCAGCGTTGGATTTGGTGTTTTGGAAGGCGTCATCCGCCTGGCGACTCAGCGCTTGAATGCGTTTTTCCATGCGCCACAACCAGAGCCCAATACCAATGAGGATGATCACGGCGACGCCGCCTACAACCATGGATTTACCGCTTCCGAAGAAGAACCCTTCGATGGGGTTGACTTGAAGAAGTGTGTACAGCATCATCGTTGGTTTAGGCGTTGCAATTTCTGATTCAATTGAGTCGCCTGCAAACGGATGCGGTACATCCAGGTGCCAAGCAACATCCAGCCCAGTACGGCCGGGTAAAACACGGCCCTGAGCGAACTATCCAGGTCGTAGCTGTTGAACCCTGGGTTGCCGCCTTTGCCTGGATGCAGACTCTCGGTAAACCGCGGAAGGACCATGAGCAGAATCATGAGAATGATAAAAGCGAACAGGTTGTATACCGCAGAAAGTCGGGCGCGAAGCCTTTGGTCCTCGACAGATGCGCGCAAAATCAAGTACCCAGCGTAAACAAGAACTGTCACGAGCGCACCGTTCAGTTGAGGGTCATCCACCCACCATGCGCCCCACGTGTAGCGCGCCCACAGGCTGCCAGTCAGCAACCCCAATACGCCAAACGCCATGCCCACTTGCACGCTTGCTTCAGCCCGTTGGTCAAACACCGTGTTTGAAGCTTCCTTTTGGCCGAGTTGGCGAATGGACGCCACAAAGCCGATGCCCATCAGGAGGAACATGGTAAACCACATGGGCACGTGAAGCATCAGATTTCGGATGGTCTCAAAAATGCGCGGCTGGAATGGGAAGTGGTGGGGTAGGTTGGGTGCGTGTTCATCGAAAACCGGCGGCTCTAGGCCTGCGGTTGGCTCGATGATATAGGCATCTGTGAACAGTCCGTTTTGCAGAAAGAGCGTGCCGTCTACCGGGTGATTGGCCAGCACGTCCCACGACCGCGAGGGCAAGGTATCTGGCAACAGCAAAGCAATGTGCGCGTGGGTGTCATCGATGACGTCAATGACGGGAAGCTGCGCAAGGTTTTGGCCTTTTCGAATGAACACCCTCAGGTCTTCGGTTCCGGCTCCCCAGTGCGTGCCCAGTCCGATCAATTCGTACGTCTCGATGCGCTTGGTGATGCCGTCCGTCGATGCGGCTTCGTTTCGGTCACGAAGTTCAAGCAAACCCGGTCCGAGTGGCACTGTGAAAGTCGTCCACACCACGTAAGCCAGGAGGGCGATTCCCCCAATTTTCCAACTGCCTTGAATCATGCGCGTTTATTCCCTCCAAAGGTAAGGGAACAGGATGTACCCAAGGGCAGTGAAACCGGCGGATAAAGTTGCCAAAAAAAGCAAGTGATGGGCCGTGTCACCGAACGCAATGCCGCGCATTAAATCCGATCCGTAGCTCGTCGAAACCAAGATGACCGGAATGATGAGGGGAAGGCCCAAGACTGCGGTGAGGCTGAAGCCTCCTCCAGCGCGCGTGGAAAGGGCTTGAATCATCGCCAACAGCGTGGCAAGGGCCGTGCTTGTCATGACAATGCCCAAATAGTAATGCACGGCCGTCCAACCGGTAAAGTGGTCCATCCCCAAGAACAAGAGGAATGCGGCGTAGGTAACCGTGCTCACGACGCCGAGCAAAACGACATAGAAGGCAATGCGCGCGATCAACCAATGGTTCGGAGAGACTGCGTGGAGCAAAAACGACTTGATTTCGGGGCGGTCATCGTCCCAGGGCTTCGACACAGCATTGAACGCAGAGAAAAGCAAAACTACCCATGCGAGTGCATTCCAACTCTCTTGTTCGGCATGTGTGCCGGTGACTTGGTAGCACGTGTACACGGAGGCCACAGCAAAGACCAACAGGCCAGCTATGCCGTGCTTCTTGCGCAATTCCACCCGCAATGCGTGCTGAAATAGAAATCGAATATGGGAGAATCCTTGGGCCATCGCAGTTATGCGGGATTCACGAGATCCATGGGCTTTGCAATCACTTGAAAAAGCCTTGCCATGTTGCGCGCATCTTCAATGGCGCGGTGCTGCGTTCCGGAGTAGGAAAGGCCTTCCATTTCCATGGCCGATTTCAAACCAATTTGATTTTTGCTGCCTTTCCACTTGCTGTAATGGTGTTGGAGGCAGGCATGGTAGCGCAGCCACGGCAAATCAATTTCATGCAAATCGCCGTCGCTGAGCAGCTGGCGCTTGTCGAATTCGCCCCAACTCATCAATACCGCTCGGCTCGCCTTAGGCGCGATCCAATCTTCAAATGCTTCAATGGCCTCATCAAAATGAGGCGCCCGGTCCACGTCGGATTGGGTAATACTCGTCAATTGCGTGCAGAACTTGGAGATCTGCGGGTGCAACGTTGGCTTAACAAAAACGCAGAATTCATCTACGATGTCAAGTCGTTCATTGACTTTGACGGCTCCGATTTCAATCACCTCCACTCGCTTGGGTGCACGGCTTCTCCAGCATGTGGCTTCCAAGTCGTAGATGATGAAATGACGTTGATCCATAGACGGTAAAGATAATCCAAAGCGGTGAGGCAGGAGGTGGGCGCAGTCCATTGTAACTTGAGCATATGAAAGCGCCTAAACACGTGGTGGTACTCACCGGAGCGGGCATGAGTGCGGAGAGTGGAATTGCGACATTCCGCGGGGCGGGTGGGCTGTGGGAAGGGCACCGTGTTGAAGAAGTTGCCACGCCTGAGGCCTGGGAACGCAACCCGGAATTGGTGACCCGTTTCTACAACGAGCGCCGCAGGGCTGTGTGGAATGCCCAACCGAATGACGGCCACAGGACGCTGGCCAATTGGCAGGACCATTTTCACGTTCAGATTGTTACCCAAAACGTCGATGACCTCCACGAACGGGCCGGTTCAAAGCACGTTTTGCACTTGCATGGAGAGTTATCCAAGGCACGAAGCTGTGGACCCAGTGAGCGCGTTTACGGTTTAGACCATTGGGAGATGCAAGCGACCGATCGATGCCCAGAGGGCCATGCCCTGAGGCCACACATCGTTTGGTTTGGTGAAGCGGTTCCGATGATGGCGGAGGCATATCCAAAAATGGCTGAGGCGGACTGCATTGTGGTCATTGGGACCTCTTTGCAAGTGTACCCAGCCGCGCAATTGGCCTTTGAAGGCCGACCAGGGGTACCGGTGCACGTCATCGACCCCGCTGCCAATGTGTTGGGTGTGCCGAACGCCCACGCTTGGCCGCTCGGCGCTTCCGAGGGGCTGGCTGCATTGAGTGCGTCGTGGTCCCTGTGAAATTATCGCTTGGCCCGATCGCGCCAAGGAGAAGCGCTGGACCCCGTTTGCTGCAAAGAGGGCGCTGGTGAGGTGCTTTTTTTGCTGATCAAACCGACCGCGAGGGAGGCCAATTCTTCATCGGTCAATGCACTGTTGCGATCCAAACTTTCGGGGGTGAAGTGGGCATCCACGAAGTGGGTGTCGAATTGGCCGGAGCGAAATGCCTCGTGGTCAATCGCAAAGCGACCGAAGTCCAATGTGGTGTACACCCCAGCCACCTCGTATTCGTCGATGGCCCGAATGCAGCGATCGATGGCGGATGCGCGGTCCGGTGCATGGACCACCAACTTGGCCAGCATCGGGTCGTAATAAATGGGCACTTCCTGGCCTTCTTCTACGCCGTCATCCACCCGGACACCGGGGCCTGTGGGCGGTGCATACCGGTGCAAGGTCCCCGTGTCGGGGAGGAAACCGGCACGTGCATTTTCCGCGTAAACGCGAATTTCTATGGCGTGCCCGAGGATGTTCAAGTCTTCTTGTTTGAAGGAGAGGGGGTGGCCTTCAGCGATGCGGATTTGTTCGCGCACGAGGTCGACATTGGCAATGCACTCCGTAACGGGGTGTTCCACCTGCAAGCGTGTATTCATCTCTAGGAAGTAGAACCGCATTTGGTCGTCCAAGAGAAATTCCACGGTCCCAGCGCCCACGTAGTCGCAGCTTTTGGCGACTTCGATCGCGCTTTGCCCCATGGCCTCACGCAATTCAGGTGTGAGTACTGCAGACGGCGCTTCTTCCACCACTTTCTGATGCCGACGTTGAATGCTGCATTCCCGTTCGAAAAGGTGCACGACGTTGCCGTGTTGGTCTGCCAGAATTTGGATTTCAATGTGGCGAGGGGAAGTGACGAATCGCTCGATGAACACGGCTCCGTCTCCAAATGCATTGACCGCTTCGGAGACGGCTCGCTCGAAGCTGTTTTCGAGTTCGCTGTCCTCGCGTACGATGCGCATTCCTTTTCCACCGCCGCCTGCGCTTGCTTTGATCAGCAATGGGTAGCCAATTCGGTTGGCAACTTCTCGGGCCTCCTCAGGCGTGTGAACGGGGTGATCGGTTCCAGGTACGAGGGGCACATCAAACGGCTTGACCGTCTCCTTCGCTGCCAACTTTGAGCCCATGGTCTCAATGGCGTGCGGCCGTGGTCCGACGAACCGAATGCCCGCAGCT
>CALJFZ010000048.1 GCA_938074325.1 uncultured Flavobacteriales bacterium | reverse complement strand
CCGAAACTTTGATAATAATCGATTAATAGGTTAAATTGGGAAAGCCCTAACCAAAACCTACTTCGATGCTTCGCATTGCCACCCCCGTGGCCAAGGCGGCACTGACCTTGTGCTGCACGGCCCTTGCTCTTACTTCTTTTGCTCAAGTGACCTCCATTTCGGTGGAAACAGTCCAGGTGCACGCCGGCCCGGTCGGTAATTCCGATTTGACGGGAATGACGACCTATCGACTCTACGCTGAACTCACGGATTCCACGGATTTTGTGGGCGCGGTCTATGGAAGTGCTGCAGAGCCCATTGATATTTCTACCACAACAGAATTTTTCCAGCACCCGGCGGGTGGATCGTTCGGAACGGACCTCAATGCCTTTTTCCTGAACATCCTTCCCGACTTGAACTATGACAGTTGGTTGACCATCGGATTGGATCTGGCTCCTGCCGGGGCCAACGAAGAGGGGATTTCCAGCTTGGGAATTACGGCAGAGCAGTCGGCCTTTGAGGCTGGTGAGAATTTTGTTTTGGCATCCGAGGTTGGAGGCAGTTGGTTTGTTTTGCCCGGCAGCACAAACGGTTTGCCCGATGAAAGCCTCCGTGTTCTGCTGGCCCAGGTCACCACGGATGGATTGCTTTCTGGGCAATTGAACTTGCAATGCTTTATCGGTGGCAATCCATTCGATGAGCAGTTGGCCACCTTCGAGTTTGGAGCAGGCGCTCCCGGGTGCACCGCGCCTGAGGCGTGCAACTTCGATCCCGCGGCTAATTCAGACGACGGTTCTTGCTGGTTCCCGCCCGAGGGGTACGGATGCGATATGCAGTGCCTAGCTGATGCGGATGGGGACGGTGTCTGCGATCCGTTTGAGGTAGCGGGCTGCGCCGATCCGGCGAGCTGCAACTACGTGGAGGGTGTAACCGATCCGGTTGAATGCATTTACCCCGACACCGGCTACGGATGCGATGGCGCGTGCCTTTCGGATGCCGATGGCGACGGTGTTTGCGATCCTTTCGAGGTTGCGGGGTGCACGGACGTCGTAGCCTGCAATTACGCCGCGGATGCCACCGATGAGGATGGAAGCTGCACCTACGCGGCAGCTGCTTATGACTGCGATGGTGAATGCCTCAGCGATGCAGACGGCGATGGAATCTGCGATGAACTCGAATTCCCAGGTTGCACGGATGAAAACGCGGACAACTACTTCCCTGCGGCCACTGACGACGACGGTTCATGCTTCACGATGGGCTGCATGGACCCAGCGGCATGTGACTTCGATGCGCTTGCCGACACGGCAGGGGATTGCACGTACCCTGAAGCAGGTTACGATTGCCTAGGGGCGTGCTTGGTCGATGAAGACGGTGACGGCGTGTGCGATTCTTTCGAAGTATTGGGATGCACCGATCCGCTCGCGGAAAACTTCAACCCAGGTGCCACAGAGGATAATGGCGCCTGCGTTGTGTTGCCTCCATCGTACTGCGGTGAGGGTACCGTTTGGGATGCCGAAGTTGGTCAATGCGTGAGCGACGCGTCAGGCGATGGCGGCATTGGCGGCTATGGCGGACCGTGCTTTGGAGACTTCGACGCCGATGGTCAGCGCGGGACGTCCGACCTCTTGATGTGGCTCGGTGTCTACGGCTATTCCTGCGATTGAGGTCAGTGGATGCCTCGGGCAGCGAGGTAACGCTCAGCGTCCAGCGCGGCCATGCATCCTGTACCGGCTGCGGTTACAGCCTGTCGGTAGACCTTATCCGCTGCATCGCCGCTGACGAAGACACCTTCTCGGTTGGTCTTTGACGTGCCGGGCTCACCGTACTTGATGTAGCCTTGCTCGTCGAGGTCAATCCATCCCTTGAATACGTCCGTATTGGGTTTGTGTCCTATGGCTACAAAGAAGCCGGTGCACGGAATGACGTGCTCTTCGCCGGTTTTGTTGTTTTTCACACGTGCGCCTTCGACACCGTCTTCGCCGATGACTTCAACGGTTTCGGTGTTCCAAAGCACTTCGATGTTTTCCATTCCCAAGACGCGGTTTTGCATGGCGCGTGAAGCCCGCATCTCATCCCGGCGCACCAACATGGTCACCTTGGAACAGAGCTTCGCGAGGTAGCTCGCTTCTTCGCATGCCGTGTCTCCGGCGCCCACAATGACCACTTCCTGTCCGCGGTAGAAGAATCCGTCGCACACGGCACACGCGCTGACGCCGCCACCTGCATCTCGCAGGCGAATCTCGGATTCCAGCCCCAACCACTTCGCGGAAGCGCCGGTTGAAATGATCACGGAGTCCGCGTGGATCTCGGTGCGGTCATCGCCTTCGCCTACCCAAATTTTGTGGACGGGGCCGGTGAAGTCGACTTCAGTCACCCAACCGTTCCGCACATCCGTATCGAAGCGCTTCGCTTGCGCTTCCAAATCCATCATCATCTGGGGACCGTTGATGCCCTCGGGGTAGCCTGGGAAATTGTCCACCTCGGTGGTTTCCGTGAGCTGTCCCCCCGGCTGCATGCCTTGGTACAAAACAGGTTTCATGTCCGCTCGTGCGGCGTAAATGGCGGCGGTATATCCAGCAGGTCCCGATCCTACGATCAGGCACTTGACGTGTTCAGGTTGTGCACTCATGGCAGCGAAGATACGGCTGCTCTTGGCCGGGATAAATTCAATTTATCACCATTTAACTCACGCCATTTTCATGGCGGAGCCAGGTGTTCCAAACGGGGTCGTCCGGTGGCGTAGCGAGGATGCGCATGGGTATGCGTTGTACCGGGTGGATGAACTCAATGCACCGCGCGTGCAGGTGAATGGACGCGTTGTCGTTGGTGCGGCGGGATCCGTACTTGATGTCGCCTTTGATGGGAGCACCCAAGCTTGCCAACGTCGCCCGAATCTGGTGGTGGCGTCCCGTCTTGGGTTTGACCTCCACAAAATGATAGTGGTCCGACCGGCCCACCGTGCGGTACGTCAGCTCCGATTCTTTGCGCCCATTGCCAGGGGTATCATGGGCAAAGCTCTTGTTCAAATCCTTGTTCTTGATCAAGTAGTTCACGACGTGCCCTTCAGTCGGAGAAGGAGCGGGCTTCGTCACCGCCCAATACGTTTTTTGGATTTCGCGCAACCGAAACATGTTGGTGAGCCGCGAAAGGGCCTTGGATGTGCGTGCGTATAGGATGACGCCACTGACCGGTCGATCGAGGCGGTGCACGGTCCCGATGAAGGCGTCGCCGGGTTTGTTGTACTTCCGTTTGATGTATTCGCCTACCACGCGGCACAAGGTGGTGTCGCCGCTGGAATCGCTCTGCACAATATCGGACGAGCGCTTGTTGACAGCGATGATGTGGTTGTCTTCATAGAGCACATCGAGGTTGTCGATCGTGCTCATCACGATGGGGGCCTTGGGTTGGCGTACCCAGTGCGACGGGTTTGAGACGTCCGGGCGGTCGGCCATGCTCAGTACTGCTCGTCCTCGTTCGGGAAGTCACGCGAACGGACGTCCTTGACGTACTGCTGAATGGCCGAATTCATCTGTTCGCCCATGTTCAGGTAACGTCGCAAGAAGCGGGGACTGAATTCCTGGGTGATGCCCAACATATCGGGGAGGACGAGGACTTGCCCGTCGCACCCGCTTCCCGCGCCGATGCCGATGGTGGGGCAGTGGATGCTTTTGCTGACTTCTGTGGCGAGCTGTGCCGGGATCTTTTCAAACACCACGGAAAAACAGCCAATTTCGTCCAGCATTTTGGCATCCGAACGCAGTTGCTCTGCTTCCATTTCTTCCTTGGCCCGCACGGTGTAGGTGCCGAATTTGTAAATGGATTGCGGCGTCAAACCGAGGTGGCCCATGACTGGGATGCCGGCGGTGAGGATGCGTTCAATGCTCTCACGGACCTCGCTTCCGCCTTCCAATTTCACCGCGTGTGCGCCGCTTTCTTTCATGATGCGGATGGCGGAGTTCAGCGCTTCTTTGGAATTGCCTTGGTACGTTCCGAAGGGCAAGTCAACAACCACCAATGCTCGCTTGGCCGCACGCACCACACTCGATGCGTGGTAGATCATGTGGTCCAGCGTGATGGGCAAGGTGGTTTCGTGGCCGGCCATCACGTTGGATGCGCTGTCACCGACGAGGATGACATCTACACCGGCTTGGTCCACGATGGTGGCCATGGTGTAGTCGTAGGCGGTGAGCATGGCGATGGGTTCGCCGTTGGCCTTCATTTCCGCAAGCACTTGGGTCGTGATGCGTTTGGCTGATTTGTGAACGGACATGATTTCAGGTTTTACAGGTGCCGCAAGTCAAAGGTATCCAATTCAATTGAATGCATCAGCTGCGGATGGTCCGGAATGTGCAGTTAATACGCGGCTCTTCGACCCGCAGACGTTTGGGCAGGGCGTGGTCAAAATCGTGTTGGAGGTTTTCCATCACCAACAGGTCCCCGTGCTGCAAGTGCACGGGCCATTTCTCTTTCGTCTCCCGGTGGCGAATCACAAAATCGCGTGCCGCCCCGAACGATACGCTCGCAATGCACGCGGGGTCAATTTCGGGCTCGTTGTCGCGGTGCCAACCCATGGAGTCCTTGCCGTTGCGGTAGAGGTTGAACAGGCATGCATTCAACGGGCGTGCCGGAGCGACTTGTGCATTGATCTCTTCCAGCAGGTCGCTGACCTCTGAAGTCAATGCGCGCTCGGGCCACGCAATGCTGGCGTAGCGGTAGGCAGGGCCCATCCAAGCAGTAAGCCTCGGCTCCAGGTGTTCCTTGCCGTACATCTTCAGGGTGTTTTGCTTCCAGGGAATGGCATCCATCCACGCATCAAACTCGGTCGAAGCGAAGGCCCCCCGTGCAATCCAACAGGCCGATGCGCCATAGCGAATGATGTCCTCCCTTTCCATGGCCCGTGCTTAAATCGCAGAAACGGCCGCCACGGCTCCGCCGATGTATCCCACGTAAGCGAGGTAGATCAGCAGCAAAACGGCGCCCTTCCACCGGTGTATGAGGCCTTTGTGCAGCATCATGAGCCCAACCAATGCCGCCACCCCTGTCATCCACCAGAAATCAAATTCCAGTGCTTGAGCGTCGACCGGCAGGGGGATGATGCTCGCACTGATGCCGGCTGCGAGGAAGATGTTGAAAATGTTGGAGCCGATCAGGTTGCCCAAGGCGAGGTCCGATTCGCGTTTCCAGGCCGCTATTCCCGATGCGACGAGCTCCGGTACACTCGTGCCAAACGCGACCACGGTCAAGCCGATGATGTGGTCGCTCACCCCGTTGTTGATGGCGATGCAGCGAGCACCGTCGACAAACCACGCAGAGCCGTAAAAAAGGCCTGCACTGGCCAACGCAATTCCTCCCAGCAATATGGGCAAGGGCCGGGCAGCGTCTTCCAATTCTTCGGGCGTGTCCACGCTTGGAGATTCAGTCTGGCGAGCGCGGCGGCTGCGGAAGTAGAGCATGGACAGGAGGACAACCGCTCCTGCAACCAAGGCGAGGCCTTCCCATTGCGCGATCTCTACGTTGCGGGCAAACCACCAAATTGCCAGCGATGCCAGCAAGAGCATGGGGAAATCACTCCGCATCAGCGAACGATCGACCCGCACAGGATGAATCAAGGCCGTCACCCCAAGGATGAGGGCAAGGTTGGCGATGTTCGATCCGATCACATTGCCAACGGTGATGCCCGGGTTGCCTTCAAGCGCAGCCCTTGCCGATGCCATAATCTCTGGAGCCGAAGTACCGATGGACACGATGGTCAGGCCAACGATGACCGGTGGAATGCGCATTTTGATGGCCAATCCGGAAGCGAATTTGACCAAGTAATCGCCGCTCAAAACGAGGACGACCAAGCCGGCAATCAAGGTCAAAAATTCCATCAGGTTGCTTTGGACGCTTCGTCTTGGGGTTGGTCCGGCTTCGGCGCTGACGTGGGCTTTTTGGGAACCGAATTCATGGGGTCCACTGAATTGCGCACCTCGTTGATGTCCTTTCGGATGTCATCCGAGGTGGACAAAATTTCGCGTTGAATCTGGTCGGTAGCGCTACGGAATTCGCGCACCGCTTTGCCCATGGTGCGTGCAAACGAAGGGATGCCCTTCGCCCCGAAAAGCAAGAGGTAGATGAGGAAGATGAATACGATTTCCGTCATGCCCATGGCGCGAAGTTACGGCAATCCAAGACCGAGGCAGCGGTGCATTGGCCTAACTTGTACCCATGGCAGAATCCATCCCATGTCCGCATTGCTCGTCGCCGTTTGGGTACTTCGATGGGACCCGCATGAATTGTCCAGAATGCGGACACGCTTGGGATCAAGACGAAGTGAACGCCACAGACGAATCGACAGAAGACGACCTCGTCCGCGATGTCAACGGCAACGTCTTGAAGGACGGGGACAGCGTGGTGGTCATAAAGGACCTGCCCGTGAAGGGAGCGCCTAAACCCGTTAAAGCAGGGACCAAGGTCAAAAACATCCGATTGGTGGAGGGCGATCACAACATCGCATGCAAGATCGACGGCTTCGGGGCCATGGGGTTGAAATCTGAATTCGTCAAAAAAGCCTAGCATTTCCGGTGGTTAGCGCTGCGAGAGGGTGTCTCCAGCTAGCTCGGTAATTTGTTAAAATTGGTACTTTGTTTTGCATAGTACCTAGAATTGCACATAGCTTTGCACCATGACAAAAGAAGTGGCGAAATCTGCGGCACAAATGCGGAAAGGGGTGCTGGACCTGTGCATTCTCCGGATTCTGAGTGGGGGCGAGGCCTATACCTCCGACATCATTGATGCCTTGCAAGAAGTGGACTTGCTGGTGGTGGAAGGAACCATCTACCCCTTGCTGACCCGGATGAAAAACGCCGGTGCATTGGATTACCGATGGGAGGAGTCCAGTTCGGGTCCGCCTCGGAAGTATTACCGCATCACCTCGGCCGGTCATTCCATGCTGGCTGAACTCGAATCGACGTGGGAGGCCTTCGTGCATTCCGTGAATTCCATCAACGCTGAATCAAAGAAATCATGAATAAAACCCTAAACATTGAGTTGGCTGGCTTGCTCTTCCACGTTGAAGAGCGCGCCCACGCACAACTCCAAACATACCTCGATTCCATATCTGCTGCTCTCGCACACACCGAAGGAAAAGATGAAATCATCCAAGAGGTGGAAGCCCGCATGGCCGAGTTGCTCCGGGATGCACTTGGCGAAGGACGCCAGGTCGTTGCGGCTCATGATGTAACAGCTGCCTGCGAGCAAATTGGAAGCCCCGCAGATTTTGTCGAGGACGAGGAGGCACCGGCAGAACCGCGCGTCAAAACGTCTGGAAATAGAAGGTTGTTCCGAGATCCCGAGAATGGCCATGTCGGCGGCGTCGCGACGGGCTTTGCCCATTATTTCGATGCCGACCCAGTGTGGACGCGCGTCATCGCTTTGATCATCATCCTGTTTACTGGAATTGGGTTGCCGATTTATTTGGTGTTCTGGGCCATTACGCCTCGAGCGGAATCCGTTGCCGATCGCATGGCCATGCGAGGTGAACGGGCAACGTTTGAGAATATCAAAAGCCGGGTTCAGTCGGAATACGAACGCGTGGAGGGGCACTTGCGCCAACAACGTCCCGGCCATCGGTTGACAACCTTCGTGCGGGAATTCTTCCTGGCATTGGGGAAGGTGGTCAGTTGGTTCTTTCGGGGGCTGGGTTGGGTGATTTTGTTGAGCTTAGTGGTGAGCCTGTTTTCCTTGGCCTTTGGCGTATTCGCTTTGTTGACGGGCTGGGGCGACGTGGTGATTGACGGAATCAACGTGGGGCCTGCGCCCGATACGGTAACCCGTTGGATGGAAATGGTCCTGCCCCGTGGAATTTCGGCGGGCCACCTGTGGTTGACCGGACTGGCATTTTGTGCGCTTCCGCTGGTGCTGTTTGCCTGGCTGTTGCTCCGGTTGATTTTTAAGTCGCCAATGAATGCCACCGGCACCCGAGCGGGATTTGTTACCGCCAGCGTCATCACCGTTTGCGGATTGATCGGTGGAGGCATCATCGCGGGGAAGACGGCTTTGGAGTTTCGGGAAGAAACCAAAATGAAGGAGGCCATAGCGCTGCCTGAAGGCATCGAGCGCGTTGAGTTGCGTGCAGCACCTTACCGCCAATCGGATGCTGCAACGGCGAGTTTTTGGGTGTTCAGTGCGGACCAGGTGTCCGTGCCATTGGTTTCGGTCGAAGTCCTACGGACAGAGGGAGAAGAGGTCGAAATGTGGGTAGAAAAACGAGCGCGTGGCATCCATAAGCCGCTTTCGTTCCAACGGGCTGACCGCATTCGGTACACGCCTGAAATTGCCCCCGACGGCACCATCACGTTGCCCTCGGATATCACCTTTCCAGCGGCTGATTTGTACCGAGGTCAGTTCGTTGAAGTGACCGTCATGGTACCCAATTCGGTTGCCTTTGAGCAAGATGCTTCCCTTGAACAATTGCTGCACGAGGTAAGGGTCTCGGAACGGGAAGATGCCGCTGGTGAAGCCGTAGATTTGACCATTGCCGCTTTCGGTGATACGCTGCGAGCCACGTTGGATGTGGATGCGGATTTAAACTTGGAGATAGATGAAGAATAATCTTTTCGCTTGGATTTTGATGGCGCTGCCTTGCGCTTTGGTGGCTCAAAACGATGCGCCGGAACGTCCGTACTTTCAACAATCGGTCGATCACCGCATCCAAGTGACGTTGGATGATGTGCAGCATGAATTGCACGGAGACATCACCACAACGTACACCAACAACAGTCCGGATGCGTTGGACGTCCTGTGGATTCACTTGTGGCCAAATGCCTACAAAGACGGCAATACTGCGTTGGCTCAGCAGCAATTTCGGGAAGGGAACTTATTCATGTTCTGGGCGATGCAACGGGAATTGGGAGGAATCGATTCGCTCGACTTTCGGATCAACGGTCAGTCAGTGGCCTGGTCGTTCGACGATGAGCACACCGACATTGCCCGCATGGAATTGCCCCAGCCCTTGGCGCCCGGGATGAGCCTGACGTATTCAACGCCTTTTCGGGTGAAGCTGCCTTCCGGCAAAATCAGCAGGTTGGGCCACATCGGAGAATCTTACCAGCTCACGCAATGGTACCCCAAGCCGGCGGTCTATGATCGGGATGGATGGCACCCGATGCCGTATTTGAACCAAGGTGAGTTTTATTCCGAATACGGGTCGTTTGATGTGAGCATCACGTTGCCGGCGAATTATGTGGTGGGCTCCACTGGCGACATGGACCCCGCCGAGGCGGACAATGCCCGTGAATTGGTCTTCCTTGATTCGCTGGCGCTGGCCACGGCCCGTCGGGTGGATGGGAGCGCGTTTGACGCAGAACGGTTCGATACGGACGAGGCCATGGAATTCCCCGCGTCCGAAAGCCGAATGAAAACCCTACGCTACACGCAATCGAACGTGCATGATTTTGCTTGGTTTGCCGATAAGCGGTGGTGGGTGCTGAAAGGCGAGGTGGCCTTGCCCAATTCGGGCCGCAAGGTCACGTCATGGGCCATGTTCACGCCGGCTTCGGCCGACTTGTGGCGCCGTTCGCTCGAATACATCGAGGACGGCACGTATTACTACTCGAAGTGGAACGGGGAATATCCGTACAACCACGTGACCGCCGTCGATGGCACCATCAGTGCCGGAGGCGGGATGGAATACCCGAATGTCACCGTCATTGGAAACAGCGGGAGTGCGTTAGGTTTGGAAACAGTGATTGTTCACGAGGTAGGGCACAATTGGTTCTACGGCATCCTCGGAAGCAACGAGCGCACCAACGCGTGGATGGACGAAGGCATCAACTCGTTCAATGAGACCCGTTACTTCGTAGAAAAGTACGGAGACAACCTGGGGCTGGCCGGCTTTCAGGACCGCGCGACGCCGTTGATGGAGCGCTTTGATTTGGTCGGTAAATCCTACGAAAGCCGGGATGTTTTTGCCTATTTCCTCAGTGCACGCATGGCCATTGATCAGCCGATGCAATGCCATTCCAACGACTTCACGTCCACCAACTACGGCACGGTCGTCTACAAAAAGACCGCCGCAGCGTTTGACTACCTGCGCAACAGCCTCGGCACAGAACGGTTTGACGCCGGCATGCAGGCGTATTTCGATGCCTGGAAGTTCAAGCACCCTGCGCCGAGTGATCTCCGGACATCCCTCGAAGCGAGTACTGGCGAAGATTTGAGTTGGTTTTTCGATGGCTTGGTGCCCACAACGAAACAGACCGATTATGCGATCAGCCGCACGGCCACGGACGGTGATGCCACGGACGTAACGGTAAGAAACCGGGGCGGGCTGGAAGGCCCGTGGTCATTGCACGGCCAAAATGAACAAGGGGAGTGGGAGGCATTGGGTTGGTTTGAAGGGATCAATTCAGGCGAAAAAAGGACGGTGAGCGTGCCGAACCACGGGGCGTACCGCATCGACCACGAAGGGGTCATGTTGGACAACAACCCCCACAATAACACGCGCCGATCTCGCGGGCTTTTCCCATCCATCGAGCCGCTGAAACTTGGGGCCGTCACCCGGCTTGACGATGGAACCAAAACCCAACTTGGCTGGCTGCCTGTAAGCGGATGGAATGAGCAAGATGGATGGATGATGGGAGCCGCTCTGCATAATACGGTCTTGCCCTTGCGTGATTTTGAGTGGATGGTGATGCCGATGTATGCGCTAGGGAGTCAGAAAGTAAACGGGATGGCTCGGATTTCGTGGAAGCGCCGAGCGTGGCGACTCGAAGCAACAGGACGGTCGTTTTCCGATGCCTTCATGCCCGATTATTTCAATGCGCGCTACGGCCGGCATGAGCTGCGGGTCATTCGAAAATTTGACCGCAACCCGGCCGACCGCAACCGTGCGCAGCTCGAATTGAGCGCCATCGACATGCGTACGCGTGGGAGCTATTCTCCGGATGTCATCGATCCGCTGTTTGCCCCGATCAATTCGGAGTACCGTCAGGCCTTGCGAATTGCTTACACCGCCGAACGCGCCAACGTGCGCACCCAGCAGTCGTTGCAGTTGCGCGGCACGTGGGCGGGGCTGGCTTTCAATGAAACCAACCAGTACCTCTTTGCCTCGTACGCGACTCCTGGGCTGTTCCCATCGCATGCCTTCAAGGGCAGTGTTTGGGAGGGTGTTTGGGAAGGCCAACACGAAATCAATCGCTCCGGCGCCAATTGGAAATGGCGGTGCTACGCGGCGACGAGCCATGGCGATCAAGGGGTGTATGCACTGCGCACCATGGGCATCAACGGCACGCATGATCTGCTGCGCGATCACCTGCTTTTCTCCCGTGATTTTGGCACGTTTCCTGGTCGCATTGTTGCGCATGAGCAGGGCGGGCTCGCATTGCAAGGCGGCACGATGTACAGCAATCACCCCGTGCAATCGCTGTTGACGGTGAAGGTGGCTCGGTCACTATTCGCGGGATTCTCAGCCTACGGCGGGGCGGTGTTCAGCTCGGGCCAAGAAGGGATAGTGACCGGGCTCGAATGGGATGCGAAGGCTTTCCGCTTGCAGATTCCGCTTGTGACCTACATCCCGGCAGGGGATGTGTGGTACACACCGGCTAACTCCGGTTCGCCGGCGGTGACGGTCGTTTTCAACTTGGAACAACTGAGTCCGTATCAACTCCTGCGCGGGGACAATTTTGCTCCGTAAAGGGGCGGGGGTTGTCGCCAATGTGCGGGTGATATTTTTACATAGGCTTCATCTGAAGTCCCCCAACTTGGACTACTTTGGAATATGAAAAATTTCTTCGCAGCAAGCGCAATCCTTTTGATGATCGGATGCGCGCCGGATCCAGCCAAGTTGTTGAGCAGCTACAGCACAGAGGGGCTTACCTATGAAAACACCTCGGTGTTTTACAATGGGAAGCTGGCAGCAACACTCGCATCCGTGGAAGTGGCATTGGACGATGGCAAGCTGGTGCAGGAGGCGACGTTTGTGTTGACCTCATCTGAGTACAACGACATCGCCGTCAACATCATCAAGCTCATCCAAGCGAAGAAAGAGGACCCCAATTGGGAAATCGAGGTCGAGCTCAAGCTCTGAGTGCCTCACCAGGGGGATTACTCCTCGGCAAAATTGTACGACAACCCGAACGATATCGTTCGTCCCATGGTGAAGCTCTGGAAGGTGTATTCCTCTCCTTTGAACACGTAGGACTGACGGTACTCGGGGTCGAGCAAGTTGCGGCCTTGCACCTTGAGGGTAAAGCGTTCACCCAAGGTTTTTGTCACGCTCAGATCCAACGCACCGCGCGGCTGGTCATAAACGTCCGGTGTGCCGCCGGGCGTAATGAGCACCAACTTCGGACCACTGACATTGAAGCCCGCATTCACGGACAGCCCCAATGAATCATTGGCGTAGTTGAGGATTCCGTTCACGATGTAAGGCGATTGACCGTACATCGGTCGCGTATCCAAGTGATCGGGATCCGTCGCCCGGATTTCGAGCAGTTCGTCTTCAGCGATGGCGGTGGCACTCTGAATGTATGTTGCGTTGAAGGCTACGTTGAAGGCTTCGAGCGATTCACGGAGTGAGCCCAAATTCTTCTTCAATTCAAATTCTACCCCGCCCAACTGAGCGCTTTCCACGTTTTTCCATGTGATCTCCGTGTTGGCAGCAGTGGAGATGATCACCTGTTCAATCGGATCGGTGAAATGCTTGTAGAACAAGCTCAAGGAGACCAATTCACGCAATCCGGGGAAGACCTCAAAACGGTTATCGATGTTGAGCACCTTGGTGCGATTCAAATCCGTATTTCCCGTTTGCTGCTCCTGGATTTCGAAGTCAAACACAGAGAAGGGTGCTTTCTCACGGAACAAGGGGCGTGCAACGCTCTGACTTGCTGAGAAACGGTACTGGGTCACCTTCAGGTCCTCTTCGGCCAATTTCACGGTCATGTTCAACGATGGCAGCACGTCCAATACGTTCAACGTTCCGCGGAAGTTTTGCTCCAACTCGGGCAACAGGTCTTCATCCAACAGCTTGTCGCTTTCCAACAGCATATCCGTCGCCTCCACGCGCAAGCCGCCATTGAGTTTCACGTTTTCACGCGGATCGATGTTGACCATGGCGTAGCCGCCGAGGACCGTTTGGCTGGCCTCGTAGCTGTTCTGGATGTCTGTGTCGTCGCGCAAGTACACGTAGTTCGTCGCGCCGCTTGACGTGCCCGGGATGATGCGCATGTTGTCCGCGCTGAAGTAAGCGGTGGGATCGCCCATGTAGTCTACCCCCTGTGAAACGAAGCTGAATCGGTTTTCCGAATAGTCGCGTGTTCGCTGCACCATCGAAAGTCCGAGGGCCAATTTATTTTCCGGTCCAAGCTCTTCAGCAATGGGCTTTTCGAAGTTGAATTTGAGGTCCAACGTCGTGTTGTCCATGGTGCGGTAGAAACGCGTAGGCGAGGGGTAGAGGTTGTCCTGAATGCTGTAGGTCAACTCATCCGAACTCGTTTCCGCAACCGTGTAGCCGGGGTAGTATTCGTTCAAATCTTCCCCGTCCGCAATCAAAGCCAATGCATCCTCTGTGATGTCGTTGCCCGAGGCGTCGCTGTAGACCAATCCGCCCGGTAGGCTTTCGTAGCTGTTGATGAACAATCGCAAATCCGGCGTCGTTTGCTTGCCGCGGGTGAACGACGCGCTCCACGTGATTTTGTGGTTGACGTTTTCGCTCAACTCGTGCGTGCCACGCAGTTGGAAGATGTTCATGCTGCGCTCGAGGTAACGCTGCTGGCGCTGTTCTTGACCGAGGCCCACTGCGTCACTGGGGTTGATCCCGTTTTGGTAACGCGCATCGTTGATGCCTGAGATGGTAGGCATGTAGGTGAAGCCGAGCTTGCTTGTAGGGCTGATGTTGTAGCCCAAATTGAACAGTGCAGAAGTGTAAACCGATTGGGTGCCGCGGGTATCAGAGAATTGCCGCTGCACATCGAGTTCGTTCTTCTCGGTTTCAATGCCCGTGAGCAAGAAGCGACCGGTGGAACCGTTCTGGTACATGCGGTTGGTGATTTTGTGCTGCAAACCGAAGTTGTAGCCCAATGATCGGCCTCCCACCTTGACCACGTCACCGAACGAAAGGCTCTGCGACAGGTCCAAAGACGGCGCGCCTTTGACGGGTTCCCACGTGTTGCCAAATGCCTGCGTCTGGCTGGAGAGCAATTGGTTTTGCTCTTCCCGGATGGCCGTCATGAATTCGTTGTTGACCTGGCTGAGGTTGTCGATTTCGTCGATCGCGTTGACGATGTTGATGATGGAGGTTTGGCCGCTGCCTGCTCCAATGTCATCGGCTGAGTTCACGCCCAATCCGGCAAGTTCATCGCCGAATCCAGCGAGCGCCAGCGCATCGTAGTAATTCGAGTACTGCGGGTCTTGAATGTCCGATCCGTCCACAAGCCCCGGAATGTCCAAGGTGCCGTTGTCAAAGCCCCACATGGCCGTGCTTCCAACTTCGCTTTGCAAGAAATTCTCGTTGAAGGTTGCGTTGGTGTTGAATCCGGTGGAGGTGGAGTAGTTGAGGGTGAAGCTGTCCGGGAAATCCTTGGTGATGACGTTGATGTATGCTCCGGAATAGTTCGAAGGCAAATTGGCATTCAGCGTTTTGACGACGACCAAGTTGTCGACCAAGTTCGTCGGGAAGATGTCCATGGAGACGGAACTGCGCTTCGGATCGAGGGAAGGGATTTCCGCCCCATTCAAGGCTGTGCGTACGTATCGATCGCTCAAGCCGCGGACTACCACGAAATTCCCAATGGTGTAGACCCCACTAACACGCTTGATAGCGCTGCTTACATCGCTGTCGCCGTTCTTTTTGATCTCCTGCGAGGATACGTAGTCGATCATGGACGTCTCTTTTTTCTTGACGTTTTCCATGTAGACGGCGCTCGCTTTGTTTTGGCGCACCTCGACCACGGCTTCAGCGTCGATGGCGACGACGGTGGATTCGAGTTCAAAGTTGACGTTCGCAGTTTCGCTGCCCGTGATGGTCACCACTTTTTCTGCGCTATTGTATGCGATGAATCGGCCCGTCAGGGTGTACGTGCCCGGCGCCAGTCCTGTGATGGTGAAGTTTCCATCGAAGTCACTCATTACGCCGGTACCGCCAGGTTCGACCATGACGGTGGCGCCGAGGAGGATGTCTCCGTTGGCCTTGTCCGTCACGGTTCCTGTGATGGTGCCTTGGCTGAAGCCAACGCCCATTGCCATGGCGACAAAAAGTGCAGAAAAGAAAGCTTTCATGAAAGCAGGTTTAGGTTCAGGTTTTGGGTGGTTCAGGCCCAGGGGTGGTTTTAAGGTGTGGTTGGGGGGTTCCAAAACTGGAAAAAGAGGCACCGGTGGGGTGCCCCTTTCTCCGTTTGGATGGTGTGCGAATTACTCAACGAGCAATTTGGTGTATTGGCTGCGCATGCCTTCGGTCACCGAGACGATGTACAAGCCGGAATGAATTCCGTTCAAGTCGAATGCGATGGGCTGTCCAGCGACCAGTACTTGGTTGCTTTGGAAAACCAACTTGCCGCTCAAGTCTGTGATTTGGATGGTCGCTTGTGCCGCATTCCAATCGCTCACGAGCGTAAACTGTCCGTTGGTGGGGTTCGGGTAAACGCTGAATGCGTTTGCTTCTGCTTGGGCAATGCCTGTGCTGCAACCGATGAATCCGCGGCTGCTGAGCATGGACCAACCTTCCAACCACGTGCAGTCGTTTGATGGGTCAAACGCACCTGCGAAGTTGACATCTTCGAACCAGTCCATGGTGGGGTTTGCTCCTGCGGGCACGTCGCTGTTTGGAACGAGGTTCAATTGACCCGAACCTTCTTCGATGACCCAGCTCAATCCGGTGGCTGCGACGGAGTTGTTGTTGGCTGCGAAAGAGGCTTGGAAGGCAGCAGCGGATGAAGTGGCTGCTTCGGTAGAATCGGCCTCGCTTGCCCAACCTGAGCCCATGGTGATCTTGAAGAGGTCGCTAGCTGTAGCGTCGAGTCCCAAGCTGGTGCACGCGTCGAATATATTGCCAGCAAAAGCAACTTCGTTGTTTTCGAAACGGGCGTATGCATCTTCACCAGAAGCGAGGTTCTCGATATCAATGCCCTTGCCCCAGTTGTAGAAAATGGAGTTGTGGTATTCGCCACCTGCGTTGTCGCGGAGGGTCAAGGCTCGCTTTCCAGCAGATGCACCACGTCCGATGTAGGTTGCGTTGTAGATGATGGGGTGTGCGTATGGCATGCCGTCCTCTGGGTCGGTACCGCCATCGTGCTCACCACCGCGGTCGCCCTCGCCTTCTTCTTGAACCGTGCACCAGAACTGGCCGTATCCGCGCCATCCTTCGTCGTAGTCAAAAGAGTCGTCACCGCAGAACGCCGTCACGACGTGCTTGATGGAAGCGGTGCCGCCGAAGAATTCGACGCCGTCGTCTGCATTGGAAATGACTTCGATGTAGTCCAACGTCGTTCCCGCACCAACGCCGCCGAGGGTGAGGCCGTTGATTTCGTTGCCCGCGCCGATGTCTGTTCCACCGTGGCGGATGCTGACGTAGGTCATGGATCCGCTGTTGTCTTCGTCGTTCGTACCACCGTACAGTCCGCGAGACTCGGTGTCTGGAATGCCTTCGATTTGGGTCTCACCGGGTGACGAGTTCAATGTTGCCTGACCGAGAATGATAACACCGCCCCATTGGCCGCGCACGTTGTACGGGGTAGAACCGTCGAGGGCATCTGCCTCAAAGGTGAAGACGATGGGAGCGTCGGCTGTTCCGTTCGCTTGGATTTGGCCGCCGCGGGCAACGACCAAGGCAGATGCGTCTGCGCCTGAGCCTGACTTGCCTTTGATCACTGTGCCGGGTTCGATGGTCAAGACATCACCGTCATTGACAAAGACAAATCCGTCGAGGACGTAGACGTTGTCGCTGGTCCACGTCGTGGTTCCGGTTCCAGATCCGTCATCGGTGATGGTGACTTGCGCATTCAATGTCGCCATCAAACCTGTGGCTGCAATCAAGGAAAGCGCTGAGCGTAAAATGTTTTTCATGTTCATCTTTTTGGTTATTCGTGGGGCAAAGTTGGAGCGTGGATTCGAGCAGGATTGAATCAAAACTTTGCCTTACCGTTAAAGAAATGTTACCTCACTCAGGGTTGGTAGCAGCAGCGTCGGTCGCTGCAGGTAACTCGGTTTGTGCTGCTGCTGGGGCGGCAAGTTCTTCTTGGTCGGTGCCGTAGTGGATGGCCAATACAATGCTCACGCTCACCAAAAGGCCCACGATCAATTTCAAGAAATCTTTCGCAACAATCGGGAAGATGGATTTGAGGTTGCCCTTTTTGGTCAGCCCAGTATTCAAAGCCAATTCTCGGCCGCAAAGCAGGCCAACAAACACCCACGTTGTCGACATGGGGATGTTGTTGAGCTCCTTGAAATACAGGAGGAGGAAGGCATACACCAGGTCGATCATGGTCGCAGAACGTACGTACTTCGTACTCTGCTTATCCATCACTATTTGTTGGATGGCCCCGCCTTGCTTGTAGAAGATGTAGGCCAATCCAGCCACGAAGAATGCAATGACGATGATCAACTGAACCACCGTCAGCTGACGGGGCAAGAACACCGCGATGTTTGCGACGTCATGCGAAAGCCAGGTGTACCAGAGGAAGGAGGTGCTCAGCCATTGGAAGGCGCGCCAGAATTTCTTCGATCCCGGACTGACGTCTTCTTTTTCGTTTACGAACCGCGAAATAATGAGCCATAGAACGTAGGCCACCATCGCTGCAAGACCATAGCCCATGATGCTTTTCATGAGCATTTTTTCCAGGACGAACGTCGATGCAAACGCAGACAGTACGAGGAACGAAGTCGATACAGGAATACCACGTCGCGTCAACAAAACCAACGCCAACGGAGCTACAGCGTGGTACCACTGCGGTTCGATGTACGGGATCTTGGTGAGACGACCGTAGGAGATGTCCCCGCCACCGGAATACCAACCGTAAACGATGGTGAAAATCAAAACAGTGGAAGCCGCAGCCCACAGGGTGGTCCACTTGAATTTTTCTCGGTTCGATGCAATCCAAGTCCCGAGGGTCTGGACGCTGTCGTTGGCGATGACGGAAAAGCCCGCAAGGGTAAATCCGACGATGGTAAAGAGTTCTGTCATGTCAAGCGATAGTGCTGCAAAAGTCCCTTGAGAATCAATTTTCTACGCGGGATGAGGTGTTATGCCTGTGTTAAATCCATTAACACTCGGGTAACATTAGCTTAACATGCATGTGGGCGGGTAGGCCCAAACAAAAAGGGCGATCCGAAGACCGCCCTTTCTAATCAAGTTCTGTAGGCTTTAAGCTTTCAACTTCTTGCTCAAGTCCAATACGCTTGGCGTCGCAATGAAGATGGAGCTGTAGGTACCAACGATGACACCGATCATCAAGGCGAATACGAAGCCTTTGATGTTATCGCCTCCAAGGAGGAAGATGGTCAACAATACCACAAACGTTGAGAGCGATGTATTGATGGTACGGCTCAGTGTGCTGTTGAGGGCGTCGTTCATGACTTCCTCGTCGCCGCGCTTCGAACCATAGAGGCCAACGTACTCACGGATGCGGTCAAACACGACCACCGTATCGTTGATGGAGTAACCGATGACCGTCAGGATTGCAGCGATGAACGCCTGGTCGATTTCCATGGTGAACGGCAACACGCCGGCAAAGAGGCTGAAGCAGCTCAACACAATCACCACATCGTGTATCATCGCGATCAATGCGCCGAGGCCGTACTGCCACTTGCGGAATCGGAAGAAGATGTACAAGAAGATGATGATCAACGAGAAGATCGTAGCGTTTTGCGCACCGTTGCGGAAATCATCCGAAATCGTGCTGTCGACTTTGTTGTATTGGTCGATGGTGTAATCCACACCGGCAACGGCCAATCCTTGGTCCAACGCTGCCTGGATCATTTCGTCCTGGTTCGCGTCAGGGTTGTCGATCATGTAGTTGGTCATGATGCGCAACTTCGCGTCGCTGTCCTTGGTCTGAACAATTGGGTTGCCCACCTTGCCTTCTTCGGTGAAGGCAGTGGCCAATGATTCACGGATCTGCTGAACGTCCACGGGCTCCTCAAACGTGATGTCGAACGTTGTACCGCCGGAGAATTCAACGCCGTACTGCAAGCCTTTGGTCATGAGGCTTCCCAATCCGCCCACCACCAGCACAGCGCTGAGGATGTAGAACTTCATGCGGTTGCCTACGAAGTTGGCATTGATCTTCGTGAACCAATCCTTGGTCAAGTTGGAATAGAACGTGATGTCCTTCTTGTTCTCCAATCGGCTGAAGAACACCAATCGCGTCAACACGATGGCCGAGAACAGAGAAGTGAAAATACCGATGATCAACGTGGTGGCGAAACCTCGGATGGCGCCGCTACCGAAGCTGTACAAGACAAATGCCGTCAGCAAGGTGGTAATGTTCGCATCGATGATGGCGCTGTACGCTTTCGAGTAACCGTCCTTCAATGCGACCATCAGGCCTTTGCCACCGCGCATCTCTTCGCGGATGCGTTCGTAGATGAGTACGTTCGCATCGACCGCCATACCGATGGTCAAGACGATACCTGCGATGCCCGGGAGGGTCAATGCCGCACCGAGTGATGCCAACGCTCCGATCAAGAAGAAGAGGTTGGCAACCAACGCGAGGTTGGAAACGATGCCTGCTCCCTTGTAGTAGAAAATCATGTAGAGGAGGATCACCAACAAGGCAATCACAAACGA
The DNA here is from genome assembly GCA_938074325.1 of uncultured Flavobacteriales bacterium. GTDB lineage: Bacteria > Bacteroidota > Bacteroidia > Flavobacteriales_D > Sanyastnellaceae > UA16. Next base: position 15,268 of record CALJFZ010000048.1, on the reverse strand, counting down.
GCTCAAACCGGATTGGATGTTTTCCTCACCCAACTGCGGTCCCACACTCACTTCGTCTACGATGCGAGCAGGGGCGGGGAGAGAACCTGCCTTGAGAAGACCGGCGAGGTCGTTTGCTTCCAGCATCTTCTGCTCAATGCTTTGGTCCGAACCGAAGCTGATCTGTGAGCGTCCGCTGGTGATGGCAGACTGAACGCTTGGTGCGCTGAACACCAAACCGTCGAGTACCACTGCTACTGCTCGCTGGTTGTCTGCAGCGCATTCCGTGGTCATTTGGCCCCATATGCCGGCGCCTTCAGCGTCCATGGTCATGGAGACCACCACGTCGCCGATCTCATCGTACGAGACGCGCGCGTCCACGATGCTCTTACCGGAAAGCTTGGCCTTACCCTTGCGGCTGTCGTCGCGCACGGCGTAGAGCGCTGCAAAGGTTTGAGTAGGCTTGGCTTCCCAAAGGAGACGCAAGTCGTTGCGCAATGCCAAACGTGCTTCTGGGCGACGCAACAAATCGTTCACGCGGTTCGTGTCGGCGATGGCTGCATAGCCCACCACGGCAGAACGACGCTGCAACTCAGGCTGCAGGTAACGGAACAACGGAATCTTCGAGAGCTTCTGCTCGTCCGTCAAAACGCTGTCTGCAGGGGCAGAAGCGCCGTACAATTCAGGGTTGTTGGCCGTTGCAATGGCTGTGTTGGCCGCGTCCAATCGCTGGATGACTTCGTCGTTGAAGAAGGTTTCCCAGAATTCAAGATTGGCCGTGCTCTTCAATTGCTTGCGAGCGCGCTCACGGTCGTCGATGCCCGGAAGCTCGACCAAGATGCGTCCACCGCTCACCTTCTGCACGTTCGGTTGCGCCACGCCCAATTGGTCGATACGCTTGCGAATGATGCTCTCGGTGTTGTCGATGGCCGTTGTCGCCTCGTTCTTGAGGATGGCGAAGATTTCGTCTTCAGTGGACTGTGCAGGGAACAGGTCCTTGCTTTCCATGTTGTGGAAGATGCGCCACAACTCTACCGGATTTTCGGATGCACCGTTCAATTCCTTCCATGCCGCTTCGAAAAGCTCGACGTAGGTCAGGCCCTGTGTGGTGCGCTGGGCGGCTTTCGCTTGGCCAATGGCCTGGCGGAACGTTTCGTTGCTGGAGTAATCGCTCAACGCGATGATCAAATCCGGGATGCTGACCTCCAAGGTCACAGACATTCCGCCTTGCAAGTCCAAGCCCAGGTTCAATTCCTGTTCAATGACCTCGCGGTAGGTGTGTCCCAAAACGGGATAGATCTCGGCATTGGCACTGTCGCGCAAGAATTCACGCGCGGCCTGCGCTTGGGTTGAATTCCACTGCTCTTCAGTGATTTCTCCATTGCTTTCGAGCGAGTCCGCTACGAAAGCGCCATAGTTGGCTGCTTCTTCCTCGTAATTGTTAGCTACCCAGTTGAAACTGAGTGTGTAAAGTGTCGCAAAGGACAACAGTACGGTGAAGAGCAGAATTGCATTCTTGTTTTGCATGATGCAAGAGTGTTTTTCAGGGGCGCAAATATAACTTAAAACCCTTTACGGTCGTGGGTTAGCAAGGGTACGAACTACCTTTGTTCTATGTTTCATTTTCGGCAAGTATTTATAAAAGCGCTGGTGTTCGGATGTTTCTGGGGTGCTGTCGCTCAGCTGGTTAACGCTCAAAATGGGTTTTACCAATTGGCGGTCTTGAAGTACCGCGGGGGCGGGGATTGGTATGCCAACCCCACAGCAGTGCCGAATTTGGTGCGCTTTTGCAACGAGGAACTGGCCATGGACTTGAACGAAGAGGTGGTCACCGTGGAGGCCGGTTCGCCCGACCTTTTTGACTTTCCTTGGGTTCACATGACGGGACACGGAAACGTGGTGTTTTCCGCGTCAGAGGCGCAAAACCTGAGGGACTTTTTGCTTGCTGGCGGCTTTTTGCACATCTCCGACAACTACGGCATGGATCCGTTTGTGCGCAGGGAAATGAAAAAAGTGCTCCCCGAAGTGGATTGGCTGGAAGTGCCGTGGTCGCACCCTGTGTTCCATGCGGCATACGATTTGGACAAAGGGTTGCCCAAGGTGCATGAGCACGATGATCTGCCGCCCCAGGGTTTGGGCTTGTTTTATGAGGGCCGGCTGGTGGTTTTCTATGACTACGAGTCGGACTTGGGAGATGGATGGGAGGACTACCAAGTGCACCGCGATCCGGAGGAGATCCGGCAGTGGGCATTGCAAATGGGGGGGAACCTGGTCACCCACGCCTTCCACGGCGCAGTCGGATTGGACTAGGTCTTAAGCAGGTTCGATCACCGTGCGCCACAAGCCGTCGACGCGGGTTTTGGTCAATTTCAATCCCTGCCACTCCATCGCAGCCACGAGCGCATCCCAGCTGTCATCAGTACCGTCGGCAAAATCCCGCCGGAGGTCGTCCAACGCATCGGGCGCGCCGGCTACTTCGTTGAGTACCGACCAATAATCCGTTTCGGTCAAGCCGATTCGCGGCTCACCAAACTGCTCCCAGAGTAGGCGCATGGCGGTCTGCAACGATGCCTCACTGCCGGTTAGTTGCATGATGCGCACGTCGCACAAAAACGCCAAGACCGCCCCTTCAACGTAAATCGACCCCTTACGTCCGGGGATGCCCGCTGCATATCCGTCCAACCAGGTGTCAAAGCTGGAATCGGCGACGCTCAGGTTCAAACGCCCCGAATTGTTGACATGACGGTTCAGGAGTTTTTCGAATTCCCGGCACCAGCCGGCCAAATCCAAAACGCCGCTCTCGAACAGGAACAGATCGCCCATGTAGGTCGTTACGCCCTCCGCCATGTACCCCATGCGGCTTGGGCAAGCCCGCGAGAAATCGTAAGGCGTCCATTCGGCAGGCCGGATGCGCTTGACATTCCAGCAATGGTACAGTTCGTGCGAGGCGATGCCGATGAGTTCCATGTGGCCTTCCTCGGTTTGGCTCTTCGCGGATGGACCTTGCGCGATGACCGTGGTGTCCTCATGTTCTACGCCGTGCCGCACTTCCAATTCCGGCAAGACGTACAAAAAGTGAAAATGAGGGGCAGGGAAACTGCCGAAGTGCGCGATTTGGGCATCGGTGAAGTCCTGGTGTTCGCGCACGAATCGCTCAGCATCCGGCGTGTGTTTGCCGTAGATCCAAATGTGGAATGGAACGCCGTTGGAGGTGTAGTTGGCATGCCACAATTCAGGTCCCGCGAGGATGGGACTGTCCATGATGTGCTGAACATCGCGGGCCAGCCATGCATCGCCGTCGGGGGTCAATCCCGTCGCGACGGACCAATCCGTGGGCACGTCGTCCAAAACAACGCGGTAGCCCCATTCTTCATGACCGGGGTGATACAAGAAGCAGTTCACGGGGTTGATGTACAGCACGTCTTCACCGACACCAGTCGATCCAGCATTGAAGGTGTTCGCGTGGAATACCCAACGCACCGACTCCGTGTTGGCCGGGACCTGCCAACGGTGCAAGGTCGTCTTGCTCAGTGGTCGCCATTTGCCAGCGACGCATCCTTCCATCGAGTAGACGAATTGAGCAAAATTCTGCACCTCGTATCGGCCGGGGCGCCAGATGGGCAGTTGGGCCTCGAAGGCTTCATCGGTCGGGAAGGTCGCCGTCAATTCGATGCGCGGCGCGCCGTTTAAAATTCGCTTGATGCGAACTGTGATAGCGGAAGCGTTGCTCATTCCTCCAACAAGTCTTCGATGGGCCGACCGGTGGAGGCGTTGGGCAAAGGGCTGTGGATCAACGCCGATACCGTAGGGGCAATGTCGCGAATGTGGGTGCGCTCGTAGGTGATGCCGGCTGGGACGTGCCAACCATAAAACAGCAACGGAACGTGCGTGTCGTAGGCAAACGGCGAACCGTGTGTGGTTCCGCTGCGGCTGTATTGAATCCAGCCCGGCTTCGGGATGACGATGACGTCGCCGGACGCGGCCGGTGACCATCCGTTGCGCACGCGTTCCACAACATCATCGGCATAGGCGTTGCCCCGCACGAGGTCGGTACCGGTCACGACGGTATGCACGCCTTCGTAGGTCAGTGCTCGATTGCGGATTCGGTTTTCAAAGGCTTCGATTTCCAGGCCGCGGTCCAGGATGAGGGGACGGTTGAGGAAGAATTGGTCGTTGGAGTAGTTCAGGACCCACTCCGCTTCTCCGAAAGCGGCATTGAGGTCGGCCTTGACGTCGTCGATGAGGTTGCCGGGCTTCCAGTAATCCGCCGGGATGCCTGCGTCTTGAGCCAGTGAGGGAACAGTTGCTGCGCCGTGGTCGGCCGTCAGCCAACACATCCACTCGCCTACACCAACGGCACCGTCCAAGGCACGGAAAAACCGCTCGAGTTGCTGGTCAAGGCGCACATAGATGTCCATGGTTTCCCACGCGTGCACACCAAATTGGTGGCCCACGTAGTCCGTGGAAGAGAAGCTCACTGCTAGGAGGTCGGTGAATTCATCCTTGCCCAACTGCTCCCCGGCGACGGCCGCCAAAGCGAAGTCGACGACCAAGGTGTTCCCCGCCGGCGTTGCTTTGAGGATGTCGAACCCGCCATTGGCTTCGCTCAGCGCCATCAAATCGTAGGGGTAGGTGGGGTTGTTATCGCCTTTGAAGGGGCGTTCGTAGGGAGTGTTGTCCTCGGTTTGGATGGAAAGTTGTTCGGCGGACAGGGTGTTGGCCCAAGGTTGCTTCATGTACCGTTTTGCCCAACCGCCTTTGTTCCACTTTTCAGCCCATTTGGGCAGTTCGTCCATGTACCGGGTGCTGGTGATGAATTTGCCTTCGTCCTTGCCATAGAACCAGTAAGCGCCGTCTGCCAGATGCCCCGCAGGCAAGATGGCCCCGCGGTCTTTGATGCTCACACCAATGACTTTGGACTGCATGCCCGTTGCCAGTTTCAATTCGTCTCCGATGGTCGTGACCCCCATGCGGTGTGGTGACATGTGTCCCGCTGTATTGGCCGGGTCGATGCCTACCGTTTGCACGTCGGCGTCGCTGGCGCAATAGACCGAAGCACCGCTGGACCGGTCGTACCAATCGTTGCCGATGATGCCGTGCGTGCGCGGGGTGGTGCCTGTGTAAATGGACGCGTGTCCCGGGCCGGTGTAAGTTGGTGCGTATCCAAAGTGGTGGTCGCCACACACAAATCCGTCCTCGATCATGCGCTTAAATCCACCGTCCCCAAATGCATCCCAAAACCGATATAGGTAATCCATGCGCATCTGGTCCACGGTGATTCCCACCACCAGTGCAGGGCGTTCCCCCAAATTTGTCTTGGGTTCTGGTTCCTGAGGAATGGGGCGCGGGGCGCGTTGCACGGGCTGGGCGGGTTTTTTGGGCGGTGTTTTCTCGCCGCGCTCCGCCATCTGCTTTTTCATTTCATCCTTCTCCCGCATGCGGTTTTGCATTTGGGTTTGCTCGTCCACCTTTTCGCCTTTGGTCGGCTGTTGTTCTGGGGGGAAACCAATTTGGCCTGAGGCGTTCGAAGCCAGCAAGGCAATCAGGCAAAACGTGCAGGCCAGCGTCCGGGTGAGGGTGAAAGTGGTGGGCATCGATGAAGGATTAATCGGAATAAAGGTAGGGGAAGGGGGGCGGTCCTCCTCCGCTCAAGCCGCGGAAGATGCGGACCAAATGAAGTAACCTACGCCGAGGCAAAGGATGAGGTTCACTGCCACGTTGGCCGCTGACCAAATCACTCCATGGGAGGCGTGTAAACTCAAAGTATCCGCTGCAAATGTGGAGAAGGTGGAAAAGGCCCCACAGAATCCAACTGCGAGCAAGAGAAAGGCCGGTTGTGTTTTGGCCGGCCAACCTTGCGTACCTGCCGCCGCGTGGGCAAGAAGGGCCAGAAGCAAGGCTGAAGCGAGCACATTGGAAACCAAGGTCCCGGCTGCGGATAACCAACCGAGTTTCTTGATTCCGAGTCCGATGCTGTACCGGGCAAGGCTGCCCAGTCCGCCTCCTATGAAGACCGCGAGGAAATTCATTCGACCGCAATGGGCGCGCCCACGAGTTTATTTTGAATCCGCCACATGACGTACCCGATGAATGCCCCGAGGATCATGCCACCCGCGATGTCCAGCGGAAAATGCACACCCAAGTACATGCGGCTGTAGCCGATAAGGAGTGCCCATCCTAGCAGCAGCCAAATCCACGTGCCACCGCCCAATAACAGCCCGAAGTAAATCGCGATGCCCGTGTAGTTGGCAGCATGAGAGCTCACAAATCCAAATCGACCTCCGCGGTAAGGCGTGTCTTTGCCCGGCGGGGTTACAAGGTGCACGCTATCGCGCAATTCGATGGAATGGGAGGGGCGGAAACGCTGGATTCCCGGCTTGATGATGCGCGCGGAAATGACATCGGTTCCCGTGATGCAGAGGGCGAGAAAAAAAACGCGGACCAAGGTGCGGTCCCACGTGCGATCGGACTTCTTCCAAAGTTCCCATAGCAAGAGCAGGTACAAAGGGGTCCACCACCAAAGGCTCGAGACCGCCCACATGATTTGGTCTCCGCCCGGCCAAGGCGTGTTGAACAACTTGAATAAGATGAAATCCAGGTTGATCAGAGTCTCTACCATGGTCAGACGGCCAAACAGTTAGGCGTACAACGCGTCGATGTCACCCTGGTAATGCTCCTTGATGGGCTTGCGCTTCAACTTCAAGGTGGGTGTCAGTTCACCGTTTTCGATGGCGAACATCGTAGGCAAGATGCGGATGGCCTTGACCTTCTCCCATTTGGCAAACGGTTCCATCAAGCGGTCCACGTCTTCTTGAATGCGGGTTGCAATGCGCGCGTCGTTGCGAATTCCTTCCATGCCTGGGAATGGATGTTTTTTGCGCTTGCACCACTCTTCCACGGCATCTGCATTTGGAACCACCAAGGCTCCAGGGAACTTCTGTCCTTCACCCACGACCATGACTTGCTCAATGAAGAGCGATGCCTTCAATGCGTTTTCGAGCAACTGGGGTGCAACGTACTTACCGCCGGAGGTTTTGAACATCTCCTTCTTGCGGTCCGTGATTTTGAGGAACCCGTCGTCCATGCGTCCGATGTCACCGGTGTGGAACCAATCATCGGTCATGACTTCAGCGGTCTTCTCAGCGTCTTTGTAGTAGCCCATCATGACATTGAAACCGCGTACGAGGATTTCATCATCGGGTCCGAATTTGACTTCCACGCCATCGATGAGCTTCCCAACGTAACCAATGCGCAGCAGACCTGGCTCGACCGTCGAGTTCACTGTCACCACAGGGCTGGTTTCGGTGAGGCCATAGCCTTCATAAATTGGAATGTCAGCCGCGTTGAAAAAGCGTGCCAACCGCGGTGCGAGTGCAGCCGACCCACACGCCACCGCGCGGATGTTGTCGAGGCCCAGGGCCGTCTTGACTTTGCTGAAGACCAATTTGCGGGCGATGCCCAGTTTCCACTCGTAGAATCCGCCGTTTTGTCCGTCGGGTTCCCATTGCAATGCGAGGTCCACGGCCCAATTGAAAATGGCGGCTTTCGCTCCGCCCGCAGCACGTCCCTTCTGGACGATGCCGTCGTAGAACTTCTCAAGCAATCGCGGAACGGCTGTGAAAACAGTGGGTTGGCTGTGCGCCAAATCTTCCTTAATGGTTTCGAGGCTTTCTGCGAAGTAAATGTTAGCACCTATGTACATGTACAGGTAGTGCAACATGCGCTCGAAGATGTGGCAAACGGGCAAGAAACTCAGTACGCGGTATTCTGAGTCGAGCAGCACCGGCGGGATCCGGGGAATGCTTTTCATCACCGTCTGGGTGATGTTGTTGTGGCTGAGCATCACGCCTTTGGGAGTACCTGTGGTACCCGAGGTGTAGATGATGGTAGCCAAATCCTCTGGCTTCACGGCTGCCATTCGCGCTTCCAACTCCGCTTGCTGTTCGTCGCTTCCTGCTTCGGCGATGGCGGACCAGTGGTTGCCGTTTCCGTGTTCAAACATGAAGACGTGCTCAAGGCTTGGAATCTTGTCCTTGATGGACATGACCTTGTCGTACAATTCCTGGTTGCTGACCGCGCAGTACTTGCTCTCGCTGTGGTTGAGGATGTACTCGTAATCGGCCTCTGTCATCGTGGGGTAGAGCGGACAGTTGATGGCGCCGACGGACATGATGGCGTGGTCCATGATGTTCCATTCGCAGCGGTTGTTGTGCGAAACCAACGCGACCTTGTCACCGACTTGCAGCCCCATGGCGATGAGGCCCCGGGAGGTGCGGTCGACGGCTTCGACAAATTGTTCAGTGGTGTATGTGATGCGGTTGCCGTTGTTTGGCATGGTCATCATGACGTCCAATGGGCGATTGGCCAATTGGTAACGAGGGAAGTCAAATAAGCGAGTTGGTTGGCTCATGGTCGTGAATTTGTGTCCATCGGACAGGTCTGGCAATTTAGCACACAGGCCAAAGAATGCAAGGGGAAATTACAAGGCGTGTCCGCAGTGTTTGCAGTAGTCGGCGTCGGTGTCGTGCCCGTCGCGTCCACAGGCCGGGCAAGCTTGGGTGCTGACGGGTTGGGAGGCACCGCCTTTTCGAATCATCTCGACGCCGATCATGCCCGTGGGGACGGCGATGATGGCATAACCGATGATCATCATGCACGAAGCAATGACTTGGCCGGCAATCGTTTGCGGAGCAATGTCCCCGTAGCCGACCGTCGTCACGGTGACGATGGCCCAGTAAATGCTTTTGGGAATGCTCGAAAAGCCGGATTGGCTGTCCTCCACGAGGTACATCAGGGTGCCCAAGATGGTGACCAAGGCCAGCACCACACTCAGGAAAACAATGATGCGACGCCGGCTGGCGCGCAGGGCGGCTTGCAACCCCCGAGCCTCTTCGATGAACCCAACCAATTTCAACACGCGAAAGGCACGCAGGAGCCGGAGGATGCGGATGACGCGCAGGCTGCCTGAGCCCGGAATCAGGAGGCCGAGGAACGTGGGTAAAATGGCCAACAAATCGACCAGGCCAAAAAAGCTTGTGGCGTACCGAAGGGGTTGTTTGACGACCAGCAACCGGATGATGTATTCCACGGTGAAAAGGCCCGTGAAGACCCATTCAAGTGCCACGAATGCTGTGCGGTATTGGTCGTGCCAATCCGGCACGGTCTCAGCCATCACGGTGACAACACTCGCTACAATCAGCCAGAGCAAGAGGACGTCGAACCGTCTTCCGGCCGGCGTATCCGCTTCGAAAATGATTTCGTGCAGGCGAGCGCGGGAACCTTTCATGTCCCCAATATCGGAGAATTACTGGAAGTTGGGAGCGACCAATAGATCTTTACTTCCCCGAGTGTGCACATAGAAACCTTGGCCGCTCTTGACGCCGAGGTGACCTGCCGTGACCATGTTGACCAATAACGGACACGGTGCGTATTTCGGATTGCCAAGGCCTTCGTGCAGGACACGCAAGATGCTCAGGCATACATCCAATCCGATGAAATCAGCGAGTTGCAGGGGCCCCATGGGGTGCGCCATGCCCAACTTCATGACGGTATCGATGGCTTCGACGTCCGCCACGCCTTCGTGCAAGGTGATGATGGCCTCGTTGATCATGGGCATCAAAATGCGGTTTGCCACGAAACCGGGGTAGTCGTTGACTTCCACCGGAACTTTGCCTAGCGCCTTGGACAACTCCATGACAGCGGAGCAGGTAGCATCGCTGGTCGCGTATCCGCGAATGACTTCCACCAATTTCATGACCGGTACCGGGTTCATGAAGTGCATGCCAATGACCTGCTCGGGTCGGTCCGTCGCAGCGGCGATTTGCGTGATGGAAATCGATGAGGTGTTGGTGGCCAAGATGCAGCCAGCAGGTGCTGCAGCGTCCATGGCCTTGAAGATGTTGAGCTTCAGGTCCGTGCGTTCGGTAGCGGCTTCCACTACCAAATCGGCTTGGGCTACACCGGATTCCAACGTGGTGCTGGTTTGGATGCGGCCTAGGGTCGCTTCCTTGTCCTCGTTGGAGATTTTTTCCTTCTTAATGAGGCGATCCAGGTTGCGGCTGATGGTGCTCAAGGCCCGTTCAAGGGCAGCTTCTTGCACATCGATCAGGGTAACATTGAATCCCGACTGTGCAAACACGTGGGCAATGCCGTTGCCCATGGTGCCCGCACCGATCACTGCAATTTCTTTCATGCGTTTATTTCTTAGCTGCAGCTTTCTTGGCTGCTGGCTTCTTCTTCGCCGCTGGCTTCTTCTTCGCTGCTGGCTTCTTTGCCGCTGGCTCCTTCTTGGGGGCCTCCTCCTGCTTTTCTTCTTTTTCAGCTTTCGCTGGCGCCTCTGCTGCTTCCTCTTCCTCCAGTACTTCTTGCTCCAGTGGGAAGGCGTCATTTTCCTTCAAAATAGTGAACCACTGTACCAACTTCTTGAGGTCGCTGTTGTACACGCGCTCGTGGTCGAGCTCGGGAATAACTTCATCCACGAAATCACGGGTGGCCTGTGCATCGCCTTTCACGTTGGGGGCATCGTTTGAGCCCACATGGTCGTTCATGCGGTTGAGCACGTCCATAAGTAAAACGTCTTCACCGGTGGTGTACATGGTGATATCGGCCAGGCTACTGATGCGGCTGGTGCCTGGAATGCTCAATCGCTTGCGGTCCAACATGGACTCCACAACAAGGTTTGAACGGTTGGTAACCAAGATGCGGAACAAGCCTGGCTTGCCTGCGATCGCGATGATTTCTTGAATGATCATGCCGCGAAAATACTCCAACCGGGCTTTCTCAACGAATTTTCCGCCGTCCCGGTGGTTTAGGCGACTGCCTCGTCGAAGCGAGGGAGTGTTTCCAAGGGTTGAAATTGGTCTCCATCAAAGCGGTACCCTTGGTGGTCCAATCCATTCGAAATGACCAATAGGGGGGTGCGCACTTCGAGGTGGTAACGCAGGATTTGTCCCAATACGCCCTTGCTGAGCGGGATATCGGGGCGCTTCAATTCCACCATTAGCAAAGGGGTTCCGCTGCGGTCGTGGCAGACGATATCCGCGAACTGGGCTTGGCCGTTGAGGGTGAGCGGCAATTCCACTGCGGTGAGGCTCAAGGGGTACCCAAGCGCATCGGAGAGGTAATGCAACCAATGCTGGCGCACCCATTCCTCGGGTTCGAGGGTGACTGTTCTTTTGCGAGAGAGGCAGGGGGTGGTCACGTGTTGGCCATCCGCTGAGACGGTCCATTTGATGGCAAAAGGAGGAAGGTTGAGTGGCACATAGGTGGAGGGCCCCAATTGGACGCGCGCTGTCGGTAAATCGTGTGCCATGGCCTCAAAAATACCGCATCCGCATTCTATCTTCGTAGGCATGCCGCATCGCCAAGTTGTTCGAGACATTCAAGCTGGTTCGTTGAAGCCGGTTTACTTGCTCCACGGCGAAGAACCCTACTTCATTGATGAGATTGCTAAAGCCCTCGAAACCCACGTGGTGGAGGAGGCTATGCGCGATTTCAACCAGACGGTGGTGTACGGGCGGGATTCTAATATCGATCAGGTGTTGGAAGCTGCACGGCGGTTCCCCATGATGGCTGAAAGGCAGTTGGTGTTGATGCGCGAGGCGCAGGATTGGCCGGCGTGGCGACGCAAGGACGACATGGCCAAGCTTGAAGCGTATGCCGAAGCCCCGGTCGCGTCAACCGTGTTGGTTTTCTGCTTCAAAAACAAAAAGGCCGACGGCCGGCTCAAGGCGGTCAAGGCGATCAGCAAAGCCGGGATCCTTTTTCTGAGCGAAAAGGTGAGGGATTACAAATTGCCCGAGTGGATTTCGAACTATGTCCGCGATGCAGGCCTTAGCATCTCACCTCAAGCGGCCCAAATTTTGGCCGAATACTTGGGCAACGATCTGCGCAAGGTGGTCAATGAGCTCACCAAACTGAGCATCGTTTTGCCCGAGGGCACCACCATCGAGCCGGAGCACATTGAAAAGCACATTGGCATCAGCAAAGACTACAATGTCTTCGAACTCCAGCGTGCGTTGGGGTCAAAGGACCTCGCTCGCGCACACCGCATCACGGAGTTTTTTGCGGCCAACCCCAAAGACCACCCAGTGGCGATGATCATGCCGGTGCTGAACAGCTACTTCAGCAAGGTGTACGCCTACCACGGGCTCAAGGACCGGTCGGGTCCCGCCGCCGCCAAGGCATTGCGCTGTGCTCCGTTCGCCGTGAAGCAATACGCCGAAGCTGCCCGCAATTACCCGATGGACAAAGTTGGCAGGATATTTGGCTACCTCAGAGAAGCCGACCGCAAGTCAAAAGGCCAAGGCAACTCCACGACGCCGGATGCTTTTTTGCTGAAAGAAGCCGTCTTCAAAATTTTGCATTGATTGAAAGTGGCTAACTTGCACTCCCGGCTCTGCTCGGACTGACGATAGAAATGAAAACAACTGGTACAACGATGATGAAGCGTTTTGCACTGTTGCCCCTCGTGGCACTTTTGGTGATCGGGACGAACCCGGCAACCGCTCAAGAAGATAACCTCGTTCCCAACGGCAGCTTTGAAAATTCCGACTTGCGCAAATTGAAGAAGCAAGGGGAATTGGAGACCTACACCGAGGATTGGTTCCGTGCTACGGAGGTCATGCTCGACTTGTATGCCGAGGGCATGAAGTCTGAAAAGGTGAACATTCCCAACAACATCTACGGAGAGCAGGAAGCAGCCGATGGCGTCTGCTATGCGGGATTGCGCGCATACAGCAAGGACCCCAAGATCAAGCGCACCTACTACGAAGTGGAACTCACAACTGAATTGGAGAAGAACCAACTTTACTGCGTCTCGTTTGACATCAGCTTGAGCGATCTGTCCCGTTACGCGGTGAACGGCATCGGCGCTGTCTTGAGCGACCGCAAGGTGGAGCAAGGCAATACCGGTTTGTTGGTACGCACCCCTGACGTAGCCCACAAGACGGACAAAGTGATGTCACTCATTGATGGATGGGAAACGGTCTGCGGCACCTACATCGGCACAGGCGAAGAAGAGTTCATGATCATCGGTGGATTCCACTCGGACAAGGACATCGAAGATGAGAAGATCAAAAAGCCGTCGAACATCCCGGGCACCCAAGTAGGCCATGCCTACTACTACCTCGACAACGTCAAGGTGACCCCCATTGAGGCGAAGTCTCAGTGCGCATGCTCTGCGGCCGACGAAGTCCGCACCGACCTCGTGTTCGGCGCCGCGGCCCCTGCCCCTGACGCATCTCCTGAAGAGGTGGTTGCTGGATCTGCTGTTTACTACGCGTTCTTGAAGCGCCGGCCCACCGGTGCAGGAGAGATGGCGATTAAGCGATTGTCCGATCTTCTCAAGGACAACCCATCATGGAAGTTGCGTGTAGTTGGACACACCGACACCGACGAATTCAACGAAGGCAAGATCAACCCGCGTTACCGTGAGTTGGGATACAAACGCGCTGAAGAGGTGGTGAAGAAATTCGCTGAATTCGGTTTGGCTGCAGATCGCTTCATCGTGGATTCGATGGAGGCAGACGATCCCGCGAGCACGCGCGACTCGGACATCAGCCGTGCGAAGAACCGCCGCGTTGTGTTTGAATTGGTGAAATAAACCCCGGCGGTGAACCGCAACGGTACACGTACACTTTCGAAAGACCACCTTCGCCGAGCGCGGGGGTGGTTTTCTTTTGCATGGATGTTTGGGATGTGGGTTGCACTGGTCGGAGTTCTGTGCCCTACAGTTGTGCAGGCGCAGAACCTCGTGGCGAATGGCAGCTTCGAGGAAATAAACTGGTGTCCCAACGATTATACCCAATCGGAAATCAAAACACTGAAGGGGTGGGGCCAAAACAACGCCGGCACACCGGATCACTTTCACGCGTGCGCAGCGGGCACTCCATCTGGTGTGCCTAAGAATGTGTTTGGGAGCCAGGCCGCCCTGGACGGCGAGGCCTATGCGGGCATCGTTTTGTACGCGTCATCCAAGCCCAATTACCGGGAGTACCTCCATACAGAGTTGGAACGACCGCTCGATCCGGGTGAATGGGTGTGCGTCGAATGGTGGGTGTGTGCCGCCGACATGGGCCGTCTCATCACGGATGGGATGGGTTTTCATTTCAGTTCCGCGCCGCCCCGTGAAATCGGAGAGGGTCGGTTGGACGTCGAGGCGCAAGTGGAAAATCCGCCACTCAATCTATTGAGCGACCGGTGGAGTTGGACCAAGCTCAGCGATGTCTTTCAAGCCCATGGAGGGGAGGCGCACGTGACCATTGGTAACTTTCGGGCGCCCAGTGACCTCAAGGTACTGGAGCGGCGCGATGCTCCTTCGGAATCCAGTCAGTGGGCCTACGTCTACCTTGACGACGTCCGCATAACCCCGGTACCCGATCCCAATTCTTGCTCTTGCCTCAACAGCACCATCGCGGCAGGCGTGACGGACCCGCCTTGGCAAGTGTATCAGCGTGAGCATGTGCGGTGGGATGCGGTGCTGTTTGATTTCGACTCCAGTGAATTGACGGCGGAAGCCCTGCAGCAGCTGGATGAAGTTGCGGCAGAGATGCGGGCCAATCGGTTCCTCGTCGTGGAAGTCAATGGCCACACAGATTTCATCGGTGCTGAGGCTTACAATTTGGTGTTGAGCGAGCGGCGCGCTCAATCCGTCATGGCAGCATTGAAGGCAAGGGGCGTCGATCCGGCACGGTTGAAATTGGCGTGGCACGGCAGCCGGAATCCAACGGCAGACAATGCTACAGAAGGAGGGAGGCAGCAGAACCGCCGGGTCGAATTTGAGCTTTTAGAGCACGCCTTTCTGCCCAAGCAGTGAGGAGCGTCAGATGCGCTGGGCTTTCGGAATGGAGCTCAGGAACGCCACGCTGATCGCGAAAAAGATGATCAACGCCAAGATGCTGGACCGCATAGATCCGGTGAACCCCTCGATGTATCCCCAACTGAACATGCCAATGATGAGTCCGCCCTTCTCAAGCACCTCGTAAAAGCTGAAGTACGAAGCGTGGTCCTCGGTGTTGGGCAGCATTTTCGAATAGCTGCTTCGGTTGAGGCTTTGCGTCCCGCCCATCATGAACCCGATGATGCCGGCGGCAACGAAAAATCCGTTGACGTCGTTGACCAATTTGTAGGCGTAGATGCACACGCCGACCCAGACCAAGACGCACCCGATCAAGGTGCGAATGTTGCCCACCTTACCGCTAATCCACGAGACAAAAAACGCACCTGGGATGGAAAGCAATTGAACGGCAATGATGGCTACGATGAGTTGGTCGTCGGCCAAGTTGACCTC
>CALJFZ010000047.1 GCA_938074325.1 uncultured Flavobacteriales bacterium | reverse complement strand
GGACGATGCCATGAACGCATTGCAACTCAGCCGCGGCAACGCCCACACCATGCTGCAATCGTTGGTGGACTGGAAATTGGTGCACGCCTTCAAACCGC
The DNA here is from genome assembly GCA_938074325.1 of uncultured Flavobacteriales bacterium. Lineage (GTDB taxonomy): Bacteria > Bacteroidota > Bacteroidia > Flavobacteriales_D > Sanyastnellaceae > UA16. Next base: position 36,971 of record CALJFZ010000047.1, on the reverse strand, counting down.
TGGGTACGCGGCAAGTGCGGTATGTGGCCGAGACCGATGGGTTCGCCATGCTTTTGGCCGTCGTGAAAAAACGCAGGGAACGGGAGCTGGTGCCCTTCGCTCAACTGGTCGATTGGAGCCCAGAGGGAGGTCCCGTAAAAGGCGATGTAAACCAAGCGAAATTTTTGGATCGCTTGCATGCAATGGCCGACCAAGCCCAACGCCTGAACATCGCTGTGGAGCGCTCAGAGCGGGAGGATGAACGTTGGTGGTGGCGCTGGATTTTGGGCCCCTTGCGAACAAAATAAAATTGCTTCATTTCCATTCTGCAGATGCGTACCTTCGGAGAAAACACCACCCATGCTACACGATAAAATCGAGGGCGCACTGAATGCCCAAATTACGCTGGAGGGCCAGAGCAGCCATGCCTACCTCGCCATGGCTGTATGGGCTGAGACCAACGGATTCGATGGAACGGCAGCATTTCTCTACACCCATGCAGAAGAAGAGCGTCAACATATGTTGAAGCTCATGCGCTTCGTGAACGAGCGTGGTGGAACGGCATTGGTCCCATCCTTGAGTGTCAGCCAAACGGAATTCAAAGGCCTGGAACACATCTTCGAGTTGATTTTGGAGCACGAAACCCGTGTGACGGCCAGCATCAATGATGTTGTGGATACATGCCTGAGTTTGAAGGATTACACCACGCACAACTTCATGCAGTGGTACGTAGCCGAACAAATTGAAGAGGAAGGATTGGCGAGGAAATTATTGGATAAACTCGCCTTGGCAGGCGGAGACAAGGGTGCGATGTATCTCTTCGACCGTGACATTACAAGCATCGAAGGCGCCTGATTTCTAAGCAGTGTACGCAATCCAACATCCATATGCCGGGCCGTGCATTTTTTCGAGAAGGGCGAGCATGCGCGGCTGTATGTTGGTTTTGGCGTTGGTGATGACCGGATGGGCATGGGGCCAAAGCGACAGCATGGACGATACCGACACGCGTGCTGTGACCAAGGCGAACTTTTTGTACCATTTTGCTGCATCGAATGAATGGCCGGAGGAGGTCAAGAGCGGTGACTTCCACTTGACCATCATTGGGAATGATCGCTTGTACGAGGAACTGGTTGACAAATACGCGATGAAAATGGTCGGTGCCCAGCCGCTTCATGTCAATGGATACAGCGATGTGTCTCAGATGCCTGCGGATGAGTTCCACCATTTGGTTTATTGCGACGAAGGCGGAGCAGAGCTTCGGAACTTGGCCGATGCTGTCCGAGACACGCCCACCGTGTTGGTGAGTGACGCACCCGATGGATTGCAACAAGGCGCGGTGATCAATTTTGTCGCTTTGAACAACCGCATTCGGTACGAGATCAACACCGATGACGCCGCCAAAAAGGGGGTGCTCATTGGAATCAAAACCATGCGTTGGGCCATAAAACAAACACCATGAAAACCAATCAACTTCCACGATTTGCTGTGACGTTGCTGGCAGGCCTGATGGCGCTATCAACGGTGGTTGCTTGGGCCCAATCTCCGCTGGAACAAGCGGAGTCGCTCATGCAGGCACAACGATGGGACGCGGCCCATTCGGTGTTGCAGGGACAAATGCAGGACGCGTCATTGCGCTCGAATGCGCGGGCGTGGCTGGTGCTGGGATTCATCCAAAAAGAGCGCTTCAAGGCGAGTGGAGCGTCAGGCCTAGAAGCACAAGAGCGTACGGAAGCAGTAAACAGCCTGCAACGTGCGTTGGATTTGGGAATGTTGTCCTCGCGTGATGATCGGACGGCCCGTGAGGCGCTGGATTTCATGGCCCGAACGTATTTCCGTGAAGCCATCGAACGCGTCGAGGGGTTCACGCTCGGAGCGGAGGCTGAGATCATGGGGTTGATGGGACGGTACGAAGCCATCGAACAAGCCCTGGATCCCGGGCACGACGCCAAGGCTCAGCGCGCCGATTTGCACCGCTACCTCGGACAGGCCCATGCAAGGTTGTTGGAATCGGACCGATACGCTGGGAAGGAAGACGAATCCATGCTGTTCGAGGGCGCGATAGCGCATTATGAGTCGTCGTTGAATTTCGCGCCGGACCATTACCCGACGCTGTACAACTTGGCCATCACGTTGTACAATCACGGTGTGCGCCAATTGAAGCGCATCAACCACGAGACGTCCATGTTTGAGCTCATGGAAATTCAGGATGCTTGCGTGGGGCTGTTTGAAACGGCGTTGGTCCCCATGGAAATGGCACATCGACAGCGTCCCAACCGCTTAGAGACTTTGAAAGGATTGATGACCATCCACTATGCGTTGTCTCAACCTGACGAGTCGGACGCTTACAAGCGCAAAATCGAGGCGGTTTTGCAGAAAGACTGACCGGCGCGAAAACCTGACCTTCCCGCGTTAAATTGCTGGCATGATTCACACGTCGGCACCCAGGAAATTCCAATGGGGCATCGGATGGCGCATATCCGTTGGCTTCGGCGTGTTTGGGTTGGCGGTGGGCGCTTTGTTCTTACTGACGCGAAGTACGTTGGTGGAGAGCCAACAACTCAGCCGGCACATCGACGGTGTGCTCACACCGAGCATTCAGCAGTTGGAATCGTTGGATCGTTCGGTCAGTGAGACGCGCATCCTGATTCGCCACTGGCTTTCGGTGCAGTCGGGACCTCGTGATCCGGAAAAAATCCAACTTCAGCGACTGATGGAGGAAGAAATCCCGGGCCAAATTCAAGGATTGCGGCCCCTGGTGGCCGATTGGTCCGATGAGGATTTGCAATTGCAGTTTGACTCCTTGAGCCGTGACATCGAGCACTTGTTTTTGGTGTACCGCGAAGTCATGCGCCTTTTGCCCACATTCCAGGCGTACGACGATCCCATCGCCATTATGGATGCCGAATACTATGCGTTGGACGGATCGAGCATTCCATCGTTCACAGAGTCCATTCGCCGCCACATGGACGCCATGTCGCAAGCCCAGACCGATGCCCTCTCTGCATCAACGACGCAGATGGACCAATTGGGGACGCAGCTGCAGTGGTACGCGGGCAACGTGGCATTGGGAATTTTGGTCTTGGGATTTTTGATCGCGTGGTGGGTGACCAAATCCATCGTCCGGCCCATCGGCGAACTCAAACGTGCCTTGATTTACATGGGACGGGGAGCGCCACTGGAGAAAAAGGTGGAGGCCGGCGGAGATGAAATCGGTGAGATGGCCATTGCGGTTAACCGATTGGCCGACGGATTGAGCCGTACGCGGGCATTCAGTTTGCAAGTGGGTCAAGGCCAATTTGATGCGGAATATTCGCCGCTCAGTGAAGACGACGCACTGGGGCAGGCCATCTTGAAGATGCGCGATGACTTGGCCAACAACGAGCGGGAAATGGAAGCGAAGGTGGAGCAGCGTACCGCAGAAGTAAAAGAACAGAAGGAGGTCGCGGAGTCTTTATACGGTGACCTACGGGATAGCATCGACTATGCGAAGCGCATCCAACAAGCCATTCTCCCGTCCGAAAAGGACCGCTCCAAAGTGTTTGATACTTCCGCAGTTTTTTACGCACCGCGGGACGGCGTATCGGGTGATTTCTATTGGTTTCACTCCGTGGGACGGGTGCGCATGTTTTCAGCCATTGACTGCACGGGCCACGGTGTACCTGGGGCGTTTATGAGCTTGATTGGCCACCATGCCCTTGAGCGGATCACCAAGGTCTACACCCAGCCCGACCGGGTGCTGGAGCAACTAAACCGATCGGCTTGTGCGTTGCTGCGCCCAGGTGGATTTGGATCGGAGGTGGACGGGGCGGTCAACGACGGCATGGACCTGGCGTTCGTGAGCATTGACATGGAGCGCATGGAATTGGAATACAGTGGCGCCAATTGTCCGCTCTACCTCGTGCGCAAGGGAATGCTGCAGGAGTTGAAGCCCGACAAAATGGCCATCGCTTCATTCGAGCCCGGGACGCGGCAATACCAGATGCAGACGCTGCCCCTCGTGCCAGGGGACGTCATCTTTGCGGCAACCGACGGGTTCCCCGATCAATTCGGAGGACCCAAGGGCAAGAAATTCATGCGCAAGCGGTTCCGTGAGCTCCTCGTTCACGTGGCAACCATGGAGAGCGGAGAAATGGAACAGGCCCTCGCCCAAGCCTTCCACGATTGGAAAGGCGACGAAGAACAGGTCGATGACGTCCTCGTGGTGGGTGTCCGTGTTTGAGGCGGTTTATTGTGCGAACACCGAACCTCGGATCACACGGGTCTCAATGGGGTTGATGATGAGGACGGGCAGCTGGGCTTCGTTGGTGATGATTTGCTGCTCGTAGGGCTGCCCCAAGATGCCCATCAAACTCTTCTCATGCAGGTTCATGATGCTGATCAAATCCGCCTCAATGGAAGCGGCATAACGCACAACATCCTTGACGAAGCTGCTGGAGCTGTGCTCAGAGATTTTCACGGTGTATTCGATGCCGCGCTCTGAGAAGTACTCTTTGGCAAACTCGATGTTGCGCTTGAGTTGATTTTGCAAGAATTCATCGGATTCAGCTGGGCTGATGATGTGCACGCGGCCTTTGAAGTACTTCGCCATTTCGGCCACCGTCGACAGCTTTTGCTTGGTGTCCTGATGCAAGTCCAGTGGCACCACGATGTCGTCGTATCCCGTGTCCTTGATGCCGCGTTCTTGGGTGATGATGAACGGCGTAGAACAGTTGGTGACAATGCGCAGGGCGCGGCCACCGGTCAAAAACTGCATGCCCTTCAATCCGTGTGTGCCCATGATGACCAAGTTGGCATCCTGCTCCACGGCAACATCGTCAATGTCTTCAAAAATGGAACCGATGCGCACGGCGGTACTCACCTTGTGGGGGTAGTTGCCCTCGGCCTTTTCTTTCCACGCCTCCATGCGCAACCGCGCATCGGTCATTTCCTTCTTGGAACCGATGATGTGAAGCAACAAGATTTCACTGTCAAACGCTTTCCCGACAACGATTGCGTGTTCGAGTGCAATGTCACTGACAGGGGTGAAGTCCATGGGGACGAGGATGCGATGTTGTGCCATTTCCGTGTTGATCAATTTCCAAACGAAGGTAGTTCTTAACCGATGATTCCAACGAAATTTGTCGCATGGGACGTCGCTTTCGCAAATGGGCAGTGAACTTGCTCGATTCCGATTGGAAATCGTCGGAACGGGCGCTCCTGGGCTGGGCGGTGCTAACGGGGTTGGCTGCAGGACTGTTCGCGGTCTTACTCAAGCGCGTGGTGGGAGGCCTTCACGACGGCATGTCGGGATTTGCGGATTGGTCAAGTTGGGGATGGTGGTTGGGCATTGGGCCTTTGATCGGCCTGCTGGCGACACGCTGGGTGGTGAGAAATTGGTTACGGGGAGATCACCCGGGCCCCGGTGTCCCGAGCATTTTGCACGCGTTATCGCAACGGCACGGGAGGATCAAACGCACCTGGATGTTTGCACCGCTCATCACGAGCTCCCTCTCGGTCGGGCTTGGGGGCTCGGGGGGTCTTGAGGGACCGTCGCTGCAATCGGCAGCCGCCATCGGTTCGGAAATTGGTCGCCAAACCAAGCGTTCGTTCAACCGCCGCTTGTTGCTGATTGGGTGTGCCGCATCCGCCTCCCTTGCGGCATTGTTCAAAGCGCCGGTTGCCGCCATCATTTTTGCAGTGGAAGTCATCATGATTGACCTGACGGCTACCTCGCTGGTCCCCTTGCTCCTCGCGTCCTTGACGGCCCTGATCACAGCAACGGCCTTGATGGGGGACGGCAACATCCTGACACCACCTGCACTGGAGGGATTTCGGATGGCCAACCTCCCGCTTTACGTGTTGCTGGGCACCCTATGCGGCGCTGGCTCTGTCTTGTTTTCCCGCCTCTACCTCGGAGCGAGTTCCGTGGTGAATTGGTTGCCCTCGGGCCGGCTGCGCATCTGGGTAGGCGGCGCAGTCATCGGAGGGGCCATCTTGCTGTTTCCTTCGCTCTACGGGGAAGGGTATGAAGTGGTCAATGCCTTGTTCAAAGGCCATGCGGAGATGCTGGCTTCGGACATGTCGATGCGGCGCTTGGATCCGGAAGGGTGGGCGCTCATTGGTTTCTTGATGCTCGCCTGGGCGCTGAAGCCGATTTTGACGGGTGTAACGCTCAGCGCCGGAGGGGTGGCAGGGGTTTTCGCTCCGGCGATTTTTTGCGGCGGGCTGCTGGGGTATCAATTTGCACTGGTGACGGGTTGGATGGGCCCCATGTGGTCAATGCCCATTGGAAACGCGGTATTGGCAGGCATTGCCGGGTTGCTTGCCGGAGTGCTGCACGCGCCGCTTACGGCCATTCTACTCGTAGCTGAAGTCAGCGGGGGGTACGCGCTTTTTGTCCCGGTAATGTTGACCTCAGGCATCAGTTTCCAATTGTCAAAGTGGTGGATGCGCAACAGCGTTTACACACGGGAATTGGCAGAGCGGGGCGAGCTATTGACCCACGACAAAGACCAATCCGTGCTCACCCTGATGAAGTTGGATGAGATGGTGGTCTCGGATTTCGAAGTCCTGAATCCGCACTGGACGTTGGGCCAGTTGATCCCCATTATTGAACGCAGTTCACGCAACCTGTTTCCGGTCTTGGATCGGCACCGTCACCTGCTGGGAGTGGTGGATTTGCAAGACGTGCGCGAGGTCATGTTCGACCAGGCGCTGTATGAAAAACTCAAAGTACATGAACTCATGGTCTTGCCGGAAGCCACTGTGGATGCAAAAGGGAAAATGGAGCAGGTGATGCGTGCGTTTGAGCGAACGAATGCAGTCTTCTTGCCGGTTGTAGATGATGAGCGGTACATTGGATTTGTTGCCCAAACCACTTTGTTCGATGCCTACCGCAAATGGCTGAAGGATACGAGCATCCGCTGAGCGTCAGGCCTCAAGAAAGGAACTGACCTCTTCAAAAAATTCTGTGGGGTGACTTGCGTGCAGCCAATGACCTGCATCTTCGATCTCATGGGATTGGAATTGCATGCATGCGTCTCCGAATACCTCCAAGTCCTGTTCGTTGACGTAATTGGATTGGCCCCCGTAAATGGCCAATGTGGGCAGGGTATTCATCCCCATCGGCACGGCATCGACTACTTCACCGAGAGCCTGTGCCAGTGCGCTGATGTTGGGCCGCCACGCAAAGCCGCCGGCTTTTTCCCGGCGCAAGTTTTTCATCAGGAATCCCACCATGCTCTGGTCAGCAAGTCGGTCCATCAGGTGCTGTTCCACTTCGCTTCGTCCCGGGGCTTCGGCAATGGGCGCCGATAGCAGTGCGTCAAAAATGGGCCCGTGGTGAGGTGCATAGCTGCGTGCGGCCATATCGGCAACGACCAATTTTTGGACCCGGTCGGGGTGAAGGTGTGCAAACATCAAGGCGGTTTTTCCGCCCATGCTGTGACCGATGATGCTGGCCCGATCGATGCCTGTTCGGTCCAAATGGTGCAAGACATCGTTTGCCATCGCAGAGTAGTTGTGCACAGGATTGTGCGGGCTTCTCCCGTGGTTGCGCTGGTCGATGAGGTGGACACGGTGGGTTGCGGCAAATTGCTTTCCGAGCGTTTGCCAATTGTCAGAAGTGCCCAGCAATCCGTGCAAAATCATCAAGGGAGGCGCATCGGCTTCTCCCAACTCCCGGTAAAACAGCTCAGGTGATTGCGCCGTCATCCTTTCGGCTTCAAGCAATCCAAATAGGTCTTCACCGTCTGCTCCAGTCCCGCGTAGAGTGCATCTGAAATCAATGCGTGACCTATGCTCACTTCCTCCAGGTAGGGTACGTTGGCAGCGAAGTGCGGCAAATTGTTGGCGTCCAAATCATGGCCTGCATTCACGCCCAACCCACAGGCATGTGCAAATGCAGCAGCCCGGGCAAATGGAACCACGGCGTCGGCGCTGCCAGCCGCAAATGCTTGGGCGTAGGGTTCGGTGTAGAGCTCGATCCGGTCGGTGCCTACTTCTGCAGCGGCTTCAATGTGGGCTTCTTCTGTTCCGGTAAACAGGCTGACGCGAATGCCCGCATTTTTCAGACGGCTTACCGTGGTTTCGAGCATTGCTCGATGGGCTGAAACGTCCCATCCGTGGTCCGATGTCAATGCTCCCGGAGGATCGGGGACCAAGGTGACTTGGTCGGGTTTTACCGCCAAAACCAAGTCCAAAAACGAATCTGAGGGATAGCCTTCGACGTTGAATTCCGTGGTGACGACCTCCTTCAACTCACGTACATCGGCGTACGTGATGTGGCGTTCATCCGGCCGAGGATGAACGGTAATCCCTTGAGCACCAAAATTTTGGATGTGCGTAGCCGCGTGTAACACGTTGGGCACTTTCCCCCCGCGTGCGTTGCGCAGGGTTGCAATTTTGTTGACGTTGACGCTGAGTCGAGTCATCCGTACCTTTCGATTCCAACACCTCCGGTTCGTTCCATCGGTGGATAGACGCAAAATTACGCCATGTACGCAGAGCGCATTATGAATTCTGACCTCCCGGCCGTGAAACCCGAAGATTCGGCGGGTCGGGTGCTTCATTTGATGGATGAATACAAGGTCAGGCACCTTCCGCTGGTCAATGGTGACGCATTTTCTGGCTTGATCTACGAGGACGATGTTATGGAAGTTGACGAAGAGACTCCCATGGCGACGTTTGACGCCCGGATGGTGTTCACTTCGCCCCAAGCGCATTTGTACGATGTGGTGGGTCAACTGGTCGCCGCGGAGGTGGACGCCTTACCGGTAGTGGATGAAGGAAAATACAAGGGGTGCGTCAACGCCCATTCCATCGTGCACTTTTTGGCTGAGCAGTCGCATTGGGCGGCGAAAGGCGGTGTGGTCGTGTTGGAGGTGCCGGAACGTGATTTGTCCATTTCCGAAGTGGCCCGATTGGCCGAAGGTGCAGGCACGCGGGTGATTGCTTGCACAACCTCGCACCCAGAAGATTCAAGCAATGTGGAGGTGACGCTCAAGGTTCAGACGGAGGACATCGAGCCGGTCATCGCCACCTTCCAGCGGTTTGGCTACACCATTCAGTCCTTCTTGCATGCGCCCGAGTTGGAAGAGGAAATGAGAGAACGCTACGATGCGTTTATGCGGTATTTGCGACAATAGCCGTTCCTTAGCAACATGAAAATCGCCATCCACGGTAAGACGTTTGCGCCGGAATACGATGATGCCATCAAGCACATCTTGTCCCGAATCCGTGAATTGGACCCAGCGCCGATCGTCGAATCGAATTTCAAGCGGGTGCTCGATGAGCGAATGGGCCGGGCGAAAGATTGGGCTTCGTTCGATGAGCCCAGTGCATTGGACGGCTATGATTTGCTCGTTGCGGTAGGGGGAGACGGCACGGTTCTCGAGGCGGCGATTTGGGTGCGCGATCGAGAAATACCGGTCTTGGGGGTGAACACCGGAAGGTTGGGATTCTTGTCCAATGTCGGCACCGAGGAGATCGACTTGGCCATGGATGCCGTGGCAGCGGGCAAGGTTTGGTACGAGGAGCGCCTGGTGCTGAAGGTGGAGGTGGAAGGAATGGAATTGGGTGATTTCCCCTACGCCTTGAACGAGGTCGCCATCATGAAACGGGACACCTCGAGCATGGTGGCCGTGGAGGTGTTGCGCGACGACACATTTGTCAACAATTACTGGGCCGATGGCCTGATTGTGGCCACGCCTACGGGATCTACGGCCTACTCGCTCAGTGCAGGAGGTCCCATCGTGATGCCCGGTTCGGAAGTGCTTTGCATCAATCCAGTGGCGCCGCACAACCTCAATAACCGACCCTTGATTATCCCAGCGGACGGCACCTTGCAATTGGTGGCCGACGGCCGAGAGAACCAATTCTTATTGAGTTTGGACTCCCGGATGTTCATCCTCGATGGCGGGCGGAAAGTGCAGGTTACGACTGCCCCGTTCAGGCTGTTTTTGATGAACCTCGAACACCAGGAATTTTTCGGCACGGTCCGCGCCAAAATGCATTGGGGTGTAGACCCTCGGGACCGCTAATCCTTCGTGGAAAAACTCCCGGTTTTGTTGGGTGTTTTTTTCAATTGGTTCGGACAATTCCCTGTATTTTCGTGCGTTATTCACCCGGTAGTCTGAAAGCCCTTACCACCTTGACTTACGCACGTTCATCCGCCCATGCATTGTTGGCCTTTGGCTGGCTCTTTTTGTGCGTGTTGATGGCGCAACCTGCTACCGCTCAACGCAAGTTCGAACAGAGCAAGGAAATTGGCCTTGCCTTGGGAACCGCTTACTACAAGGGGGATGTTAACCCCGACCAGCACCTCGGAGGGCGACTCACCGCAGGGTATGGGGCTTATTACCGGCACAATTTCTCCACCCGCTTGGGGCTCCGCATCAATTACTTCCAAGGCAGAATTGAGGCATGGGACGCGGACAGTCCTGATCCTTGGCAACAAAACCGAAACCTGCATTTCCGCAACGACATCGGTGAATTGAGTGCCCTGGTAGAAATCAACTACCTCGACCACCAAATCGGAAATCCCGGAGACCGTTTGACGGCCTTTCTCTACACCGGCATCGGAATCTACACCCACATGCCGGAAGCGGAATTGAACGGCCAGTGGACGCCGCTCCAACCATTGGGAACCGAGGGGCAAGGGACGAGTTGGGCAGAGGCGTATGGAATTGAAGCGTATGGAACCACGGGCGTCTCGGTGCCGATCGGCTTCGGCTTCAAATCGAACATCGGTCCGTTCACCACATTCAACATCGATTGGGGGGTCCGAAAGACCTGGACCGACTACCTGGATGATGTGAGTGGAATCTACGCGGATCGAGCTGTTCTCCTTCAGGAACGTGGGGAAGTGACTGCTGCCATGGCGGACCGCAGCTTGATACCGGAAGGGGGTGTTGCAAACCAAGGGGGGTTGCAGCGTGGTGATCCATCCCGAACAGATGTTTACGCCTACATCACAGCGTCGTTGAGTTTCCGAATCAGCAAAAAACCCACCACGTGTTGGTCCGAGATATGATGGCAGTGCCCAGCAAACAGATCGAACGGTGTGAGGCGTGGGGGTTGGATCCTCAACGCATCCCCAAGCACGTCGCCATCATCATGGATGGCAACGGCCGATGGGCGAAGGAACGCGGAGAGTCGCGCGTATTCGGACACATGAACGGCATCGATTCGGTCCGCGCTTCGGTCGAAGGGGCGTTGGAGTTGGGGGTCAAGCACCTTACGCTTTATGCGTTCAGTACTGAAAATTGGAGCCGACCGGTAGAGGAAGTCAACGCACTCATGGATCTGTTGGTGGACACGTTGATCAAAGAAGTCAAGGCCCTGGCAGACAAAGGTGTTCGTTTGAGCACCATCGGCGATACGGGTGCTTTGCCGGAGTCGTGCCAAACCCAATTGAAGTTGGCCGCAGAGCAGACGGCTCACCAAAAGAACCTGGAATTGACGTTGGCGCTGAGCTACAGTTCAAAATGGGAAATGGTGGAGGCTGTCAAGGCCATCATGGCCAGCGGCATCGCACCGGAATCGGTTGATGCACAGGTGATTTCAGATCACTTGACCACACGGGATTTGCCCGACCCGGAGCTCATGATCCGTACGAGCGGAGAGCATCGGATTTCAAACTTTCTCCTTTGGCAGATGGCCTATACCGAATTTCACTTTTCCCCGGTTCTGTGGCCGGACTTTGGAAAGGAGGAATTCATCGGAGCCATCCGCGATTTTCAAAACCGAGAGCGGCGATTTGGAGGATTGCTGGACACCAATCACAACGTGGATTCAAAATGAAAGAAGCAGCAAAGGCCATCGCCCTGAACCTTCTGGTAGCCGTGTGCTTCGTCACCATTGGTGCGAAAAGCACGGTGCTGGCACAGGGCGCCCCAGCCGCGGATTACGATAAGAAGTATACGCTTGCCGGCTTGACGGTATTGGGTGCCGAGTACACCGATGCCCAAGCCGTGAAGCTTTTCAGTGCCCTCCAAATTGGACAGGAATTGACCATTCCGGGTGAGGAAATCACCCGTGCCATTCGCAATCTCTGGGCGCAAAACTTGTTCGAGGATGTATCCGTGGAGTTAGCAGAGGTTCGAGAGAATCAGGCCTACTTAGTCATCCGAGTTGACGAGTTGCCCCGCCTCACCCGGTACACGTTCGAAGGAGTAAATCGCTCGGAGCAAGAAACCCTTCGCGGAAAAATCGACCTCCTGACGGGGCGTGTCGTAAACGAAAATGTCATGGTTACCGCCCGAAAGAGGTTGCGGGATTACTACTACGATAAGGGGTATTGGGACGCAGACATTTCCATCGCCCAAATGCCGGATACGTCTTTCGAGAATGGAGCAAAGCTCAACATTGTTATCGACAAGGGAGAGAAAATCAAAGTCGGTGAAATCGTCGTGGACGGGGTGGCTGAGCTGGAGAGCAAGCAGGTGCTTCGCGCCATGAAAGACCTGAAAGAAAAGCGATGGTACCGAATCTTCAAGTCCAGCAAGTTCGTCGAAGCCAACCTCGACCAGGCCCGCGGTGAAATCATTGCACTGTACAACAAAGAAGGGTACCGCAACGCGCGGGTGCTCGGAGATTCCATTTACCGCCTGCCTGATGGATTGGTTGGCGTCAAGATTGATGTGAGCGAAGGCAATCAATTCCACTTCGGGGATATTTCGTTCACCGGAAACACCAAATACAGAAGCACGCAACTGGACTCGATTTTGGGCATCAAACGAGGGGACACCTACGATTTGGAACGCCTGGAGACCCGGGTTTACATGGACCCAAAAGGGCTTGATTTGAGCTCGCTGTACCAAGACGATGGCTACCTAACATTCCAGGCCATGCCGATCGAAACGCGCATCGAGAGTGACACCATCGACATTGAGGTGCGTATGATGGAGGGCAAGCAATTCCGCATCGGCAAAGTGATTGTTCAGGGAAATACCAAGACAAACGACCACGTCATTTTCCGGGAAATCCGCACGCGCCCCGGTGACCTGTTCAGCCGAACGGACATCATCCGAACGCAGCGGGAATTGGCGCAGCTCAATTACTTCAACCAAGAAGCATTTGGCATCAATCCCATACAACACCCGGAAGATGGAACGGTCGACATCGAATACACCGTTGAGGAAAAGCCTTCGGATCAAATCGAATTGTCCGGCGGCTGGGGCGGCGGTCGAGTGGTTGGTACGTTGGGTGTGAGTTTCACCAATTTCAGCGCCAAGAATATGTTCAAGAAAGGCGCTTGGAAACCCATCCCGACGGGAGATGGCCAGCGCGTTTCCATCCGAGCACAGTCCAACGGATTGTTTTTCCAGAGCTACAATTTCAGCTTCATGGAACCGTGGATGGGAGGCAAAAAGCCCAATGCACTGAGTTTCTCGGCGTGGCGCTCCATTCAATCGAACGGACAGCCCAAGCGCATTGATGGCGAATTCAATGAGTTGCGTCAATCCTTGGAAATCACGGGGGTCCAACTCGGTTTTGGGCAGCGGTGGAAGAAGCCAGATGACTGGTTCACCATGAACGTCGCCCTGAGCTACCAGCACTTCAATTTGGACAATTACGGTGTGTTCTTCAGCTTCTCCGACGGGGTAGCCAACAACTTGGCCGCAAACTTCACGTTGGCGCGAAACTCCATTTCCGACCCAATCTACCCGGTGTGGGGATCTAACATCTCGCTGTCCGTAAAGGCGACCCCGCCGTACAGCAAATTCCGACCAGAAGACACGGACTACGTCAACATGACCGACCAAGAGCGCTTCCGATGGGTGGAATACCACAAGTGGAAAGTGAAAGCGGAATGGTACACGCCGTTGACCCAATCTGCTGGGGAGAATCCGCGTACACTCGTGTTGCGCACCCATGCCGGGGTCGGCTTGATTGGCCAATACAACCGCGTCGTAGGCTTGTCGCCGTTTGAGCGATTCTACTTGGGCGGTGTCTTCCTGAGTGGATTTGTACTGGATGGACGAGAAATCATCAATCTCCGCGGCTTCGATGATTTGTCGTTGACCATGCCCAACCAAAACACAGGCGCACCCGTCATTGCGAAGTACGGGGCAGAACTGCGTTACCCCTTGAGCACCAACCCGAGTGCCACCATCTACACATTGGCATTCATCGACGCCGGAAAGACATGGGCGGATGCACGCGAGTTCAATCCATTTGAAGTGTACCGCTCAGCCGGGGTGGGGATGCGCATCTTTTTGCCGATGTTCGGCCTGTTGGGATTGGATTATGGATGGCGCTTGGATGATGTGCCGAACATGCCCAACATGGCCCGCGGCCAATTCCATTTCAGCATGGGTATGAACATGGGAGACTTGTAACCGAAATTTGACATGAACATGAGAATTATCACATTGGTCAGCTTGGGATTTGCCTTGATGATTGGATCCAGTGCGCAAGCCCAGAAATTTGCCTACGTCGACACTGACTACGTGCTCCTGCATCTGCCTGAGTATTCTGATGCCCAAGGACAGTTGAACCAGATGGCCGTGGACTGGCAAGTTGAAATTGAAATGAAACTCGATGCGGTCGAACGATTGGAAATGGCCTACCGGGCGGAGCGCGTGCTACTGACGGCTGAAATGCGCGGCAAACGTGAAGAGGAAATCGCGACGAAGCGCAACGAAGCACGGGCGTTGCAAAAAGAGAAGTTTGGCGTGGAAGGTGAACTATTCCAAAAGCGCCAAGAGCTGATTCAGCCCATCCAGGATATGGTATTTGAGGAGCTCAAAGACATTGCCAGCAGCCGGGGTTATATGGTCATTTTTGACAAGAGTAACCAGAGCAACATGCTCTACACCAATCCGAAGTACGACATCTCCGACAACCTGATTAAAGCATTGGGATTCGTTCCCGGTGAGACCATGGAACCAGAAGGCAAAGAAGGGGAAGAAGGCAAGTCCATCCAAGACCGCGCGAAAGACGCCATGAACCAAGGCAAAGGCGCTGCCACGGACCGCATCCAGGGAGCCGCAGCGGGCGTACGAGGCGGCGGAAATACCGTAGGCCGCAGTAAGAATTGAAGCGGCAAAAACGTACATTTACACGAACGAGAACGAGCACAACTTAAGATCCCATGATGAAGCAGATTTCATTGGCCATCGCATTGGTGGCAACATGCACACTGACCAGTTTCGCCCAGAAGTTTGGGCACATCGATACACAAGACGTTTTGTTGAACTTGCCTGAACGCAGCGAGGCGCAGGCGACCATCGAAGCGCGTGCAGCAGAATACGAAACCGAGTTGGCTCGTATGCAGCAGGAATTCCAGACGAAGTACGCGGAATACCAAAGCAAAGGATCCACGTGGCCAGCAGCAATTCTCGAGCAAAAGGAGCGCGAATTGCAGGCCTTGGATCAGGGGATGCAGGAGTTCGGCGCGACGGTTCAAAATGAATTGGTCCAACTGGAACAGGAGTTGCTCATGCCCATGGTGGAACGCGTTCAGGAGGCGATTAACCAGGTGGGGGCAGAAAACGGATTCACTTACATTTTCGACACGAGCTCCGGAGCGACTGTTTACACAGGAGGTGAAGACGTGGGCGCTTTGGTGCGCTCTAAGCTGGGCATGTAAGCCGCCGCCGCGGTAACAACAGCAGCGGGCAGAGCTTACCCAGCTTCACATGCAACCCATTGGAATTTTTGATTCTGGCATCGGGGGCCTAACCGTGGCCCGGGCCGTCGCACGAGCGCTGCCGGAACATTCCATCATCTACTACGGTGACACCGCGCACCTTCCTTACGGCGAAAAAAGCCCGGCGCTGATTCGCCGGTATGCGACGCAAATCACCAAGGAGTTGATACGGCTCGGCTGTGGCTCCATCGTTGTGGCATGCAATTCAGCTTCAAGCAATGCGTTGGACGCCATCCGTGAGGTTGCCGGACCGGACGTTCCTGTCATTGATGCGGTGCACCCCGTCATCGATGCGGTAGCAAACCGCTTTCCATCAGGAGAGATCGGCGTCATAGGAACACGAGCGACCATTGATTCCAATTGGTACCAGCGGCTCCTCGAGGCTAAGGGATTTGATGTGGTGTCAAAGGCCACACCTTTGTTGGCCTCGGCCATTGAAGAAGGATTTCATGGGGGCGAGGTGAGCGATGCGCTGATCGCGGCTTATTTCGAAGACGATTTGTTTAAAGGAGCGCAGGCCTTGATTTTAGGCTGCACCCACTATCCTCTGGTCGCCGACCAAATTGCGGCTTCCTTGCCGAAGACAGTGGCCTTGGTGGACAGTGCGGACGCTGCTGCGGAGGCACTGCGCAACGCATTGGCTCCCGTTGATTCTGCGGACGAGGGCACGGTGGGTCCCCGCACCGAGCGTTTTATGGTCTCGGATTTAACGGACTCATTCAGTTTGGGCGCGGAGCGGTTTTACGGCGCCCCTGTTCAGTTGGAGGAACACAAACTTCCGTCCGTTATTTCTTGAACCAACAGGCATATTCCACGTACCGGTCAGATGTGGCTGCGAGGTGTTCTTGCAGTTCTGCCCGTACTTCTCCCCTCTGCTTGGCCGGCACACCCGCCCACAATGTGCGCGGCGGAATGACGGTCCCTTCCAGGACCACCGCACCAGCGGCGACCACAGCGTGCTCCCCGACCACCGCACCATCTAGAACCACTGCGTTCATCCCGATGAGCGCACCTGACTTTATATGAGCGCCGTGAACAGTGGCGTTGTGCCCGATGCTCGCACCGTCTTCCAATACGGTTTGGCTTTTGCCGTACGTCCCGTGGATGACGGCGCCATCTTGGATATTGACCTTATTGCCGATGGTGATGGGAGCGACATCGCCCCGGATTACGCAATTGAACCAGCAAGACGAGTCCTCACCCATGGTCACGTGCCCGATGATGGTCGCGTTGGGTGCAAGCCAACACGTCGGATGTATTTCAGGAGATTGGTCTCGGCAAGGCAGGATGATTGGCTGGGTGGGATTCATGTCAATTCAGGTTTTTGCCACCAATGTGGCCGGTCAAAGATGCGCAATTGACTGGCAAAATCGACGTCCGCCGTTTCGATGGAAAGAGAGGACGCGCTTCCCGTGGTGGAAGTGGGTGCTTCCTCCGATTGGGTGCGCCGCAAGGCGGCGTGTGTGCGTGCGATTTTTTTGAGTTGCTCGATGCCACGTGCAGAGGGGACAAAGTGTTCAACGTGTGCATTGAGCCTTCGTACTGCACCAGAAGACCAGGTCTCTGTGGGAGAGTTTTTGATCAGTGTACGGCACCGTTGCACCCACTGCCGGGCAGTCAATAAGTCCAACGTGCTTGCTGCCATGGGCGTGTGCTTGGAAGTCTCCATATGCAGCGAGAATCGATCCGCAATTGGGCCCGAAATGCGCGAGTGGTAGGAACGGACTTGACCAGCTGAGCAACAGCATGCGTCCGGCCCTTCATGGAATTGTCCGCATGGACAAGGATTGGATGTCGCGACCACCCAGGAAGCACTGCGCAAGGTGGTGCTGTTTTTGGCTCGGGCCAGCCGCCATTCACAGGTCTCTAGTGGGCCCCTGAAGGATTCAATGCAGTCACGCGAGAATTCGGCAAGCTCATCGAAGCACAGCACCCCCTTGTGCGCGAGGCTCCATTCTCCTGGAACCCACTCACCTTTGGCATTGACCGTACCGATGAGTCCGCTGGGACTGCACCGATGATGAGGCGACTGAAACGGAGGCCGCTCGGTGGGTGGAAACGCGAGTTCACGCTGGCGGTGAATGGCCTCGATTTCGGCGTGTTCCTCCCGGGATAGCTTGGGCAGAAGTTCATGCAATGCACGGGCCATTTGAGATTTCCCAGTGCCGGAGGATCCGATGATGAGCAGCGGCAATTGACCAGCCGCGGCTACCATCAGGGCAAGTTGCTGATGGTCCGACCACCTCAAATTATTCCAAACAGCGTTGCGCTCCGGTGTCCATGTTTCTCGCTGTTTCCAGGGTGCACCTACCGCAATCGCAGGCAATGGGAATGCACCTTGCAGAAAGCCAACGGCCTGTTGCAGGTGGTGTGCTCGGAAGGCCCGGCCAGCCGGTGCCAATTCAAGTAAGTTTCGCCCCATCCCTTCAGGCAATATGAGGGAGTGGATGTCCGCTTCTCCGAGCAGGAGAGGATCGTTGGCCGGCTGAGCTGCGCGTCGAACAACTTGCAGCTGCCCATCCAAGGCCATTTCCCCTGCGGACAGCGTGCTTCCCAGGATGGAGCTTGGAACGACGTTGGCTTGGGCGAGCATGGCCAATGCGATGGGCAAATCGAGCAAAGGGTAGTCCTGCACTCCCTCCAGGGGACGAATGTGCAAGGTGAATGCACCGGAGATGCGCGGAAGGTCACACGTTTCAAATGCGGCGTAGATCCGCGAAAGGGCCGCCCGGCCTGCAGTCCATGGGATGCCGCTGACGTGAAATCGGGCACCACGGGTGCGGTGGAGTTGGACAATGGCCACACGTCCACCGGGCACGGCATGGCCGTACCCAAAGGTCTTTACAAGCATGGAGGGAAATCAGCGGGATTGTTCGATCAGATCAATCCAAGCGTGGATGACTTTGATGTGGACTTCTTGAACCCGATCAGCGTACCCTTCCCAAGGGACATCGACCACCACATCGCACAAACTGCGAAGTGTACCACCTCCTCTGCCCGTAAGGCCGATGACCGTCATTCCGAGCTGGCGGGCAGCTTTTGCGGCTTCCACCACGTTCGCACTGTTTCCACTGGTGGAGATGGCCACGAGGCAATCCCCCGCCTTGCCTAGAGCCTGCACGTACCGTGCGAAAACCTGGTCGAAACCGTAATCGTTTCCCACACAAGTGATGTGGCTGGGGTCACTGCACGAAATAGCGGGAAGGCCGGGTCGGTCGTCGCGGTACCGCCCACTCAATTCCTCTGCAAAGTGCATGGCATCGCTCATGCTGCCGCCATTGCCGCATGAAATGATCTTCCCACCCGCATCAATGGCTGCACTCATCTGCTGTCCAGCCAACTCTACCGCATCCATGAAGGCTGCATCTTTTCGAACGCTGTCGAGCAAGCGAGCCGCTTCGTCGAAATGTTCGTTCAATCGATTGCGTTGATTCATGGGTGCAAGGTGCAAGGATGTTTCCTAGGAGACCGGATGTGTTTTACAGAAGAGCTACCGCAGTTTACGAATTATCGATTGAACGCGTCCAAGCCGCTTTCGAGGAAATCAACGAATATCCCTGCATCTGGATCGTAGCCCACTCCCTCGCCCAGCGGCTCACCGTCGTGGTCAAGCATGACGTAAAATGGCTGAGAATTGGTGTTGAATTGAGAGGCCTGCATGTACGACCACTTGTTACCGACGGTCTTGATTTTGAAGGTTTTCCCTCCGTACGATTCTTCTCGTTGTTCAGACTCAGGGAGGTCCTTGCGTTCGTCGACATAAAGCGAAACCAATACCACTTCATTGGTCAGCAAGTCCACGACAGCAGGATCCGGCCAAACTTGTTCCTCCATCTTTCGGCAGTTGACGCACGCCCAACCTGTGAAATCCAAGACGACAGGTTTGCCCTCTGCTTTTGCAGCAGCCAGCCCCTCCTCGTAATCGGTGAAGCGCGCCTCCACATGGCCTCCTGATTCGCCGGCACCTCCACCGTGACCGCCGCCGCCGTTCCATTCGCTGTAGAACATCGGTGGAGGGAATCCGCTGATGAGGTTGACGGGGGCGCCCCACATACCCGGCATCAGATAGACACCCAATGTGAAGAACACCATTCCCACGCTGAATCGGAACACACCGATGCGCTCAGTTTTCGAGTCATGGGGGAAAAGGATCCAGCCAAACAGGTAAAAGGCAATGCACAAAGCCACCACTACCCAGATCGCGATGAAGAGCTCACGTTGGAGCAGTCCGAGTTGCAAAACCAAGTCGGCGTTGGACAAAAACTTGAAGGCGAAGCCAATTTCAAGCAGTCCCAAAACGACTTTGACGCTGTTGAGCCATCCCCCGGATTGGGGCAACGAATTCAACCACCCAGGGAAGGCAGAAAACAACATAAACGGCAAGGCCAGTGCGAGCGAGAATCCAAACATTACCGCGGTAGGAGCGGCAAATGAACCGGTCGCAGCTCCTGCCAACGCACTCCCGACAAGGGGGCCTGTGCACGAGAAGGAGACAATGGCCAAGGTGGCCGCCATGAAGAAAATCCCAATCAATCCCCCGCGGTCAGCAGCTTGGTCGGTTTTGTTCGCCCAACTGGTAGGCAATTGGATTTCGAAAGCCCCTAAGAAGCTGGCTCCGAACACCACCAACAGCAGGAATAAAAAGACATTGAAGAACGGATCGGTTGAGATGACATTGAGGATATCCACGCCAAACACCGCCGTCAGGAGCAGTCCGAGTCCCGTGTAGATGAAAATGATGAAGAACCCGTAGATCAAGGCGTTTCGAATGCCCTCCCTTCGGGTCTTCGATTGCTTGGTGAAGAAGCTGACCGTCATGGGAATCATGGGGAATACACAGGGCGTCAACAGGGCCGCGAATCCCAGCAACATACCCAAGAAGAACACGCCTGCGAGTCCTTCTTCTTCCTCACCATCTGTGGACTCTTCAACGGTACCCTCAGAGGTGCCTCCATGGTCACAGAGGTGCTGGGACGGAGGGCAGAAATCGGGGCGTTCGGAGGCGGATTTCCTCGCTTCGAAAGCCGCTTCGAACTCGAGATCAGGAGGGAAAACGCATTTCTCCTCCTCGCACGCCATGAAGGTGATGGCACCTGAAATGACCTCGGTTCCAGCATCGGGTCCGGTAAAGCGTTGGACGAAGTACACTTCTTCCTCGAACATGTTGACGTCCATTTCAAACGTCGGATCAAATTGGACGAGGGGTTCGCACTCTTCTACTTCTCCTGCGGGAGCGAATCCTTCTGGCCAATCAATTCGGAATGCCGTGGGCATGGGGCCATCGAAGCTTTCCAAATGCTGACTGTACGTGTGCCAGCAGGGCTCAACACTGGCATGGAAAACCAATTCGTATGCGCCGTTGTGTTCGTAAACGTTGACGTCCCATTGCACGGGCTCGAGGATGCCATTTTCGTTCGCGTTGTGATCCGCCTCTCCGTGGTCACCACAAAGGTGCTGTGATGGCGGGCAGTAGGTGTCCAACGCGGGTTGAACCTTGCTCAAGTCAATGGAGAATTCGACGTCTTCTGGTGGGAGGCAACGTGAAGCGTCGCACACCATGAAACTCAAAAATCCAGTGACGGCTCCGGGCGTCGCGCCTTCGTTGACCCGGACGGTTTGGACCCAATACACTTCTTCTTCGAAGAATTTCAGGTCCATCATGAAGTTGGGGTCGTACTCGACAATCGGTTCACATTCACGAACGTCTCCAACTTTTTCCACGCCCTCGGGTGCTGCCACTTCGAAATAGGTGGGAAGCGGGCCATTGGGGTCATCCAAGTGCTGGCTGTAAATGTGCCAGCAAGCGTCAACACTGGCGTGGAACACGACATCGAGTTCGCTTTTGCTTTCCGTTTCGTGGACTGAAAATTCCCACTTGACGGGCTCCAAGATTTGGGCCATTGCAGCGGTCCAGGCTCCAGCCAAGATGAAGGCCAGGGCCATCACGGCTTTACCGAGTCGAAAGTTCGATTGTTTCATAGCAACGCGAAGATAATGCGGACACCGCGGCAATCCGCGCAGACCGTCCCAACGTCTGTTACAGCTCGATTTCCTCCCCCAGTTCCAAGCCAAAGGGCCGGCGAATCAGCCAACTCCCCGCATAGACCAAAGGCGTATCAACTAAGGCGACCAGCACCTTGAAAACGAATCCATTCATTAACAAACTCGAGAACAGAGCCCATTCGATTTGGCCCAAACTGCACATCAAAAACAAGACCGCGAACGTATCGACAAACTGCGAGGGAATGGTGCTGAGGTTGTTCCGCAGCCAGAGCTTTTTTCCCTTCGTGAGCCGCTTCCAGAAATGAAACAAACGCACATCGAGAAATTGAGCCAAAAGGTAGGCCGCCATGGACGCACTGACGGCGACAATGGTGGAGCCAAATACGTGGTCAAACTCTGCGTCGTTGACCGGCGACCAAGCAGCCGCAGGGACCGACTGGCTAACAGTGATGATGATCAGCGTAAATGCACTGGCAAACAACCCCGCTATGACCACTTCATTGGCCCTCTTCTTCCCAAAACACTCCGAAATCAAATCGGTCACCAAGAACGTGATGGGGTAGGGAAGCAAGCCCACACTTTGCTCGAAGGTCAACCCGTCGATGGGGCTCCAATGGAAAAATTTTCGGAAGATGAGGTTACAGGCCACCAGGCTCGCGATGAACAAGGCTGCGAGAATGAGGTAGATGCGCAAGGCGCGTTGACGAGGGGCAGTGGACAGGGCCATGGGCTCAAGTTAATCGATTCCAAACCAAAGCCTTACCACGCCGTTCGACCCGTGCCGAAGCGGTAGAAAAGTGTGCGCCGGATGCGACATGGGCCTCGGTCAGTGCAGCCAACTCCGGGACAGCCTTCGAAGCAATGCCGAACGACG
Organism: uncultured Flavobacteriales bacterium; assembly: GCA_938074325.1. Taxonomy (GTDB): domain Bacteria; phylum Bacteroidota; class Bacteroidia; order Flavobacteriales_D; family Sanyastnellaceae; genus UA16. The sequence goes on along the minus strand of CALJFZ010000047.1, from coordinate 14,481 downwards.
CAGCCAATTGAAACAGGATTTCGCCGCGAAGGGGCTCCCTGCGCCACGCCACTAGGTCGAGCGTTCCCTCAGAGGAATTAGCCTCTGTCCAGCACCGGTTTTTTGCGTTTTGCACTTCGTCTGACAAGACCGTGCGCAACGGGCTGAAGCGTTCCGCCCAATGGGCCACGTGACCAGCGGTGCCTGGACGCAGGTCTTCCAGCAGCGGCAGCACTTCGTGCCGAATTCGGTTGCGCAGATAATCGGATTTGGCATTGGATGCATCCTCGCGGAACGGCACGTTCCATGCTTCGGCAATTTGGGCAAGCTGCGCACGGGTGTTGCCCAGAAAGGGACGCATGAGGTGACGATCGCGATGGATAGCCGGCATGGAGGCGAGTGCCATGGGGTCGGCAGACCGCATCAAATGAAGCAGCACCGTTTCGGCTTGGTCGTCTCCGTGATGCGCCAATGCGACCCATACGCGGTCGTTGCTTTCTGCTAAGATGTCGTTGCGCACCGATTCAAAATGCGCGTAGCGGATGCGCCGCGCCGTGGCCTGAACGCCATCCTGAAGCGTGGACATGTCTGCCCGGTGAACATGGCAGGGGATGGCACGTTCGGCGCACCACGCAACCACCAACGCTTCATCCGCATCGGAGTCAGCGCCTCGCAAGCCATAGTTGACGTGAGCGACATGAAGGGGGCGTCCGGTCCGGTGAAGCACTTCGGCCAGCACCATGGAATCGAGGCCTCCACTCACTGCGGCGATGAGGGTATCCCCGCTTTCAATGGCATGAACTTGGCACCAACGCTGGAACTGTTGGACCAAGCCTGCACGGTTAGTACCCATGGCGTTGCAGGGTTTGCATCATGGCCTCCGCCTTGAGAAGGCATTCTGCGTATTCACTTTGGGGGTCGCTGAGGGAGGTGATGGCACCGCCTACGTGCATTGAAATACGTGGGGTGGCGGCGTTGTAAAGCAAGCTGCGGATGACCACGTTCAGGTCAAAATCGCCGTTGGGTCGAAAGAATCCGACGCTTCCGGAGTAGACGCCTCGCTGGGTAGCTTCCAATTCATCGATGATCTCCATCGCCCTGACCTTGGGCGCTCCGGTCATGGAACCCATGGGAAACGTCGCCCGGAGGATGTCTTCGGTGGTCGCATCTTCCCGCACGGTGCATTGCACAGTGGAAATCATCTGGTGCACGGATTCAAAGCGATGAATACCGAACAACTCAGGTACGTGCACGCTTCCGGGTTGTGCCACTCGGCTCAGGTCGTTGCGGACCAAATCGCAGATCATCACGTTTTCACCTCGCTCCTTCGGATCGTTTTGAAGCTGCCGTGCGAGTTCATCGTCCTCCTCGGGGGTCGTTCCTCGGCGGATGGTGCCTTTGATGGGTGAACTGATCAATTGGTCATCACGCCGTTTCAGAAAGAGCTCTGGCGAGCCGCAGATGACGTGGTAGTCACCAGCTTTGACCAGCGCAGCGTAAGGCGGCTGGGTGAAGTGATGCAGCCGTACAAATGCATCCCAAGGGGAAGGTAATTCTGCGTCTGCACTCCATTCTTGGCACAAGTTCATTTCGTAAATGTCCCCGCGCTGGATGTGTTTCTTGACCCGGAGGGCCCGCTGCAAATACGTGCTTTCGTCCCAGCGGGGTTTAAGAGAAATCCCGGGAGCTTCAGGCAGTTCAGTCGCGTCGGCTGCAAGGGCTTGAATGACTTCGCTGAGGGTGCTTTGCGCATCCGATTCCGACTCGCCCCACACCACTTTGGGCGCATCGGATTCTCCGCCCCAAGCGATGACCAAACGTGGCTCCACCCAATGCAATGCGGGCAATCCCAAGGCATCGGCACGCTTCGATTGCAATGCTTCAATCCCATTTTTCAGGTCATATCCAAGCCAGCCAAAGGCCCAGGTGCCCTGGCCTCTGGGTCGCAGAAACGACTCCAAGGCAGATAAGCTCCGGCTGTCTGTCCCGTCCCAAGTGAACGACCGATTTGCGCCGAGTGCGAGGTAGCAGTGACCGGAGGGGTGCCCATCGAAATACAGGCTCGCGTGCGTTTCCCGCTCGAAGACATGCTTCAAGTTGGGGAGTGAACGCAACGCAGGTGCCGCCATAGGTGCCGCCGGGTTATACGTGCAATGCTCGGTCACCGGTTGCCGCAAGGGCGGCTTCCTTGATGGCCTCTGTGAATGTGGGGTGGGCGTGTGACATTCGGCTGATGTCTTCTGCCGTCGCCCGGAATTCCATGGCCACAACCGCCTCGGCAATCATGTCCGCGGCCCGCGGTCCGCACATGTGAATTCCGAGAATTTCGTCGGTATCGGCATGCGCCAAAACTTTGATTGAGCCATCCGTATCCATGGATGCGCGTGCGCGTCCGCTTGCCTTGAAGGGAAAGGAGCCGGACTTGTAAGCGATGCCGTCGGCTTTCAGTTGTTCCTCCGTTTGGCCCACGCCGGCTACCTCTGGCCAGGTGTAGACGACGTTTGGAATCAGGTTGTAGTCGATGTGCGGATGTTGACCCGCGATGACTTCTGCTGCCACCACGCCTTCCTCTTCCGCTTTGTGGGCCAACATGGCACCGCGCACAACGTCACCAATGGCGAAGATGTGAGGAACAGTGGTTTGCATTTGGTCGTTGACTGCAATCCGACCGCGCTCGTCCGTGTGCACTCCAGCGGCTTCAAGGTTAAGCCCTTCGGTGTATGGCTTGCGGCCTACCGATACCAGGCAGTAATCCGCCTTCCATACCACCTCTTTGCCCTTTTTGTCGTCTGCCTTGACCGTGACTTGTTTGGCAGTGGCCTTCACGTCTTTAACGCCGTGCTGCAAGTGGAACTTGACGCCCAATTTCTTCATGCTGCGCATGAGTTCCTTGCCCATCGCTCGGTCCATCGTGGGGATGATGGCGTCTTGGTATTCCACCACATGAACCTCTGTTCCGAGGCGGGCATAGACGCTTCCGAGTTCCAATCCAATGACGCCTCCACCGATTACGACCATGCTCTTCGGAAGGGCTTCCAAGCTCAAGGCCTCTGTCGAGGTAATGACGCGCTTCTTATCCAGCTTGATAAATGGGAGGGACGCAGGCTTCGAACCGGTGGCGATGATGATGTGTTCGCCCCGAATGCTCTGTGCTTTGCCCTTTTCCGGTTTCACTTCCACCGTGTGCGCATCCTTAAAGCTGCCCAATCCGTGGTGTACCGTGATTCCGTTTTTCTTCATCAAGAAATCGATGCCGCCGACCGTCTGCTCCACGACTTCACCCTTGCGGGCAATCATGCGCTTGAAATCCAATTTCAATCCGCCGGTGGAAATGCCGTGAGTTTCGAATTGGTGCGCAGCTTGGTGGAAATGTTCCGAGCTGTCGAGCAATGCCTTGGACGGGATGCACCCGACATTTAAGCAGGTGCCACCAAGGGAGTTGTACTTTTCTACCAACGCAGTTTTCTTGCCCAACTGCGCTGCACGGATGGCTGCGACATACCCTCCAGGGCCGCTGCCGATAACGATGACGTCGTAAGATTCCATGCTACAAAGGTAACGGTTGCCGGGCACGCGGTCATCTGAATTGACGATGCATTTATCCTTTACTTTGTAGCCTCTTAAGGCCGATTCAACACGGTCGGTGAACACGGACAAATTGAAACCTCAGTCAACCCCCTTCCAGGATGTGGAATAGGATCGCTGGAATCTTGATTCGCCAGCGGCTTCTGTTGTTGATGGTGTTGGGCTTGGGGACGCTGTATGTGGGGTCGCAAATCCCTAAAGTCCGGCTGCAATACACCTTCGGGGGACTCCTTCCTGAAACAGATTCAACGGCCATCGCCTACGAAGAATTCAAAGCTGTATTCGGGACGGAGGGAAATGTCATGGTCATTGGCAGTGAACTGGAACCGTTGCGCTCGCCGCAAGGATTGCAAGCTTGGGACGCATTGGCGCACGGTATTCGGACCATGGATGTGCGCCGCGACACTACAGACGATGGGATTGATAACCCCGTTCCGATTTCGCTGATAGACAGCGTTTTCTGCATGACGGCGGCCTTTGACGTGGTCAAGGACACGGCCGACAGGCGTTTTTTACTCGCTCCATTGCTTCGGGATTCGGCGTGGGCAAAGGGATTGACGCAGGAGGAGACGGATGCTTTTTACACCCGGTTGTTTGAGTTGCCGTTTTACGAAGGCCTGCTGTACAATGAGGATCAGACGGCGACGCTGATGACGGTGTTCATGAATCCGGAACTCTTCGATTCGGATCGCCGAGGCACCATCGTTGAAGATGTCACCGCCCTGACCGATCAGTGGTCCGAAACGCACGGATCGCCTTTGTATTTGAGCGGACTTCCTTTCATCCGGGTGGAGATGACCAACAAGGTGAAGCAGGAAATCGGCTACTTCATCGGCGCTGCTTTCCTGGTTACGGCCTTATTGCTCTTCCTCTTCTTCCGCAACCTTCTCGTCATGGCCGTCAGCATGGTGGTGGTGGGCATTGGGGTGGTGTGGAGTGTGGGTAGCATCGTGTTGTTCGATTACGAGTTGAGTTTGATGACCAGCTTGATTCCGCCGCTGATGATCGTGATTGGCGTGCCGAATTGCATCTACCTGGTCAACAAATACCATGCGGAATTCAAGCGCCACGGGAACAAAGCCATGGCGCTCCAGCGCATGATTGTCAAGGTGGGCAACGCCACCTTACTCACCAACTTCACCACCGCGCTGGGATTTGCGACTTTCATTTTCACGCACAGCGAAATCCTGAAACAATTCGGCGTCATCACGGCGCTGAATATCATGGGCATGTTCGTGATTTCGATCATCGTGATTCCCGCGTTGATGACCTGGCTTCCAGCTCCGAAAACCGAACATACGCGCCACCTCGATCGCCGGTGGATGTTCCAGGTAGTGAACCGGATGGTGCACATCGTCGAGAACCACCGAAAGAAAGTCTACATCGGGGCTGCAACTGTGCTGGCATTCAGCCTCACGGGCATGTTCCAAATGGAAACCACGGGGAACATCGTGGACGACATTCCCGACCGCGACCGCGTGATCCAGGACTTGCATTGGGTAGAGGCCCAGTTTGGAGGATCCATGCCATTTGAAATCATGGTGGACACCCAGCGGCCGAATGGAGCTACCAACAACAACTTGCTCAAGCGGTTGGACCGCTTGCAGCGCGTGCTCAATGATTACCCGGAATTCAGCCGGTCGGTGAGCGCGGCAGATGCGACCAAGTTTGCCTTCCAGGCCTTTAAAAACGGTCACCCTAAAAACTACCGGTTGCCCCGCATTGGCATGGAGAAGACCCAATTTGGTCCTTGGTTGAGGGGGTCGGCGGATGCAGCGGACGAGTCGGACCTGGCAAGCGGAGTGGCGAGCAAATTTTTTGACAGCACCCGCGCCGTCACTCGAGTCAGCGTGCAGATGGCGGATGTAGGGACCTTGGAAATGCGGGAATTACTGGATGAGGTGCGCCCCCGAGTGGATTCAATTTTCCCGCCTGCGGATTACAAATTGATCATGACCGGCACCAGTGTGACCTTCCTCGAGGGGACCACCTACATGGTCAAGAACCTTGGCATTTCCATCGCGTTGGCCATCTGCGTCATCGCCCTGATGATGGCGAGCCTGTTCAAGTCCACCCGCATGGTGGCCATCGCCTTGGTGCCCAATTTGTTCCCATTGCTGTTCACGGCGGGGGTCATGGGTTGGTTTGGCATTCCCATCAAGCCTTCGACGGTGTTGGTATTCAGCATTGCCTTCGGAATCTCAGTGGATGATACCATTCACTTCTTGGCCAAATACCGCCAGGAGTTGAACATGAAAAGCTGGAACATTCGGCAGTCGGTAGTCCTGGCTTTGAAGGAGACCGGGGTGAGCATGATGTACACCTCCATCGTTTTGTTCTTCGGATTCTTGATGTTCGCCATGTCCACCTTTGAAGGGACTCGTTGGCTCGGGGTGTTGGTTTCCATTACCTTGGCGGTAGCGATGAGCACCAATTTGCTCCTGCTGCCTTCTTTGCTGCTCGAATTCGAAAAGTCACTGACGACTAACGCGTTTTCTGAACCCTTCTTCTCGCTGTTGGATGAAGAAGAAGACATCGAATTGGAGGAATTGGAAATCCAACAGGGATTGTCTCCAGGAAAGGGTGAAGAACAGCACGAGGAATTGAAGCGCAAGCGGAAAAAAGAGGAATAAAAGAAGACAGGATCATGAAAGGAATCATACTAGCGGGCGGGTCAGGCACCCGATTATGGCCATTGACCAAGGCTGTATCCAAGCAGTTGATGCCCGTGTACGACAAGCCCATGATCTACTATCCACTCTCCACGTTGATGTTGAGCGGCATTCGGGACATTCTTATCATCAGCACTCCCACGGACCTGCCCGGATTTCAGCGCCTGTTGGGCGACGGCAGTGATTTGGGCCTTCAACTCACATACGCTGAACAGCCAGAGCCCAACGGGTTGGCTCAGGCTTTTGTGATCGGTGCGGATTTCATTGGAAACGACAAGGTGGCGTTGGTGCTCGGTGATAACATCTTCTACGGGAAGGGTTTTGGCCGGCAACTCCGCGCGAATACCGACCCCGATGGGGCCATCGTCTACGCCTATTACGTCAACGATCCTGAGCGGTATGGCGTGGTCACATTTGACGAAAACGACAAAGCCGTGAGCATTGTGGAGAAGCCGCTGGACCCGCCGTCCAATTACGCAGTGCCGGGCCTGTATTTCTATGACAACGACGTGGTGCGCATTGCCGCGGATTTGAAACCAAGTGCACGAGGTGAATACGAAATCACCGATGTAAACAAGGCCTACCTCGATGCGGGGAAGCTGTTTGTTTCTAAGATGGACCGGGGGATGGCTTGGCTGGATACCGGCACCCATGCTTCGTTGATGCAAGCCTCTCAGTATGTTCAAGTCATTGAAGAACGCCAAGGACTGAAGATCGGGTGCGTTGAAGAAATCGCCTGGCGCATGGGCTACATCGATGATGCCGCGTTGGAAGCCGTGGCGCAACCCCTTCAGAAATCTGGATACGGTGATTACCTGCTCGAACAATTGAAGCGGGGACGGAGTAATTTTTGAACATGATGCATCCCAACCTCCCGCGGCTTAAATCAGCTGCTGATCAAGCATTGAAGGAGTTTTTGAGCCAATGGCCGAGCGACGCAGGCGACGGATTGTACGCACCTATTCACTATTTGATGGAGCTGGGTGGAAAACGCTTGCGTGCTGTGCTGGCCTTGTCCGCCGCAGAAGCAGAAGGAGCGCCTTATCAAGTGGCGATGCCGGTAGCCATGGGGGTCGAATTGTTTCACAACTTTACCCTGATGCACGACGACATCATGGACGCGGCCCCGTTGCGCCGAGGCCAGGCCACGGTGCACAAAAAATGGGACGAAAATGCCGCGATTTTGTCCGGTGACGCGATGTACACTTTGGCGCAAGTCGCCATTGCTGAGGTACCCGGAAAAGGATTGGCTCCGGCATTGAAATTGTTCAACCAAACGGCCCTCGAGGTCTGTTTGGGCCAACAGTCGGACATGGCGTTTGAATTGCGAGGCGATGTGACGGTCGAGGAATACAAGGAAATGATTCGGCTCAAAACGTCTGTGCTGGTTGCGGCATCGTTGGCGTTGGGTGCCATTGCTGCAGGGGCCGAGGGCGAGCGGGTGAAGACTTGGTATCGCTTGGGTGAAGAGTTGGGCCTTGCGTTCCAAATGCAAGATGATTTGTTGGACACGTTCGGCGACGAGCAAGTAGGCAAACAGATTGGCGGGGACATCTTGGCGGATAAAAAGACGTACCTCCGGCTGTACACCCAAGAACACGGGGATGCGGATGTTCAGGCGGTATTGGCCAAATGGAACGGCGAACGGGACGCGACGTCAACCAAAGTGCAGGAAGTGCGCGGGGCCATGGTGCAAGCGGGCGCCGATGCGGCGGCGAGGGAGGTCATGCACGCCCACGTGGCCAACGCCATGGAATGCGTGGACGCGTTGGGATTGGACGAGGCTCACCGCAATTGGTTTGAGTTCCTGGGGGGCATGGTTACGCAACGCACGTCCTGAGGGTGGAGGCTTCAGCAAGCCTTATCGAATGGCTCAAAACGCGGGAACTCCCTGCAGGCCGAACAGCGGAGGATTTCCGTGAAGCCGTGACGGCGCAGGTGGTCAAAGACTTTCAGTGGAACCCTGAGCGGGTCGCTGAGGTGCGCATTTCGTTGGTGCAATTGCTTGAAGACGAGATCAATTGGGGATTGGACCGAGATGCCTCCGGCTTGTTCGCGGGTTTTTACCGCCTCGACCTTGGGGAGGCCAAGATTCGGGAGGTGATGGATTGGAATGAGCGCCCGCAAGCGGCGAGGCTCTTGGCTGAACTTTCGTTGGAACGGGCTGCGCAGAAAGTGTGGCTGCGCTGGACCTTTGGCGCGGTGGACACCACGTTTTGAATCACCGAGTGAGGTTGGCCAAGGATTCCTTCCCCATCTGATGCACCGGGTGTATCTTTGTTCATCGAACCCACGTATAGTCCGCATGGACCCTTTAGACTTTATCAGCCAAGCTGAGCCGCAAGCGATTGAATCCTTGTATCAGCAGTACCGTTCGAATCCCGAATCCGTTGACGCGAGTTGGCGGCTTTTTTTTAAGGGGTTTGATTTGGCCACAGCGTCCTACGGCGAGGATCAAGCCTCCCCGCAAACGCTCAAGGAATTTCAGGTCATCAACTTGATTCATGCCTACCGCGTGCGGGGGCATTTCTTCACAAAAACGAATCCCGTGCGTACGCGCCGTGTGTACCGTCCGGATTTGAGTTTGGAGAATTTCGGGCTGTCCGCTGCGGACCTCGGCACCGTTTTCCAAGCGGGTACGGAGGTGGGCATCGGTCCCGCCACACTAAAGGACATCGTCGACCATTTGGAATTGACCTACTGCCATTCCATCGGCATCGAGTTTATGTCCATCCAAGACGTTGAGCGCCAGGCCTGGGTTCGTGAGCACATTGAGCTCGCCAACCGTCCGCGCATCGGGGTTGAAGACCGGGTCCAGATTTTGAAGAAGTTGGCTCAGGCCACGCTTTTTGAGGAATTCCTGCAAAAGAAATTTGTCGGTCAGAAACGCTTCTCGCTCGAGGGCGGTGAGACCTTGATTGCTGCCCTGGATGCCGTCATTGAAGAAGGCACGAAGCACGGCGTCAAGGAGGTATTCATCGGCATGGCGCACCGTGGACGCTTGTCCACATTGGCCCACATTTTGGGCAAGCCGTACGAAGAGATTTTCTGTGAATTTGAGGGCAAGGCATACGACGAAGAGGGCGAGTTTGACGGAGACGTGAAGTACCACCTTGGGTATTCCCGCACGCAGAAGGCGGATTCGGGTGAAGAAGTGAGCATTTCTCTGGCCCCCAATCCTTCGCACCTTGAAGCGGTCGGGCCGGTAGTGGAAGGCCTTTCGCGTGCACGGATCGATGCAACCGGAGGAAATGAGTCGGCCGTATTGCCGATTTTGATCCACGGGGATGCCGCTATTTCTGGGCAAGGCGTCGTCTATGAGGTGGCCCAAATGGCCCAACTCGACGGCTACCGCACAGGAGGCACTGTGCACATTGTGGTCAACAACCAAGTGGGCTTCACCACCAACTACCTCGATGGCCGGAGCTCCATTTACTGCACGGACGTGGGCAAGGTGACGCAATCGTTGGTCTTCCACGTCAACGCAGACGAGGCAGAGGCGGTTGTGCAAGTCATGCGCATTGCTTTGGAATACCGACAGCGCTGGAACCAAGACGTGTACATCGACTTGCTTGGCTACCGCAAATACGGCCACAACGAAGGCGACGAACCCATGTTCACTCAGCCGCAGTTGTACAAGGCCATCGCAAAACACGACAATCCCTTCAAGCTCTACACCGACCGACTGGTTGCTGATGGCAGCATGAAGGCGGAGGAAGTGGAACGAGTCCGCACAGACCTTCAAGCCCAAATGGAAGCTGCCTTCGAGAAGGCGCAGAAGCGCAAAATGGCGCGGGTGGAAGATTTCTTGGGGGAATTGTGGTCGACCTACACCCCCGCCGACGAAAAGGCCTTGGCGAGCACGCCGAAAACGGCCGTAGCCGCAAAGAAATTGAAGGACCTCGCCACGGCGATGTCCACCTTGCCGGAGGGCAAGAAATTTTACCGGAAGGTGGCGCGCTTGATGCGGGATCGCCTGAAGATGATCGAAGAAGATCGCTTGGATTGGGCGTTGGGCGAGTTGTTGGCCTACGCGTCACTTTTGGTCGAAGGCCATCCGGTGCGCATCAGCGGCCAAGACGTAGAGCGAGGAACGTTCTCGCATCGCCACGCAGTGGTGAAGACCGAGGACAGCGAGGAGGAAATCATTCCGCTCAATTTGATCCAAGAAAACCAGGCAAAACTGACCATCTATAATTCGCTCTTGAGCGAATACGCAGTGTCCGGGTTCGACTATGGATATGCCTTCGCAACGCCCAATGGATTGACCATTTGGGAAGCCCAATTCGGGGACTTCAACAACGGTGCTCAGATCTTGTTTGACCAATTTTTGAGCGCTGCTGAAGACAAGTGGCGCACCATGAACGGATTGACCTTGTTGCTGCCTCACGGCTATGAGGGCATGGGTTCGGAACACAGTTCGGGCCGCATTGAACGCTTCCTTCAGTTGGGGAGTGGAGACAATTTCTTCGTGTGCAATATCACCGAGCCGGCCAACTACTTTCACCTTTTGCGCCGTCAAGTGAAGCTCGGTTATCGAAAGCCGTTGGTCGTGTTTACGCCAAAGAAACTGTTGCGTTACCCCAAGGCCGTATCCAAGATTGCCAGCATGGCGACGGGTGGATTCCAGAAGGTCTTGGACGATCCGCGGATGGCCAAGGCTGCAGCACGCGAGCAGGTGGACACGGTGGTCTTGTGTTCCGGAAAAATCTATTACGATTTGATTGAGCGGTTGGACGACCAGGAAGCGCCAAACATCGCCTTCGTCCGCGTGGAGCAATTGCACCCTATGCCGCAGACGGAATTGGACCAAATTGTCAAGCAGTACGGATTGGATGCCAACTACATGTGGGTCCAGGAAGAACCGCAAAATATGGGCGCATGGTCCTACATGCTGCAACACTTTACAACGGTACCGTTGAGTGTGGTTTCCCGCAGCTTGAGTGCCAGCCCGGCGTCGGGCAGCCCCACGGTTCATGCCAAGCGTCAGGAGGCCATCATCGACGAGGTTTTTTCGCATGTTAACCGTTGAGAAATCCTTCGGCCTCGCCATTGACCCGTCTACCTTCCTTTGTTAATTGCACGAGAACGTTCACTCACTACCAAGAACAAGCACCATGTCTCAACTTGAAATGAAAGTCCCGAGCCCGGGAGAGTCCATTAGCGAAGTAGAAATCGCAACTTGGCTCGTGGCAGATGGAGATTATGTGGAGAAAGATCAGGCCATCGCAGAGGTGGATTCCGACAAGGCCACCTTGGAGCTTCCTGCCGAAGCTGCGGGCGTGATTACGCTCAAAGCAGAGGAAGGGGACACCATTGAAGTGGGGGCAGTATGCTGCTTGATTGACACCTCGGCCAAGGCTCCAGAAAAGAAAGCCGCTGCAGAACCTGCGGCCGCGCCAGCTCCCGCTCCGGTGCCCACGCCTTCCCCGGCTCCAGCACCAGCACCAGCGGCGGCACCTGCTGCGAGCCATGCCGCCGGACATCCTTCCCCTGCGGCCAAGAAGTTGCTCGCGGAAAATGGTTTGGCAGCCTCCCAGCTAAAAGGCACAGGCCGAGACGGCCGGGTCTTGAAACAGGATGTCCTGGCCGCGCTCGCTGCTGGTTTCGACGGATCTTCCTCCGCACAGTGGGGCGGCTCACGAGAGGTGCGCCGTGAAAAGATGTCCATGCTCCGCCGCAAAGTGGCTGAGCGATTGGTCGGTGTGAAAAACGAAACGGCGATGCTTACCACCTTCAATGAGGTGGACATGAAGCCGGTGATGGATTTGCGCAAGAAATACAAGGATGCATTCCGCGAAACGCACGGGGTAGGACTTGGATTCATGAGCTTTTTCACCAAAGCCGTGACCCACGCGATTTCCCAGTTCCCTGCAGTGAATGGCATGATCGATGGAAAGGAAGTCATCCTGCCGGAATATGCTGACATCGGCATCGCCGTGAGCTCCCCAAAGGGATTGATGGTACCTGTCGTCCGCAACGCGGAAACAATGAGTTTGGCTGAAATCGAAGCGGAAATCAAGCGTTTGGCCATCCGCGCGCGCGACGGTGAGTTGGGCATCGACGAAATGCAAGGCGGCACGTTCACCATTACGAATGGAGGCGTTTTCGGTTCGATGCTATCTACACCGATCATCAACCCTCCGCAAAGCGCCATCCTCGGTATGCACAACATCGTAGAGCGACCGGTGGCAGTCAATGGAAAAGTAGAAGTGCGTCCGGTCATGTACGTCGCGTTGAGCTACGATCACCGCATCATCGATGGAAAGGAAAGCGTGGGCTTCTTGTACGCGATCAAGGAAATGATCGAACAGCCAGAGCGATTGCTGTTTACGGGCAAATCGCCAGAGGAAGTCCTCCTGGGACTTTAAGGAGCGTCGGGAAATAAAAACCCCGCACATGGAAGTGCGGGGTTCTAGGTTTGAATGGTCTGCACGCTTTGTTTTTAGCAATGACGAAGCCCATTGACACAACGGTTGTGTGTACAATGGGCCTCTGATATCATTCTAAACAAAGCACACTCAAAGATAAGGATTATCGCGCTATAAATCAAGTGAAATTCGGTATTTAATCGACAAAATAAGTATATCAATCGATTAACGTAAAACCGTAAAGCGCTCGGCATCCAGCCGTAACAGGATGAAAACGAGCATGGTAAAGCCCAAAAGCGAGGAACCACCTGCACTGATGAACGGGAGTGGGATGCCGATTACAGGTGCCAACCCCAAGACCATACCAATGTTGATGGCGTAGTGCATGAAAAGAATGCTTGCCACAGCATAGGCATAAATGCGCGTGAAGTCGCTCCGCTGCCGTTCGGCCAAAGCTAGAATGCGCAGCAAAAGAAGGGTGAATAGGATCAGAGTGGCGACGGTGCCAAGCAGGCCCCATTCTTCACCGATGGTGCAGAAGATGAAGTCGGTTTCTTGCTCAGGGACAAAGCCATAGGCGGTCATGGGACCTTTCAAAAATCCTTTTCCCGCAAATCCACCGGAGCTGATGGCGGCTTTTGCGTGCCGAATGTTGTAGTCGGCATCTGGGTTGCCTACATCGATTCCAAACAGCACGTGAATGCGGTCGCGCTGATGCGGTTTGAGGATTTCCTCCAAGCCAAATTGCAGGCTTGCCGATAACGCCAGGGCCGTGATGAAACTGAACAGCACGACGCGGCGATTTCGTTTCCTCCTTCTGGGCACGGTCCATTGGGGCACCGTAGACCAAAGCAACGCCCCGAGGCCGACCAATACGCCCCAGAAAATCCACGCGCCTGTGGCCTCACCCAGACCGGGATAGTGAACGGAACTGGCGCCGCTGAGAATGGTCGCGACGGTGACGAGCAGGGCACAGAACACTGCAATCAGGACGTTCCCTGAAAGGCCTTCGCGGTAGAAGACGAGGATCAAACCGCCAAAAACCAAAACCGTTCCCGCATCGGGCTGAAGCAGCACCAAACCGGCTGGAATCGATACCACCGCAATGGCTTTGATCAAGCTGCTAAACTGGTTGAATCGATCGCTGTTTCGGCTGAGAAGCCAGGCCAGCATAAGTGCGGTGCCCGTCTTGGCAAATTCCGATGGTTGGATCCCGATGCTCCCAATGGAAAACCAGGATTTCGCGCCGCCAATTGTCCTTCCAACGGCTAGAACTGCCAGCAATAGCAAGACATTAACAGCATAGTGCACGACAGAGGTCCGAATGAAGAATTCACCTTCAATGATGAGCAGCAGCAACGCCAGCACGGCACTCAACAGAACGAAAATGAACTGCTTTCCGAGCTTGCTCCCAAAGTCGAACCATTCAACGGCATCTGCACCAGCAGTGGCGCTGGCAACGTTGAACAGACCCACTACCATGAGGCCGGCAACCAATGTGGCAGTGAGCCAGTCGATTCGTTGGGTTATGGGGGCCGTTCTTCTCATTGCACTGCGTCTGGGAAGGGATAGGTAGCGGCCAGAATGCGTTGTTCTTTTTCGGATTGGCGGGGCTCCCCGTTGAGGTATTTGTCAATCATTAAACTGGCAATCGGAGCGGCCCAATCGCCCCCCGCGCCGGCATTTTCGACGTATACGCTCAATGCAATCTTGGGGTTGTCCTTGGGTGCAAAAGCGATGAAAACGGAGTGGTTTCCGTCTGGGTTTTGCACGGTTCCTGTTTTTCCGCACACCTCCACGCCCGGCGTTTCTGCTCGGCGGCCAGTGCCATCCGCTGCGGTGATGACCGTGGACATGGCGCGGATCACGGAAGT
>CALJFZ010000046.1 GCA_938074325.1 uncultured Flavobacteriales bacterium | reverse complement strand
AGCGCCCCGGTCCGGCGTGCCACACAGCTGCAGCGCCTGCGCTCGGAAACAATGCCCTTCTTCAAGCAAAAGCATGCTTTCAATCGGGAGGTCTTCGGCCTTGAGGGCGCCACTCGGTATTTCCGCAGCCGGGTGGTCCGGGTGGACATAGGCAAGCAAGGGTTCCATGTACACAGGTCGTGTTCGCAAGGACGTTTCGGGCAGTGGCGTCACCAAAATCCCCACATCGATGTCCCCTCGTTCCAGGTCGCGCACCATGTTGCTCGTGGTGCGTTCCATGGCGTTGACATGAAGGGCCGGGAACCGCTGCATCAATGCGGGAAGGAGCCGCGGCAAAAGGGTGGGCGCGAGGGTTGGTAGCACCGCGAGGCGAACGTCACCGTCTACGCGTTCGGTGGCGCCTTCCATCCAGTCGGAAAGGCTGCCGATTTCTTCGAGCACACGCACCGCGGTAGAGTGGACTTGTTCGCCCACCTCGGTCAGTTGGATCGGTTGGGTGCTTCGGTCAAACAAGGCAACACCGAGCGCATCCTCGAGTTTTTTCAATTGCATAGACAGCGTGGGTTGGGACACGCGGCAGCGGGCGGCGGCCTTGCCAAAATGCCCTTCGATGGCGACGGCATGCACGTAGCGCAATTGCTGGATGGTCATTCAATCAATTTTATCTATGACAAGTATACAATTATTGATTTTTATGATGACCTGATGTCGGCCTACTTTAGGGCAAAATCACTTTACACAACTGAATCATGCGATTTTCAACCTTGACCTTGTGGGCAGGTGCCTCCCTGATGGTGGCATTGGCATCTTGCTCAAACAACGAGGCTTCGTGCGAACACGCCGAGGGCGGATCAGCTGCGGGCTGTCCATTCCATGCGGGCGGTGGCACAGGGCCTGCCGGCGAAAACGGCCGTGCACAATCCTTGCAAGAATGGTGGCCCAACCGACTAGACCTCGGGGTGCTGCGCCAACACTCCACTAAGTCCAACCCCATGGGCGAAGACTTTGATTACCGGGAGGCATTTACCGACGTCGATTACGATGCCCTGAAGAAGGACATCGAGGATGCGATGTTGGATTCTCAAGACTGGTGGCCTGCGGACTGGGGCAACTACGGTGGCCTGTTCATCCGCATGGCATGGCACAGCGCCGGTACCTACCGCACCGGCGACGGCCGCGGCGGTACCCGCGAGGGCCAGCAGCGATTCGCTCCACAAAACAGCTGGCCCGACAATGGCAACCTCGACAAGGCGCGCCGTTTGCTGTGGCCCGTGAAGCAGAAGTACGGTGCTGCCATCTCGTGGGCCGACCTCATGATCCTCGCCGGAAACGTAGCGTTGGAATCCATGGGCTTCGAGACCATCGGTTTCAGCGGTGGCCGCGTGGACGTATGGGAACCCCAAGAAAACGTGTACTGGGGCGCGGAGAAGGAGTGGTTGGCCGATGAGCGTTACGAAGGCGATCGCCAGCTCGAGAATCCGCTCGCAGCCGTACAGATGGGCTTGATTTACGTCAACCCCGAAGGCCCGAACGGCAATCCTGACCCAGTCTTGGCTGCAAACGACATCCGCGAGACCTTTGGCCGCATGGGCATGAACGACGAAGAAACTGTGGCGTTGATCGCAGGCGGTCACACCTTGGGCAAGACCCACGGCGCAGGCCCAGCGGACAACGTAGGCGTAGCACCGGAAGGTGCGGCGATTGAGGAGCAAGGCTTTGGCTGGAAGAGCACCTACAAAAGCGGCAAAGGCGAAGATGCCATCACCTCCGGATTGGAAGTGATTTGGACCAAAACCCCCACCGAGTGGAACCAAGGTTACTTCAAGTCCCTCTTCAACAACGAATGGGAATTGACCAAAAGTCCGGCCGGCGCGCACCAATGGGTGGCCAAGGACGCGGAAGAAATCTTCCCCGACGCGTTCGACGAGAACAAGAAGCACCGACCCACGATGTTGACCACAGATTTGTCGTTGCGATTCGACCCCGCTTACGAGAAGATCTCGCGCAACTTCATGGAGAATCCGGATGCCTTCGACGCGGCCTTCGCTCGTGCGTGGTTCAAATTGACCCACCGCGACATGGGCCCCAAGACCAACTACATCGGTCCGGAGGTGCCACAAGAAACATTCATTTGGCAAGACCCCGTACCGGCCGTAGGTCATCCGCTCGTGAACGCACGCCAGGTACGCGCGTTGAAAGCCGACATCTTGAAGTCCGGTCTGGTGGCCGAGGACCTCGTCTTCACGGCGTGGGCGTCGGCATCAACCTTCCGCGGTTCGGATAACCGCGGCGGCGCCAACGGTGCCCGCATCCAGCTTGAACCCATGCGTTCATGGGATTGCAACAACCCCGATCGATTGAACACGGTACTCGCCGGGTTGGAAGAAATCCGTTCGGCCTTCAATGCAGCGAACGCTCCAACGCAAATCTCCATGGCCGACCTCATCGTCTTGGCGGGCTCAGCAGCCGTTGAGCAAGCGGCGGCTCAGGCCGGTGTAGAAGTGGAGGTGCCGTTCACGCCTGGTCGCACCGATGCAACGCAGGAGAACACGGACGTAAATAGCTTCGCGGTCTTGAAGCCCATGGCCGATGGATTCCGCAACTACCAAACCCAGGAGTACACCTTGACCACCGAGGAGTTGCTGGTGGACAAAGCGCAGCTTTTGACCTTGTCTGCTCCAGAGATGACGGTGTTGGTCGGTGGCATGCGTGCCTTGAATGCCAACGTCGACGGCAGCGCGCACGGTGTCTTCACGGATCGCCCCGGCACGTTGAGCAACGATTTCTTCGTAAACCTCTTGGACATTTCCACGAAGTGGGAGCCGGCGGATGAAACCGAAATGACCTTCATCGGCCGCGACCGTGCGACGGGAGAGGAGCGATGGACGGCCACCCGCGCCGACCTCGTATTCGGCTCCAACTCAGAATTACGTGCGCTGTCCGAAGTCTACGGTTCCAGCGATGCAAACGAGAAGTTCGCTCGTGATTTTGCGGCAGCGTGGACTAAGATCATGAACCTCGACCGGTTCGATTTGCTCGCTTCTGAGTAATCACATTATCCTCATCTCATAAAACGCCTGGGCCGCTTTGGCTCGGGCGTTTTTCGTTGCGCCATTCTCGGTATATTTTGGCTGCTTCCACCATGATCTACCAGGTTTTCCTCCGAAGCTTTTCACGTGACGACGCATTCATTGCGCGACGCTTGGTATCGGACGCTCAGGGTGTTCACCACAGTGCGTGGATAGTCGCCAATGTACGCGACGTACACGTGAATGTGTCGTTGCCGGCGAGTGATGAGTGTAAGGAGGTCTGGTCAAATGTTCCGATGCCCACTTCGGTCCAGCTGGCGCCGTTTGACGTGAATGTCTACGCTTCTGGGCAGGAGGGTTAGAACTTGCGCAGGGCCTTGTCGATAAGCTTGGCCAGTTGGGCGGCGTCTTTTGCTGTGAGTTGCTTGCCCAAAACGAATCGACTGCGGAGGTAAGTGAATTGCAGGGAATCACCGCCCATGATCCAAAAACTCTGATCCAGGTTTTGCATGAATTTGGCCGGGTCCCGTTGGATGACTTCCATCTTCTTGATGTTTTCTTTCAAGAAAAACCGAGCCCGACCGAGTTCGCCAAATGCGTTTTTCACGCTCATGCCTTCCGAGGTGATTCGGAGCATTTCGCGACCCGTTCGGCGCCACGCGATGACCTTCAAGACGCGGAACGCGAAAAATGCCCAGAACGCCATGAAAATCAGAAAGAACGTGCGGTCGTTGCCGATTGCATTGTTCATTTCCATGGTGACGGCTGCTCCGACGCCCAGCCAGGCAAGGAACCACCCTTCAAGCATCATGCGCTGATTGCGTGGAATATGCTGGTTGATGATGACAGTCAACGCATCTTCGTGCCACGCAAAGGTGATGCGCTCACCGATGGATTGGATGGGTGCAGAACTCATGGGTCAAGGGGTCAATCGATCGTAGATGGCCTCGTACTGGGGCAAAATTTTCATGATGTGGAAATCCTGTGCGCGAGCGAGTGCCGCTTCGCGGAATGCTGCACGTAGCGCTTGGTTTTCCAGCAAGGACAACGCACTTTCGGTCATTGTCGCCACGTCTCCCGTTGTTGCCAAGAAGCCACACTGGTCATGTTGCACGACCTCGGCCAAACCGCCCACGTTCGATGCAATAACCGGTACTCCGGCTGCGAGTGCTTCCAGTGCGGACAGGCCGAAACTTTCTGTTGCAGAAGGGAGCAAAAACAGGTCGCTAACCAACAACGGTTCGATGGGGTTTTTGACCTTTCCGATGCTCACAACGTCTGGGCGAACGCTCAGTTCTTCAGCACGTTTCTCGGCACGCGAGCGGTCCGGTCCATCGCCGACAAGGAGCAGTTTGGCTGGCATTTTTTCGCGGATTCCTGCGAAGGTGCTGACCACGTCTTCGACGCGTTTTACCGGTCGGAAGTTCGAGATGTGGGTGATGATGGGTTGGCCTTCCGGTGCAACGGCGTTGCGGAAGGATTCGTCTGCGGGCCGCATGAAGTGCGTAGGACAGATGAAGTTGTAGACCACGTCAATTTCACGCTTCACCCCAAACAGTTTCAGCGTGTCTTCCTTCAGGCTGTGCGAAACCGCCGTCACAGCGTCCGATTGGTTGATGGCGTGGGTGATGACCGGTTCAAAGGCCGGATCCTTTCCCAACAGCGTGATGTCCGTCCCGTGGAGGGTGGTCACGATGGGCAAATGAATGCCTTCAGAGGCGAGGATGTCCCTCGCGGTCACCGCAGCACTGGCATGCGGTATGGCATAGTGCACGTGCAGCAAATCCAAGGAATGTGCCTTGGCGACTTCCACCATTTTGGATGCCAAAATCAACTCATACGGTTGGTAGTCAAACAGGGGGTAGTCGCTGACTTGGACCTCGTGATAGTATAAGTTCTTTTTCAAGCTCCCCATCCGCGCAGGCGCGCTGTACGTGATGAAATGCAATTCGTGGCCCTTCTCTGCGAGCGCCTTTCCCAACTCCGTAGCCACCACACCGGATCCTCCGAATGTGGGATAGCAAACAAAACCGATGCGCAGCTTTTTCATGGAAGGTCAGTTGATGGGAACCGTGACGGAACCCCGTAGGCTTTATACACCTGATGCTGTACTTTGGTTCGCACATCCCAATCAATCAACTTGCGATTTTCAGCGGATGGATAAGTTCGATTGCTCAGGAAAACATAGACCAAATCGTGATCCGGGTCGGCCCAAGCTAAGGTGCCCGTGAAGCCCGAGTGGCCGAAGCTGTTTTCGCTGACCTCGTTGCACGTGGGGCCCGCATCGGGTTCGTGGGCAGGACGGTCGAACCCGCAGGCCTTACGATGCTCGGGGTCGGGATCAACACGCCGGGTCCACGCTTGGACGGTTTCAGGTTGGAAAAAATCCACTCCTCCGTACGTCCCTCCCATCCGAAGCATGTACATCAGCCGTGCGAGGTCGTATGCGTCTCCAAATAACCCTGCATGTCCGCCGACTCCGCCCAACATGGCAGCGCCCGGGTCGTGGACGTCGCCTTGGACCGTGCAGAGCCTGAAGACCTCATCTACTTCCGTGGGGGCCACCGATGCCTCGGTGCCTTGTCCGGGGCTAAAGCCGAGGCTGTGCCAATGCGCTGGGGCATAAAATTGCGCTTTGGTATACGGGTCGAGGCCTTTGCCCGTCATGCCTTCAATGATGCGCTGGATGGCATAGTACCCCAGATCGCTGTAGCGATACGTACCCACCGGATCCACTTCCGAGGCCACGATGCGATCCCATATGGAATCACGCCAAGCGGGCCGCATGTAACAGGCATCCGAGATGCGTTCCATGTGGGTTTCCGTCCAAACCGGCGAAAACGCTGTGCTGTCCTTCAAGGCTTCCAAATAGAAGGGGATCCACGATTGAAGGCCTGCGCGGTGGGACAGAACATCCCGCAGTTGCCGGCTTCCCATTTCTGTGCCTTCGAGTTCGGGGAGGTAGGTGCTGAGGCTGGCATTGAGCGCGATTCGGCCTTCCTCTTCCAGCCGCATAAGTGCGAGGGTGGAAGCGGCGATTTTGGTAATGCTAGCGAAGTCGTAAAGCGTGCTCGCTTGAACGGGCTTTGTCCCGTCCAGCGTCCCGTATACACCGTCGTGAACAATGGATCCTTCATGGGCCACCACCACCCGGCACCCGGGCATGGCCCCGCCCTCAATGGCATCGGTTACGATGCTGTCAATGGCGGCCGAAGTAGAAAGAGGGGTGGCCGAAAACCCCAGTCGAATCCGGCCCATCCAAGGCAAACCGTGGCCCAAGGGGAAATGCTCGGTCGCAACCGGCAGGTGCCCTCCGGCCGGGCCAGCACCGGTCAAAGCATGCGCTACGGCTTCCACTGTGCGGGAGTCGTCCTGGTACGCTACGATGACGGCATCGCTCAGGGCAATGGCCGAGTGCAGTCGGTTCAGGAGGTATGGACTGCCATAGACGACCAATGCAAACGGCACGTTGCGCTTGTGGGCCTGTGCGGCACACTTCGCAATCTTCTCCACTGCGGCATCGGTGACGCCGTGCCCTTTCGCGGCGCGGTGCGATGTGCCACCGATGTGCAGAACTACCCAGTCTGGCTCGTTGCTCAACGCTTCGTCCAGTTGGCTCATGCCTGCCGTTTCAAACGCCTCTTTCGTCATGGACGCTCCTCTCACTTCAGCTTTGGAACCGAGGATGGATTGGACGAGTCGGTTGCTCGTTTCCATTTCCCCGGATTCGAACCCCACGAAGAGCTGTTCAACGCTTTGTACGTAGGCACCAAATGGCAACCCCGGCTCGTCATTCTTCACGGCTGTTAGGGCCTTGCTGATGACTTCGCGGTGAAGCACCTCGGCTTCGGGGCTGTCCCAAGGACCCGCTGGTGCCTGCGCAGCACGTGTCCACGATTTGGCGGCTAACACCCGCCGGCATTTTTCGGCAATCAACAGCGAGTCGAGACGTCCCACTCGCACTTGTCCTTCGATTTCGTCAATGGTGGCTCCCGGTTCTCCCGGGAACAGCAATACGTCATTGCCGGCGAGCAATGCATCCGCATGGGGCGTGGTCGTTTGGGTGAACGATGTGAATCCCTTCATTGTCATGGCATCGGTGAACACCAGCCCTTCAAAGCCCAATTCTTCCCGCAAAATGCCCTGGACAATGGTGTTGCTCAAGGTCGAGGGTTGGTTGGGAGTGGAGTCGAGGGATGGGATGTAGAGGTGCGCTGCCATCATGGCGCCGGCCCCCTCTTGAATCAACGTGCGAAACGGTGCCAGTTCAATGGAATCCAACCGATCCCTCTCGTGGCGGATGATGGGCAGTGCGTAATGCGAGTCCGCGTCGGTGTCCCCGTGTCCGGGGAAGTGTTTGGCCGTGGCGAGTACCCGCACATCTTGCAGGCCTTTGGAATAGGCGCTGCCCAAGGTTCCGGCCAACTCCGTGCTGCTTCCAAACGATCGGCTTCCGATGACCGGGTTCAACGGATTGCTGTTGACGTCCACCACCGGCGCAAAATTTACGTGCATGCCCATGGCCTGCAGCGATCGGCCAACTTCCCGACCAAATGCGCGGGTCAACGCAGTGTCATTGGCCGCACCAAAGGTCAATGCTCGGGGCCAAGACCGCGTGGAATCAATGCGCATTCCCAATCCCCATTCGGCATCCGTGGAGATGAGCAATGGAACTGTGGCGCGGTCTTGCAAACGCTGCAATCGCTTTCTGTAAGGGGCAGGGGCGCCTTGCATGGCAATCACGCCACCCAGTTCATATTCAGCGACCCATCGCTCCATTTCTTCCCAGCCCTCTTTTGTGGTATGGGCATAAATCGGCGGCATGAGCAGTTGGGCAATTTGCTGCCGCAAGCTCAATGTTGCCAGGACGGAATCAGCGTAGTGTGCGTGCGCTGGTTCGAGAAAGGGAGGAGAGGTTTGAGCAGAAAGTGAAGCGACGGACAGGAACCAGCCCGTCCCGATCAGGCAAAGTGCACTGCGGAACTGCTTCATTCGCTTGCCATCGCTTTGCGTGCGTGGGACAGCAGGAATTCAAATTGTTCCTCGGGTGTCAGTTGGCTGTTGTCCAAGACCACCGCATCATCTGCTTGACGCAATGGACTCACGGCGCGACTCGAATCGATCCGGTCGCGTTCCACTAAGTTGTTCAGCACATCGTCAAATTGTATGTCGGTATTGGTTACCCGAAGCTGGGCCACCCGACGTTCAGCGCGCACTTTGGCGTCGGCCGTGATAAAGAACTTCAGTTCTGCTTTCGGCATGACCACCGTTCCGATGTCCCGGCCGTCCATGATGACACCTCCATTCTCGGCGATGCGCTGCTGCAACTCGACGAGTTTGTGGCGAATGCGTGGGATGGCTGCGACCAAGCTGACCTTTTTGGCCACCTCCATGGACCGAATTTCTTGTTCGACGTTCACGCCTCCCAAGTGCACTTCAGGCTGTTCGGTCTTGGGGTTGTACTTGAAACCAATGTACATGCGGTCCACCGCTTGGTCGATTTTTTTCGAGTCGATCTCGTTGCTTTCGACCAGGCGTTCTTTGATGCAGAACAGCGCAGCCGCGCGGTACATCGCTCCGGTATCCACGTAGACGAAGTTGAGTTCCTTGGCCAGTGCTTTGGCCATGGTGCTCTTCCCTGCTGAGGAATGTCCGTCGATTGCGATGTTGATTTTGCGCTTGGTCATCGGGGATGCAATTTAACGTAACCGCGCCGATTATGAACGGGTAAATTGACGGGGATTGAATCGAATTCCAATGTGAGTGGAAGCGCCGGCAAAATGGTACCGGGAGCGGCTGATGCGCACATCGAATTTTCCCAGTTCGAATTGCGTGCCGATGGACAATCCGTTGCCGCTTAGGCGATCGGTCGCCATCAGTTCTATGCGCCTGCGGTAGTCAAACCCAACCCAGATTTCCATGGCTTCACCCGCGCTGAGGGCGGTGCCTATGGTCACGTGACGCATCAACTGGTCACCGAATTTAAACGTGGTGTTCTCCACCACCTCTTGTGTGATAGGATCCACGCCATCGTCGTAGGTGCCCGGTGGGGCCAAATCCCAAACCTCCAAATGTTGGCCTTTCAAAAAGAGCCGAAACGGCGCATTGTTGAATCCCTTGGTCAGGGCGACTTGCACGTTGTGTGGCAGGAAACCTGTGGGTTGGGCGCCCTTTAACCCCCATTGGTGTCCAGAACCGGTAACCGCCAATCCGAGCGCGAGTTGCTGTTTCACCCAACGAGCATGTACAAAAGCTTCGAGCCCGATCCAGCCCGCGACTTCGCGGTTGAGGTGACGACTGCCGACAAACGCTTGTGCGCCAACAGTCCAGATGGAATCGATGGAACGGCTTGTGCCGCAATAGATCAATTGGTCCCCGCCTTGAAAGTTCGAGGTGGGATTGCCGGCTGCATCATACCCCGAAAAGGTGCCGAGGTTCATGAAGCGGCTTCCTACCTGCAGGTTCCAGCCGTAACGCGGGCGCAGTTGGTAGTTTACCGCCGTCAAGCCCATACCTGCGAAGTAATCCACGTAATCGATGGTCAGCTCACCCTGTTTCGCCGTATCCATCAGGCATGGATTCAATCCTGCTCCGTGCGCATCGTCTTCCAAGTCTGCCATGACGGACCCTGCCAATCCTGCTCCGCGCGCGTCGATAGGCAGCTCAAATATGAGCGACTCCTGACCTTGGGCAAACAAGGCGAAGGGGAGGGCCAGGGCGGCAAAGAAGGCAAGCGACCGAATCGTCATGGGCATATCAAGAGGCTTTGGTGCGGAGGAGTGCGCGGTTAACGACTTCCATGATGTCCGATACGAAGGTAAAGGTCAAGCCCTTGAGGTAACGTTCATCGATTTCATCGATGTCTTGGCGGTTGCGCTCGCACAGGATGATTTCTTTGATGCCCGCGCGTTTCGCTGCGAGGATTTTTTCCTTGATGCCCCCAACTGGCAGGACCTGTCCGCGCAACGTGATTTCTCCCGTCATGGCCAGGGCCTTTCGGATTTTGCGGCGGGTAAACGCGGATACCATGGCCGATACCATGGTGATGCCGGCGCTCGGTCCGTCCTTGGGGATGGCGCCTTGTGGCACGTGTAAGTGGACGTTGAGTTTGCTCAACGCATCCGGATCGAGGCCCATTTCTTCTGCGTGGGACTTGATGTATTCCAATGCGATGATAGCGCTTTCCTTCATCACGTCTCCCAGGTTTCCGGTCAACGTTAGCTTGCCGTTTCCTTTGGTCAAGGACGTCTCAATAAAGAGGATGTCCCCACCGTGGGGTGTCCAAGCCAATCCGGTGACGACGCCGGGTGTTTCGTTGCCTTGGTATCGGTCTTTCTCACGCGACGGCCCGAGGACATCCGGCAATTGTTCTGGAGCGACCTCAATGCTGTAGGCTTCGTCCAATGCAATTTCCTTGGCCCGGTTGCGCACCAGTTTTCCAATGCGCTTTTCCAAGCCGCGCACTCCGCTCTCCGAGGTGTATTGCTCAACGACGGCTTCCAAGGTCTTAACCGGAAGTTTCAGTTGCTTGTTGGTGATGCCCGTCTCATTGAGGTGCTTGGGGACTAAGTGACGTTTCGCGATTTGTACTTTTTCCTCCACGGTGTATCCCGTCACTTCGATGATTTCCATGCGGTCGCGCAGGGCGGGTTGGATGGAGGCCAAACTGTTGCAAGTCGCGATGAACATGACGTTGCTCAGGTCGTAATCGAGGTCGAGGTAATTGTCGTGAAAGGCACTGTTCTGTTCGGGGTCGAGGACTTCCAGCATCGCACTGGATGGGTCGCCGTGGTGGTCGCGTCCGAGCTTATCAATTTCGTCGAGGACAAACAAGGGATTGGAGGTGCCCGCTTTCTTCAAGTTTTGCAAGATTCGTCCGGGCATCGCCCCGATGTAGGTCTTGCGGTGGCCCCGGATTTCAGCTTCGTCGCGAAGTCCACCCAGGCTCATGCGCACGTATTCCCGACCCAGTGCTTTGGCAATGCTGCGTCCCAATGACGTCTTGCCCACTCCCGGAGGGCCGTACAAGCATATGATGGGGGCCTTGAGATCGCCTTTGATCTTCAGCACCGCCAAATGCTCGATGATGCGTTCCTTGACCTTTTCCAATCCGTAGTGGTCCTCGTCCAGGACGGCTTGGGCGTGGTGCAGGTCAAAGTTGTCCTTTGACTTCTTCGCCCACGGCAAATCGAGCATCAAGTCCACGTAGTTGGCTTGTACGCTGTACTCCGCGCTTTGGGAATTCATCCGCTCGAGCTTCAAAATCTCTTTGTCAAAGGCCGCTTTCGCGTGTTCCGGCCACTCCATGGTTTCGGCGCGCAACTTGCGTTCAGCGACTTCTTGCGCTTGGGGGTTGTTGCCCAGCTCTTCCTGGATTTGCTTGAGTTGCTGGTTCAGGAAGTACTCGCGCTGCTGCTGGTCGAGTTCGCCTTTGACCTTGGTTTGGATGTCACGCTTCAAGGAGAGCATTTGTTTCTCCTTGTTGAGCAATTCGAGAACGCGGCGTGCCCGCGCCTTGATTCCTGCGACTTCCAATAAGGCTTGCTTTTCCTCGACGGGGGCATTCATGTTGGAGCCAATGAAATTGACCAAGAAGGTCAGGCTTTCGATGCTTTTGATGGCAAAACCAGCTTCGGAGGGGATGTTCGGGCTGAGCTGAATGATCTCTACAGCCAATTCCTTCAGGCTCTGCATCAAGGCTTCGTGCTCATCGTCTTTGGGTGGAAGGTTCTCGGCGTCGTATTCCACCACGCGTGCCTTCATGTACGGCTCCTCCTGTACGATTTCGGTCCATTTGAATCGTTTTTGGCCTTGCAAGATGACGGTGTTGCTGCCATCGGGCATGCGCAACATCTTGATGACCTTGGCTACCGTGCCCACTTCGTTCAAGTCCTCGCCGTGAGGCACTTCGATGTCGTCGTTCTTTTGGCTGACCACACCGATGCGGTGCTCGAGTTTGTGGGCTTCTTTGACCAACCGAATGGAGCGGTCCCGGCCTACGGTGATGGGAATCACAACGCCGGGAAACAAAACGGTATTGCGCAAGGACAACAAAGGCAACGCCTCCGGTACCTCCTCTTTCTGCATGGCCTCTTCATCCTCTGGAGAAATCAGCGGGATGAATTCATGGTCCTGGGCATCACTCAATGCCCATCCTTCTTCGTCGTGTTGGTCTTCAAACATGTCGCCTTAATCTCGTTCGCGTTGGCCCCACTTAGGACAAATGCCGTGCCACCGGCAATTCGGACAATGTGTCAGCAGTTTTTGTCAGGTCCGCTTAACCCAAACGTGGGGCAGAGGCTGCATGTTGTGCTCGCCACAATTCAATTTCTTCCGGTGTCAGTTCTGCCCCTCGACGCGCCATAACGCGCTCGGCCGTGCGGATAAAAGCATTAAATTCATGGAGGGTCCAGTGGTCACTACCTCCCCACGAAAAACTCGGAATGTGCTTAGGCTGAAAGCCACCCCCGAAGACGTTGCACCCTTCGCCCACCACCGTGCCGGTATTGAACATTGTATTGATGCCGCATTTGCTGTGGTCGCCCATGAGTACACCGCAAAACTGGAGCCCACTATCGGTGAAGTCTTGCTTGCTTTCGTTCCAAAGCCGAACAGGGCCGTAGTTGCTCTTGAGGTTGCTGGAGTTCGTGTCGGCCCCCAGGTTGCACCATTTGCCAACGACCGAATTGCCCAGGAATCCGTCGTGGCCTTTGTTGCTGTAGCCTGTAAACACGCAATTCGAAACTTCGCCACCAATCCTGCATTCGGGGCCGAATGCACTGGGTCCATATATCCGTGTACCCATCTTGATGATGGTGCCTTCTCCAATGGCGAGTGGGCCTCGCAAGTGGCAACCTTCTTGAATCTCAACACCCGGTCCGATGAAGATGGGGCCGGCACTTGTGTTCAAGGTGCTGGCATTCACAACAGCGCTTGGGTGAATACAGATGTCCTCTGCTTTGCCCAAAATCGTGACGTGTGCAGGAAGTGCGGGCGCTTCCAGTTCCCAGGCCTCGATGATGAATTCATGCTGACGCTCGAGCCAATTCGCCAATTGGGTAAACATTTCTGTGGGGTGGCACACGTATTCAATTTCCCCCTCGACGTTCATCGGCTCAATGGCATCATCGCTCACATGCGGTTCAAACAAGAGTGTGTTGCCTGAGTAGAGCGCTTGTCCGATTTGGAGCTCGGCCAATTGATTCAATGCCGATGCGGAGGGGATCCAACGGTCGTTGAGGCGCCCGTTTTGAATGACCGCGAGAACATTTGTTTTTGTGGCTTGTTCGTTGTGCAGGAGAAATCGAGCAGCTTCTCGTGACCACCATTCGCTCAACTTGAGTGCGCCCAGGCGCAGCAGGCCCGATTGATGGGCATGGCCGAAGGGGAACAGTTCGTTCCAGTGGGTAGCGGTAAAGAATGCGAGATTGGACATAGCGTAATCGTAACAACGTAAAGGTAGGTAGTTAAAACGTGCCCGAGGCACCGAGGATTATGAAGGAACGAGGGATAGCCCAACAATTTTCAATCAAAGACTTGGAGCACTTCACGGGCATCAAGTCTCATACGATTCGTGCTTGGGAGCAGCGTTACAACCTCTTGACTCCCAAACGGACGTCCACCAACATTCGGTATTACAGCGGGGAGGACCTAAAGAAGTTGCTGAACGTTGGGTACTTGATTGACCACGGGAGTAAGATTTCGAAAGTCGCTCAACTGTCCGATCAGGCGCTGATTGATCGGGTCCAAGAAATGCAGATGGAAGAGGGAGGCTTGAGCGCGGTGTTCAGCCAGATGAAATTGAGCATGCTCAACTACGATGAGGTGCTCTTCCGGAAAATAGTGGATGACTACACATCCGAACACGGGCTTGATAAGACGGTCTTGGACGTCTTTCTGCCTTTCCTTTCTCAAATAGGTGTGTTGTGGTTGACCAATACCATTTGCCCAGCGCAGGAGCATTTCATCAGCCACCTCATGCGGCAAGAGTTGCACGCGGCGGTCTCAACGTCGGATATCCCAGTTCGGAAGGATCATCCCCCGCTGGTGTTGTATCTACCCGAACGCGAGATTCACGATATCAGCTTGCTCTTCATTCACTTCTTGTGCAGATTGAACGGATTGAAGAGCATCTTCCTGGGGGCAAGTGTTCCTTTTTCTGATCTGATCACGGTCGCAGACCAATTTCCAAACGCCGTCTTTGTCTCTTATTGTACGACGCATCCTTCGTCTTCCGAGGCCGCTGCTTATGTCGAGCTCATTGATTCGGAATTTGCAGATTCGAAGAACCAGTTTGTTCTAGGCGGGAAGGTGTTCGAAGGAGTGGGAGGTACAGATTGCATAAAAACCGTCACAGACGGCGCCGGGCTGGCGCAGATTCTGTTCTCATAGGCTAAAATTTCTTGTCAGTCCCTCTGTAACCCTTGTTTTTGCTGGGTTTCCTGAAAACTGTTTAAAGTTTTTTCATAAAAGTTGAACAAAACCTTGCGTTGAAGGAATTTCTGTTTAATCTTTGACCTGAATCTTTAAACAAAAAGGTCATGAGCACAGTAGAATTCAACACGTTATTGGTCGCCAACCGACAATTTCTGAAAGGTTTTGCCATTGGATTTACACGCGATTCGCAGGATGCGGAAGACCTGATTCAAGACACCATGGTGAAGGCACTGCGGTACAAAAACAACTTCAAAGAAGGCACCAACATCAAAGGGTGGTTGTACACGATCATGCGCAACATCTTCATCAACAATTACAAGCGCAAGAAATTCCAAAACACCATTTTGGATACCACTGACAATCAGTACTACATCAACTCTGGCTCATTGCAGTCTGACACGGTTACGACAGTGATCAATGAGCAGGACATTCGCGAGGCCATCGATGGCTTGAAGCCCGAATTCAAGGTCCCCTTTAACATGTTCATGGAAGGCTTCCACTACGACGAAATTGCAGAGGAGTTAGGAATTCCCATGGGCACAGTGAAGAGCCGAATCTTCCACGCGCGTCGGAAGTTGAGCGCGCAGCTTACTGCCTTCCGCGACTGAAGCTTTAATGTCATGCCTTCGAACGGCATGCAACCACTTGGTTCTTATGGATGTTTGGTGTTTTGGTAGTATAATTACAGTACCTAGAACGACCCGACCATGAACCGAATGCGATCGTCCTTTTTACCCTTCTTTTTCACCGCTTTGGCAGCCGTGTTTTTCGCACTGCCTGTCCAAGCTCAACTTCAAGTCGAAACTGGTTTGACGCTCGAGGAATATGTCAATGACATCTTGCTTGGAAGCGGGATTCAGGCATCAAACATCACCTACCAGGGCGGCACAAACCAATTGGGCTACCTCACAGGAGGCGAGGATACTTTTTCGCTGAGCTCGGGATTGGTGTTGAGCTGCGATGTTGCTGAGAATCTTGAATGTCCGGATGAATTTTTGACTTGCGACGGTTGCCTCGGAAACGGCTTCAATGATCCCGATTTGCTCGATATTGCCAACTCGGTTCCGGGCATGATCGGTCAATCGTTCTCAGTGAACTCAGTCAATGACGGCTGTGTGCTTGAGTTTGACTTTGTCGCAGCAGGGGATACGGTGAGTTTCAATTACGTCTTCGGTTCAGACGAGTATGAAACGTGGATCAACACGCAGTACAACGACGTTTTCGCTTTCTTCCTCAGTGGACCTGGCATCACGGGGCCTTACGATAGCCCGGCAGAATTTCCCGATGGTGCGGTGAACATCGCCGGCGTACCTGAAACTGATCCCATCCTGCCCATTACCATTTCTTCCGTGAATTCAGGCACGAATTCGGAGTATTACGTTGACAACCAAGGAGGAACAGATGTGTGCATCAATGGTTACACCGTGCCCTTCAAGGCGGAATACCCCGTGGAGTGCGGTGAGACATACCACATCAAGTTGGCCATTGCCGATGGTTCCGATACAGCATTGGAATCCATTGTTGTATTGGAGGAAGGTTCGTTTGAGTCCAATGCGGTGGTCCAAATTGATTTGGCCATTGACGTGGGAGGGCCGGAAGCCAACACCATTTACGAGGATTGCGGTCAGGCAACCCTCACGTTTGAACGCCCGGTCGAAACCATCCTCGAAATTCAGGAAATGGTTTACATCAATTACGGCAACAGTGAAGCCACCAATGGCGTTGACTACGGTCAGCCACAACCAGACGGATCGCTTCTGCCATTGCCAGATTCGGTGGTTTTTGAACCGTTCGTGAGTGTCGTTTCGTTCGACCTCGTCGCAGAAATCGATGGCATCGACGAAGGACCTGAATTAGTGGAGATGCAGATTGAAAATGTTGCCGCGTGCAACGGAGGAGGATTGACAACCTACTTCACATTCTACGTTGCAGAGAATCCACCTCCATTCGAGGTGTCTGATTTCTCCGCAACCATCTGCCAAGGAGATGAAATTGAAGTCGGACCTATCGTGACCGGCGGGTATGGCAACTACACGTTTGACTGGGCGTGTCCGGAGGGCGACGATGAAGCCACCCTGCTGATGTCTCCTTTGGACGACTGGTCGTGCATTGTGACGGTTGGGGATACCTGTGACCTGGCGGAATTCCCGGTCGACGTGGAGGTATCCATTGAAGTCCTTGAATTTCCGCCTTTGGCCATTGAAATCAATGAAGATGGTCCCATTACGTTGGAGTGCAACGGAACGGCAACCATCACGTCTACAGCGAGCGGTGGCGACGGTTTCTACACCTACACATGGGAGGACCAGGATGGTGGAAACTTGTGGGGGTCCTGGTTTGACCCATCTCAATTGGATCTGAGTACATGGGCCGGGGCGGACGAAGTATTCGTGACCCTTACCGATGGTTGCGGCTTCGAAGTGCAGGACAGCATTGACATCGAGTACAACATCCCACCCATTGAAATCACGGTCGACGAGACGGTTGACGTCTTGTGTAACGATCCATTTACCGTCAGCGCTTCCGCGTCTGGAACGGCTCCGTTTTTCTACACTTGGTACAACGGGACCCAATGGCTCGACTTTGATGCGACATTGAACTGGCAAACCAGTGCTGACGCCTCCTTGGTCCTGGAGGTTAGCGATAACTGCGGCCAGACTGAATCAGCCTCAGTTGAGATTGTGGTCGAAGCTCCGGACGTGGAAGTGAGTTTGCCGCAAGAGTTGGTAGGGCCATGCACGGAAGTTTTCGACATGACCGCCAACGTAACCAGCGGAAGCGGTGGTTACACCTACACGTGGTTCCAAAACGGAATCAACATGAACGAATCGGGATCAAGTCTGGATGTCCAGTTGGGAGAGTCTGCGACCATCTCGGTGGACGTTAACGACGGTTGTGGCCAAAGCGGCAGTGCGAGTGCACTCGTGACCATCGATAATCCGCCTTTGGTGGTGGAGTTGGGACCGGACATTTATGCCAGCTGTGTGGACTTCACGAACATCCCCGTTGACATTGTGAGCGGTGCGGGCGGCTATGTCTACGACTGGTTCGTGAGCGGCGAGGCCTACGATCAGGGATCGGATATCACCCTGCAATCGTACGGCACGGTGCCGGTTTCGGTAGAAGTAACCGACGGTTGCGGCGGTGCGGACAACGATTCACTCGTTTACCACATCCCGGACATTCCACTTTCTGTGGAAATCACGCCATCGACCACCATTTGTGCTGGCGATGGAATTTCACTGGAAGTTGAGGCAATGGGAGGGGAGGAAGGCTTTGTGTACTTCTGGCCCACCTTGAACGCCTACGGTCCGGTCCAGTACATCACGCCTCTGCAATCGGCCGTGTACCCTGTGATTGCCACCGACATCTGCGGCGAAAACATCGAGACCAACTCCAACATCGAGGTGCAGTACTTGTTCAGCGACTTCGTTGCGAGCATGTCTGAATTGGATGAGAATTCATATACTTTCCGAGCGACTCCAACGCCAGAGGAACCGTTCCCAGGTGCTTATTCCTACGACTGGAATTTTGGCGACGGAAATACGTCGGATGAGCCCTTGACGACCCACGTCTTTGACGGCTTGAGTGATTACACCGTCACCTTGGACGTGACCAGTTGGGTTGGGTGCACGAACCAGGCATACACCGTCGTTCGTGGCCCCGTCTTGCTCTACGTCCCTACCGCCTTCACACCGAACAACGACGGCATCAACGATGCATTCAAGGTGGTCGGATCGCAGATCATGAACTACGAATTGTGGATCATGAACCGTTGGGGCGAAACGGTGTTCCATAGCACGAGCCTCGACGATGTTTGGATTGGCGATGTTCAAGACGGAACCCATTACGCTGAGAATGGCATCTACAATTGGGTCATTCGCCTGAAGGGCTACAACACAGACGCTGAAGAATACAGCGGTACGTTGCAGCTCATGCGCTAAGTGATTCAGCCGCAAGCGATATTTCGCTTTATTTGTGGCTATGAACGCTAACCCTTCTTCATTCCGTGGTCCGTTTATCGTAGTGACCACCTTGTTCTTCATGTGGGGCTTCATCACCGTCATGGTGGATGCCTTAGTTCCGCGATTGAAGGATGTTTTTGAATTGAACCTGCTGCAGGCCGGTCTCGTGCAATTTGCCTGGTTTGCAGCCTATGGCCTCCTCAGTATTCCCGGTGGAAATCTGATTGAGCGGATTGGCTACAAAAAAGGCATTCTGGTCGGATTGGGGTTGGCAGCTCTTGGCTGCTTGCTTTTCTATCCGGCCGCCGAAACACGCATGTACGCTTTGTTCTTGATGGCGCTTTTCGTTGTTGCCGGAGGAATCACCATTCTGCAGGTAGCTGCCAATCCGTACATCTCCGTTTTGGGAGCGCCTGAAAAGGCTTCGAGTCGTCTGAACCTGGCACAGGCATTTAACTCTTTGGGCACGACGCTGGCTCCCATCATTGCAGCGAGCTTTTTACTGAGCGATCAAATTCTATCTGCGGACGAACAAGCCGGCTTGAGCGTCGCGGACCTTGAGTCGTATCGATTGGGAGAAGCGGCAGCTGTGCAAGGACCGTTTGTGGCATTGGCATTGGGTTTCTTGGTTCTCGCTGTATTGATTGGAGTGAGTAAACTCCCGCGCATCCTGGGCGGCAATCTCCACGGCGGAATGGCGCAAGTGTGGTCGAATCGGACGCTGAGGTATGGAGCTGGAGCCATTTTCGTTTACGTCGGGTCTGAGGTCGCCATTGGGTCGTACATGGTCGGATACGGCTTGGAGTTGGGCGTTGACGGCATAATCCGGGATACACCGTGGCTGTCTTCCATGGCGGGCATTGCAGCAAGCATTAGCGGTAAAACGTTGGCCGGTATGGATGCCAAAGGCCTCATTGGAGCGCTGCTGACCTTTTATTGGGGCGGCGCCATGGTAGGCCGTTTCCTTGGGTCGGCGTTGATGCAGAAAATTGCACCCAGTCGATTGCTCGGGTTCTTCGCCTTAGGCGCTGCCTCGTTGATCATCTTGAGTGTAATCTCTGACGGTGTAACCGCT
Source organism: uncultured Flavobacteriales bacterium (assembly GCA_938074325.1). Lineage (GTDB taxonomy): Bacteria > Bacteroidota > Bacteroidia > Flavobacteriales_D > Sanyastnellaceae > UA16. The sequence goes on along the minus strand of CALJFZ010000046.1, from coordinate 25,001 downwards.
CTGCTGGCGCTCATTGGTGTTGGCTTGTTCAATAGCATCATGTTCCCTACCATTTTTACGTTGGGAATCGGTGAATTGGGCGACCTGAAACCCCTCGGAAGCGGTGTGCTGTGCACAGCCATTGTGGGAGGTGCCTTCATTCCTCCAGCAGTAGGTGCGTTGGCCGATGGCTTTGGTTTTGCTACTGCGCTCATCTTGCCCGTGCTGTGCTACTTCTACATTCAATTCTTCGCTACCCGCGTTGCAAATGCGGGTTGAGCCCAGGTCACAGGGCGTTTGTGACGCCGTTTTTGTAAATTTCCTTAACACTGCGGCAATCTTTTTGCACAAACGCAACTTTTTGGTCGAATTCTGTGTTCTTTAGTGTAAGGAAATTATTCCTGCCCAGTATTCGAAAAACAAAAGCGCCATGGCCCGAAAAAAGCGATCAAAAGAATTGCAGCCCAACATCAAGGTGAGGCTCGATCGTCGCACGGTAATCACGGTGCGAGACCAAGAGAAGTTGGCCTTCTGGAAAGAGAAGTACCCCAACTTGGAAATTTTAGAAGAATAACGCTGCTATCAAGCAACAAAAAAGGCCGGATGATTCCGGCCTTTTTTTGTGGATGTGTTTCTGGATTAAGCCAGCTCGTTTTGTTTCCAAGGAGCGAGGGCGAGTTGTTCACGTCCTTTTTTGGTGAGCGTGTATCCATTTTTGTTTTGCAACATACCATCGAGGTACAGATTGGTGATGCGCTCACCGATTCGCGCTTGACCCACACTCAAATCCGTATCTGCTTCAATTCGCTTCCAGAAGTTTCGCTCGAGTACGGCGAGGCGAATGTGTGCCTGCTGCTCTTGCTTGTAGGTTTGAATGATGTCGAGGATCATGTAGTCGTACTTGTCCATAGCGATTGATTTGGTGATGGTTAGGGAAGCGAGTTTCTAGTTGTGTCACCGCTCCTGTACCAGGAGCATAACGATAGCAAATTATAGGACTGCAGGTGCAAAGCGAAGTGGGCGCCGAACTAAATATGAACGAATTGTTAACGACTTGGAGATATCTGTGGATTACTTGTGAATTGTCCACTTACCCCGCAGCGTTGTGCCCCCAGCGAGGTGGGTTCTGAGCAGTTTCGAATACGCTTCCCGCGATATGATTTCGGCCCCCAAAGAAGCCAAGTGTGGGTTGCTGATTTGGCAATCAATGGGGCCGTACCCATGGTCTTTTGCCCATTCAACAAGTTGGATGAATGCGAATTTCGAGGCGTTGCTCTCAATCGAGAACATGCTCTCTCCGAAAAACATCTGGCCAATGGACACGCCGTACAATCCCCCAACCAGTTTCCCTTCGCGCCAAGCCTCAAATGAATGAGCAAGCCCGAGTTCGTGCAATTGGATGTAGGCTTGGACAATGTCGTCGGAAATCCAGGTCCCTTCTTCACTGCGTCGAACGTCGGCACAGGCTTTGATGACTTCTGGAAATGCCGTGTCAATGCGCAATTCGAAGCGGTCTTGATTGATAACACTGCGCATGCTTTTGGCGACGTGCAATCGATCTAGGAATAGGACGGACCGCTTCTCTGGCGCCCACCACAGAATCGGATCGTTCTCCCCATACCAAGGGAATACGCCGTGTTCGTATGCAGCGATTAGCCGCGCCTCTTGCAGATCTCCACCCACAGCCAAAAGCCCCTCCCACGCATCCTCAACGGGCGGAAAGGCAATGGTTTCATCGAGTAAGGTGACTTTGGGCTCTTGGTCCATGCAAGTGAAGGGGGTCAGTATGGCAGCAATGTACAGGGCAAAACTTTAATTGGCGAACTTTCGCCACATGATGCAGGATCTTACCTCAGTGGCTCAGCGGTTGTCACAAGCCCTCGTAGATCACGGAGAAAGGTTTAGTCGAGCGACCGACAAATGCATGCCATTCGAGCGGCCAACCCCTCAGAAGGCAGAAGCGCAGGGCATTGCGCTGCGTTACGCTTCGGTTGCGCTACCTGTATTTGTGAAAGATGGAGCATGGCACATTGCCCTGATGAAGCGCACCGAGTACCCCGGTGTTCACAGCGGACAAATTTCCATTCCCGGAGGCGAGGTCGAAGCCCATGACGCTGACCGTTTGGCAACGGCACTCCGCGAATTCGAAGAGGAGATGGGAGTTGACTTGAGTCAGGCTCCAATCGTTCAAGGATTGTCGGAACGGTTCATTCCGCCGAGTCGATTTGTTGTTACGCCGTTCGTGGCATTGTTGGAGGGAGAACCCGAGTGGGAGGTGGATCCTGCGGAAGTGGCTCGGGTGTTGACATTGCCTGTATCGGCTTTGTTGGATGATCGCTCGATGCAATCGGTGCCCATTGAAATCAAAAGGGGAGTGCGGGTTGAATTGCCCGCTTACCAATGGGACGGAGAGGTGATTTGGGGTGCGACGGCCATCATGCTCACCGAGTTTGCCATGGCTTGGTCGCATGCCATGGAGGAGGGGTGATGTACCTTCGTGCCATGAGTGGATTTGAAGGCCTTTTTTCGTCCAAACGTGACGTGGTAATTAACGCGCTGGAACAAGCGAGAGAGCGGGGAACGCTGGAGTGGGTGCGCCCATTGTTGGAAGCGTTTCGCGATCGCCCTGAAGAGGACATTCGTCAAGAAATTGCTTCTATGTTGGGGGCCCTCAAAATTTCGGATGCCGCAGCTGTCCTATCGGATGCTTTAGACGATCCCGCGTTTAAGTCCGAACAGGCGGACATCATCGGATTTTTGTGGAGCTGCGGTTTTCAATCCGAGGACGACTTGCGGGCCGTGGTGGAATGTGCCGTAGAAGGGGATTTCCGATGTGCCATGGAAGCACTCACATGGGTAGAGGAGCTGGAGCGTGTGTTGGACGAGCAGGCCCTGCTCGATGCGTTGCTTTCCGTTCGAGGGGCACTCGAGGAAACGCCGAAGGACGATCCACGTTTTGCGTTATTTGAGTCCATGCACGCATCATTGCAGCGGCTTGAACGCGCCCAATAATCAGGTCTGGATAACGCCCGGATTGAAGGGCGCCATGGGTGCGTTGTTGGCGGCTTCAATGCCCAAGCTGATCCACTGGCGGGTTGATTCTGGACTGATGATCGCATCCACCCACAAACGGGAGGCGGCGTAAACCGGTGTGGTCTGTTCTTCATACCCTTGGGCAATGGAATCGTAGAGCGCTTTTTGTGCGGCTTCGTCCGGTTTCTCACCCCGCTTCTTCAAACGGGAAACTTCAATTTGTTGCAACACCTTGGCAGCTTGGTCACCGCCCATGACCGCAATATTCGCTGTGGGCCATGCAACGATGAGCCGGGGATCGTAGGCTTTCCCGCACATGGCATAATTGCCTGCACCGTAGCTGTTGCCCACGACGATGGTGAACTTCGGTACAGTGGAGTTGGCCACGGCATTGACCATTTTGGCGCCGTCCTTGATGATGCCGCCGTGCTCGCTGCGCGAGCCCACCATGAACCCTGTGACGTCTTGCAAAAACACCAACGGCACGCCCTTCTGGTTGCAATTCATGATGAAGCGAGCGGCCTTGTCGGCGCTGTCTGAATAGATGACACCGCCAAACTGCATTCCGTCGGTTTTTGATTTGACCAACTGGCGTTGGTTCGCTACGATGCCAACGCTCCATCCGTCCACGTTGGCATAGCCCGTGACGATGGTTTTTCCGTAGTCTTTTTTGTATTCCGTGAAGCTGTCGGCATCGACGAGGGCCGCAATGAGCTTCCGCGTATCATACGGCTGCGAACGTTCGGGCGGCAATACCGAGCAGATGTTCGGACCGTTCGGGGAAGTAGCCTTGCCTCGGGCAATGCCCGCTGTTTCCGTGGGCGTTTTGAGGTGGCTTACGATGCGACGGATTTTGTTCAACGCCTCCTCATCGTTTTCACAGGTGTAGTCAGCGACCCCGCTGATGCTGCCGTGCGTATCTGCTCCTCCCAGGGTTTCATTATCGATGTCTTCACCAATCGCGGCTTTCACCAGGTAGCTTCCGGCCAAAAAGATCGATCCAGAACCGCGCACGATGAGTGCTTCGTCGCTCATGATCGGCAAATAAGCACCCCCAGCCACGCAGGATCCCATGACCGCGGCAATCTGCGGAATGCCCATGGAGCTCATTCGGGCATTGTTTCGGAAAATGCGGCCAAAATGTTCCTTGTCCGGAAAAATTTCATTCTGCATTGGCAGGTATACACCAGCGCTGTCCACCAAATAGATGATGGGGATGCGGTTTTCCATCGCAATCTCCTGGGCACGCAAGTTCTTCTTGCCGGTGATGGGGAACCATGCTCCGGCCTTGACCGTTGCGTCATTGGCGACTGCAATGACCAACCGTCCCTCTACTTTTCCCATCTGTACGACAACACCGCCGGCGGGGCATCCGCCGTGCTCTTCGTACATCCCTTCTCCGGCCAATGCCCCAATTTCCAGGGGCAGTTCGTTCGGGTCAAAAAGCAGCGCGAGGCGTTCGCGCGCAGTCAACTTCCCTTTGGCATGTTCTTTCGCAATTCGCGCTTTTCCACCGCCCAATGCCGCCGCATCCATGCGGTCGCGGATGGCGGTCCAAGCGAGGCGCATGGCGTCCTCGTTGCGGTTGGCTTGTAGTTCTTGGTCTTTCATTGCAGTGGCTACAAGGTAAAGTTAATCGGATAGGTACCTTTGCTGCATGCAGTTCCGGCTTTCCTTTTTGCTTGTGTCCGCGATCAGTTCAATGCTGCTCGCCTGCTCTGGCTCAGGAGGGGCAGCGCGGAAAGACGATGCCCTCAGCCTGGGCATGAAGTACGAGCGGCCGGAACACGCCCAGCTTTTTCGGTGGCGATCTTGGCAGGAATCACGGGGTTGCCTGGAAATCTTGAACGCGGACTCCACCGTCATGGCGACGATTTATCGCGATTCGTCGGATTACTTGGCGGATGCGCTCAAGCCCGAGGCAGCCGTGGTTTTGGACAGCAGCGGAGCAGGCTTGGCGACCATGAGCTCCACCCATGTGGCGTTGATGGAGCCATGGGATTCGCAATTGGGAAATTGGAGCGGCGGAGGGTACTTAAAGTACATCCGATCCGAAGCAGCTCAACGCCGTGTGCGAGCTGGCAACGTACTCGACTTTGGTGGCAACCCTGAATGGAACCACGAGGCCATCTTGGCGGCAAATTTTAAGGCCTTCTGTACCTATCCTTTTGGAAACCCTCTGCAGGGTGTGGAATGGGCCAAAGGATTTGCGGTCGTTCCTGTCGTTGAGTATGAAGAGCCCACCCCACTTGGCCGAGCGGAATGGATGCGTGCACTGGCATGGTTGATTGGCGATGCACAAGCCGATTCCGCGGACCTTGCATTTGCGGCCATTGCAGATCGTTACCAAGACATTCAGCGAACCGGCCCGCTTATCGAAGATCCCTTGGTGGTGCTAACGGGTTCGGTTGAACAAGGCGCGTGGACAGCGCCGAACGGAAACAGCTTTGTGGCCCAACTCATCGAGGATGCAGGCGGACAGTACATTTTCTCGGATGCGGAGGCCTCAGGCAATGTGGAATTGTCGCTGGAGGCGCTTTATTCGTTGCGCGAAAAGGTAGACGTGCTGGGACTGGTTTTGTACGAGCGCGATACGGCGGGCCTGTCGGTGTCCTCGTGGATGTCGTCCAGTCCGCACCACAAACAAATTGTGCCTGAATCCCGACGGGTCTTTGCTGCCAATACCATGACCTGTGATTATTTCGGCTGGTGGGTGGCGCACCCCGATGCACTGCTTGCGAATGTGCGCAAGGTGCTCTACCCAGATTCTTCAACGCAGGAGGTCCCCATGTGTTTTGAACTGCTGCGACCATGAGGCACATGACAGCCATCGCAATCTGTTTGTTGTTCGTTGTTTTGGCGATCAGCCACTTGGTGTTGGGAGATATTGAGGTCCCTGTCTTTGGCCAATGGTCGACCTTGCACGAAGAGATCGTTTTGCATGTGCGGCTTCCGCGTTTGTTGGCGGCAGTGGCCGGAGGCGCTGGATTGAGTTTGTGCGGCTTGATGCTGCAAACGTGGTTTGGTAACCCCTTGGCCGGACCTTCGGTGTTGGGGATTAGTTCTGGTGCTGGCTTGGGCGTTGCGCTGCTTGTTTTGCTGGGGCTTAGCACAGGATGGTGGGCTACGGCGAGTGCGGCCATGTTGGGCAGCATGCTGGTGTTGCTGCTCGTGCTCTTTGTCGCGCATCGATTTCGGTCTACCACGTCCCTGCTGATTTTCGGTTTGATGCTGAACTATGTCATCGGTGCCTTGATCACTGTCCTGCAGTCAGAGGCTGAACAAGAGGCCTTGCAGCAATTCGTTTTCTGGGGGATGGGAACCTTCGGTCATGGGTCCATTGAAACCGGCATTGCACTCATGCTGAGCGTTTCCTTGGCTTGTGGACTCGTTTGGGCGATGCACAGTTCGCTGGATCTTTGGACCCTGGGGAGGGTGACGGCCCGCAGCATGGGAGTGAATGACCGCCAACTGCGTTGGCGACTGGTCGCTCTGGCTGGGGTATTGACAGGTGGCATCACCGCCGTCTGTGGCCCCGTTGCCTTTTTGGGCCTTGCTACGCCTCATGTAGTTCGATTGTTGACCCGTGAACGCTCACATCGGGTGCTGATTCCGCTTACGGCCTTGACTGGCGCTGTGCTAGCTATGGCAGCGGATTGGGGCGTTAAGGGCGTTTTAGGGACAGGGCAGGGGTGGCCACTCAATGCGGTGCTGTCCCTGATTGGTGGCCCCATGGTGATTTGGGTGTTGATTTCAAAAGCTTCAGCTGCCCATGAATAAAGGAGGTTCCAATGTTTTGAGGGTCGAGGGCGTCGCGGTGGGCTACGGCCGGGATCAATCTGTAATTGAGCAGGCTGACATGTGCCTTGATCACGGAGCAGTGCACCTATTGATAGGACGCAACGGCGCCGGGAAGTCGACATTGCTTCGGGCCATGGCTGGGCTGCACCCACTGCAGAAAGGGCGAATCTTGGTCAATGACCACTCTATCCATGCGCTCACAGATAAGGAGCGCGCGGCGTGGGTGGCGTATGTGGCAAGCACACCTCCGCGAACAAGTCAACTGCGTGTTGGAGAAGTGTTGGAACTTGCGGCAAAGGACCGGTCAGAGGTCACTGCAATGTTATCGGCATTCGGTGAAGAGCGTTGGTGGGACCGACGCTTGGACACGCTGAGCGATGGTGAGGCACAGCGTGTAATGTTTGCTCGCGCATTGCTTCAAAATACCCCGTGGGTATTCATGGATGAACCCACTGCTTTTCTGGATGTGCCGAGTAAGCGAACCTTCTGGAATCACTTGGCAGTGGCCGCAGAACGGGGCCAATCCCTGATCCTGGCAACCCATGATTATGAACACCTTGTGTCCCGTGGCGCTGTGGACTCCGTTCATTTGATTCACAGGGGTGCACTGCAGGCGGTGGAAGCCCATGCGGCCCCGGACGAATGGACCCAAATGATGGAGTCTTGATTTGAAAACATTGGCCTTCTTGGAGGGGTTAGAGGGGGGAGACCGGCTACCTTCGCAGCCGCAAAACCGCATTGAATTCAGCGCACCATGCCCACCTTAGGTCGAATCATTTTCTTGTTTGTCTTCATGGCTGGATTGCTAACGGCCATCGAATGGTTGGCATACCGGTTGTTGCAGCGTCAATTCGTAGACCATTCGAATTGGTTGCTCATACGGCGTGCTTGGATTGGGGTCTCCGCATCGGTATGGATTGTTTTTGTGGTGAACGGGATCATGTGGCCTACCTGGCGCGTGACACACCCTCAGCTGTTGTCCGTGCTGTCCGTGATATTCTTTCTTGTGGCCATACCGAAGTTGGTCATGGCCGGTTTTGAGGTGTTGGAGTGGCTCCGAAGCGGTGCTTCATGGGGAGTGGGGAAGGCCACGGGCTCATCCGCACCCATTTCGCGAAAATCCTTCCTCACATCCGTTGGTCTCGCCGTTTCCGGTGCCACGTTCCTCAGCTTCTTGTATGGAGTGACATGGGGCAAATACGCCTACCGGACCGAACGAGTACAAGTCCCCATGAAGGGGCTGCCGGAGGGGTTGCAAGGGCTCAAGGTGGTCCAAATCAGTGATGCCCACCTCGGGAGTTTCTCGAATACACCGCGCCCTGTTCTGGAAGCATTGGAAAGCATCAATGCCCTTGAAGCCGACCTCATTCTCTTCACGGGCGATTTGGTCAATACCCACGCAAACGAAGCGGAGCCGTGGATAGATGCATTCAAGGGGTTGAAGGCACGCTTTGGCAAGTTTTCCATTCTCGGCAACCACGACTACGCGGATTACGGTCCCTTCGAAGAACACGAACGAAAGGCGAGCCTTGACCGCCTCAAGGAGATCCATGCGGAGATGGGATTCCGTTTGTTGCTCAATGAACACGAGCGCATCGAACGTGACGGAGGCGCATTGGCATTGCTCGGTGTGGAGAACTGGGGAAGCGGATTCCGGAAAAGCGGGGACCTCGACCGGGCCATGCAGGGGAGTGGATGCGAGGCATTGCCGACCATCTTGATGAGCCACGATCCTACGCATTGGGAGGAACGCGTCATGGACGGCAAGGCACCCATTGAACTGACGTTGAGCGGCCACACCCACGGCATGCAATTCGGAATCGAAATTCCGTGGTTGGGCGTGAAGTGGTCGCCAAGCAAATGGCGTTACCGACGGTGGGCCGGATTGTACGAGGAAAACGGCCAATTCCTCCACGTTAACCGCGGCTTCGGGGTTTTGGGCTTCCATGGCCGGGTCGGCATGCCACCGGAAATCACACTGCTCGAGTTGGTTCGCGCCTGATCATCATTGGCCTCCTCGGGGCTCTCACCGTATACTTGCACCAAACGAATTACACGCAATGTCAGACGACAAGAAGGTCATTTTCAGCATGCACCGGGTGAACAAGGTCACCCCCGCAGGCAAGCACATTTTGAAAGACGTCACCCTCGGATTCTACTACGGGGCGAAAATTGGCATCCTCGGTGCCAACGGCGCCGGTAAATCAACCGTAATGCGCATCATTGCAGGATTGGACGAAGCGTATACAGGGGATGTGACTTGGTCGCCAGGGTTGAGTGTGGGTTACCTGTCGCAGGAGCCAGAATTGGATGAAAACAAGACCGTTCGTGAGATTGTAGAAGAGGGGACAGCTGACATTGTTAACGTCCTAAAGGAATACGAGGAGATCAATGCCAAGTTCATGGACGAAGAGGTGCTGAACAACCCGGACAAAATGGAGGCGTTGATCAACCGACAGGCGGAAGTCCAAGACCGCATCGACGCGTTGAACGCATGGGAGTTGGATACCAAGTTGAGCATCGCAATGGACGCCCTGCGCTGCCCGCCGGACGACACAAAAATTGGAGTGCTTTCCGGTGGTGAGCGCCGCCGCGTCGCCCTGTGTAGACTGTTGTTGCAACAGCCTGACGTGTTGCTGCTGGACGAACCGACCAACCACCTCGATGCGGAGTCCATTGATTGGTTGGAGCAGCACTTGGAGCAATACGCGGGTACGGTGTTGTGCGTCACGCACGACAGGTATTTCTTGGACAATGTCGCCAAGTGGATCCTCGAACTCGATCGCGGCGAGGGCATTCCTTACGAAGGCAACTACGCGTCTTGGCTGGAGCAGAAGTCCAAGCGATTGGCACAGGAAGAAAAGCAGGAATCCAAGCGCCGCAAGGAGCTTGAGCGTGAATTGGATTGGGTCCGTCAGTCGCCCAAAGGCCGACGAGCGAAGAACAAGGCGCGTGTCAACAACTACGAACAGATGTTGGCAGAAGGCACGAATGAAAAAGAAGCACGACTCACCATTCCGATTCCGAACGGACCGCGACTGGGCAACTCTGTCATTGAGGCTACCTCATTGCAAAAGGCGTTTGGAGAGCGTTTGTTGATCGAGAACCTCGATTTCAATTTGCCTCCAGCTGGTATCGTCGGCGTCATCGGTCCCAACGGTGCTGGTAAAACCACATTGTTCCGAATGATCATGGGCGAAGAACAGGCGGATGCAGGTTCTTTCAACATCGGAGAGACCGTGGAAATTGGATACGTCGACCAACGCCACGCCGACATTGATCCAGAGAAGACGGTGTGGCAGGTCATCAGCGGGGGCAACGAGCAACTCGAAATTGGAGGCAAGCTCTTCAACAGCCGCGCCTACGTTAGCCGATTCAACTTCAATGGCGCAGATCAACAGAAGAAATGCGGCGTACTCTCAGGAGGTGAACGCAACCGATTGCATTTGGCCATGACGCTCAAGACCGAGGCGAATGTGTTGCTCCTCGATGAGCCGACGAACGACATCGACGTCGACACCTTGCGTGCATTGGAGGAAGGTATCCAGTCCTTTGCAGGATGTGCCGTTGTGATTTCGCACGACCGCTATTTCCTCGATCGCATTTGCACCCACATCCTCGCCTTTGAGGGAGATAGCCAAGTGTATTGGTTTGAGGGCACGTATAGCGAATACGAGGAAAACCGCAAGAAGCGCCTCGGCAACGTCGGGCCGCAGCGCGTGAAGTACCGCAAATTGACGCGTGACTAATTTTCCTCCCTACGCTGGGCGTTTTGCGCCAACGCCATCGGGACCCTTGCACTTTGGTTCCATGGTCGCAGCGGTGGGGTCGTGGCTGGATGCCCGAGCACGCGGAGGCAAGTGGTATGTTCGAATCGATGACTTGGATGCGCCTCGGGTGGCACCAGGCTCGATTCGATCCATCTTGAGCACCTTGGAAGGATTTGGACTGGAGTGGGACGGCGAGGTCGCCTATCAGTCTGACCAGTTCGATGCTTACCGAGCGGCGCTCGTTGATTTAACGCAAAGGGGATTGACCTTTGATTGTGCCTGTTCTCGGAAGGATTTGGGAGGCGCCCAAGTTTACCCCGGTACGTGCAGAGATGCATCGGGTGTTCTTCCCCGTTCGGTTCGTTTTAGGTCCCCCGGAGGCATCGTATCCTGGTCTGACGGCGGGCTAGGCCCCGTTGAAGCGGATGCTTCAGCGGAAGTGGGAGACTTTCTCCTGCGCAATGCGCACGGCATTTACAGTTATCACCTGGCCAACGTCGTCGATGACATCCGCATGGGCATTACCGATGTGGTACGCGGCGCGGATTTGGCTCCCTTTACGCCGGCGCATTTGCAGTTGCAAGAAGTATTGGGGGGCATGAGAATCCATTACCACCACCTTCCATTGGCATTGGATGCAGATGGGCACAAACTCTCGAAACAGACCCTGGCACCGCCGGTAGAAGGAGCGCGTGCCCCAGAGGTGCTTTCTGAGGTATTTCATCACCTGGGATTGAAGCGGGTGGAGAAAGGCGACGTTCCTGCGATGCTCCGTGCGGCATTGCAACTTTGGACTTGCGGAGGCGCGAGATGATCATTGCATGGTGCGCGCAATGACCGCTTTCATTTCTTCAAATTCCTCTGTCTCATAAAGGCGGGTGAGAAAAACGATATTTCCTTCCTGATCGACCACCACGTTTCGGGTTACGCCTGATTTGGGTCCGGCGATGCGGTAGAACAATTCACCTGCAGGATCGGGGGCAATGGGGTATGTGATGCCCATCTGGCCTGCGAAGGCCTCGACCTTTTCGGCTGGCTCGTCCAAGTCTACGCCGATGAGAGTGAACGCCTCGCCACCGTACACCTTCCACACCTCCTCTTCCAAATGGGGCATTTCCTTACGGCAGACGCCGCACCAAGAAGCAGTGAATTGCAGTACGTAGGTGGTTCCGAGCAGGGATGCGCGTGAGAAAGTATCTCCCGTGATGCTCACGAGTTCAAAATCAGGTACCGGATCTCCGATTCGTACGATGTATCCCCGCTCATCAGCGGGATTCGGATATTGGGCAAGAGCGCCTTCAATGGCACAAAATGCCACAAGAATGAAGCAAAATGAACGCGGGATCAGTTGCAAGGAACGGGGGCGGATTGGGGAAGGGCACATGGTCGGTAGAGGGGAATGGTCAGGTGTTCGGGTTCAAAGGTCCCTTGGGCGATGGCCTGAATGAATTGAATGTTTCGTTCGATGAACAAAGGATTGGAAAGCAGGGTAGAGGCCAATTCGTGGCCAGCGTTGTCATAAGCTAAGAGGGACACTTGATCATGCAGCTGCGCCAATGCCCCGCCGCCGGCGAGCACCAACGCTCCAGGACTGTCTTCTGGGCAGTAATGGTGAACGGCCGTGCAAAAAGGGACAAGTGCATCGCATGTTCCATGGAAAGCAAGCACCGGAACATCTGCCCACTCCGCGCGGGGTTCAATTGCACCTGCCAGGCTGATAACGCCACGCAGCTTCGGGAGCTTCAAATTAAAGGCTGCATCCAGCACGGCTTCTGCACCTGCAGAGGAGCCGCAGGCAATGATGCCACCCGGAAATCGGTGTTTCAACGTTTCGATCGCCGCACCGAGGTCTTCTGCAGCCCAACGTATGGCTTCGCGCTTGGCTTCAATATCAACGTCGCAATGAAACCCTTGACTAACTTGGCGCAGGCGGTAGTCGATGCTGGCAACGGCCACGCCTCGTTTGGCCATTTTCGTGCAATACGTTCGATTGACGGTGTCATCCCGTTGGCCTCCACTGAATCCTCCACCGTGAAGGAAAACAATGCCCCAACCTGCGGGTGAGGGATTTTCAGGAAGGTAGATATCGCACAAAAGCGTGTCCAACCCGTTGGCAGAAATGAAAGACTCAGTCGCAGCATGAAATTGGGCCAGTCCGGTGTTGAAACTGAGCACCAGTCCAGCTGCCATCCAGATGGTGCGAATGGACGTCACAATGCCGTGTTCTTCGACTTCTTTTTACTAGCGCTGCGGGGATGGAAGGCGTCAATTTGATCCTTCAGGAATCGCCGATCCAGGTGGGTGTAGATTTCGGTAGTCGCAATTTGGGCATGCCCGAGCATTTCCTGCACGGCACGCAAATCTGCGCCGGCTTCCAAAAGATGCGTGGCAAAACTGTGGCGGAATGTGTGGGGGCTGATGTTTTTTCGAACCTGTGCATGAATGGCCACCCTTCGCAGCATGGTGAAGGCCATTTGACGGCTCAATCCTCGCCCTTGGCGGCCCAGAAAGAGGGTGTCTTCGTGGCCTTTCATAGGAATGATGTCAGCACGGTATTGCGCCAAATAATCATCGATGGCAGCCAAGGCTGTGGAGCCAATGGGTACGATGCGTTCCTTGTTCCCTTTGCCCACGACTTGAACGACCCGGTCAATGAAGTCCACTTTCGAAAGTTGCAATTCGCACAATTCCGTAACCCGCAACCCGCAGCTGTACAGCACCTCGAGCATGGCCCGGTTTCGAACGCCTTCACGGCGGGAAAGGTCCACAGCACCGATGATGGCATTGATTTCTTCAACCGTCAGGACATCCGGTAATTTGCGTTGGGGTTTAGGAGCTTCTACCAATTCCACGGGATTTCCTTCCATGATGCCTTCGACGCGGAGGTACTTGCAAAAGCTCCGTATACCTGAGAGCATGCGGGATTGGCTGTTGCGAGCGATGCCTTCGTCGAAAAGGAAGCCCAAATACCGCTCAATGTGTTCCATCTGCACCAACCCGGGATCCTGAACAGATTCTTGCTCAACACAGTAAGTGCAGAATTTTGAGATATCCCTGAGGTATGCAACGATTGAGTTTGCGCTGAGGCCACGCTCGAGCGCGAGGTACGTTTCATAGCCGTGTATGGCCGATTTCCAATCCGATGAATTGCGCTTCATTAGGGAATCCAATTTTGTTTCGTGAGGAGCAAGGCTTCCTGGACGGTGATTCGTTTTTCGTTGCGGTAGGCTGTGACAAACGGTCCGGGGAAGTTGTGGTGGGTCGATAAGTCCACTCGGTTGTCTCGAGCAGATCGGTAATTCGTGTGGTATCCAGTGGTGTACTTGTGCCACTCTGCGTCGTGCTCTTGGCGAATTTCTCCCGGGAAGGCATAGATGCGCTTCACCGTTTGGGGTTGAACGGCCGAATGAGTGGCCAACACTTGCACGCGGAATGCCACCTCTTGCTTTACAGGCTCTTGACGCTGTGGAGCAGGGTCCGGTACCGCAACGGTGGGCTCTTGATCAACGGTCGACTCTTCAAGCGCTGCCACTTCGAATTCCAGGGCCTCCGCATCGCGAATGGTCGCAATGGTCCCTGTGACTTTTTCGGGTTCACCTCCTCGTAGGGTGTACTTAACGGTGATGGCGCCTGCTGGGGCAGCTTGCCAAATGCATACCAATTTGCCGTCAAAGGCATCTCGGATTTGGCACCCGCCATCTTCCAATACGCTCAAGGCCTTGTGTTTGCCAAGGGTCTCAGTCAATTTCAAGAATTGGCCTGCTTCATGCCCCGTGATGGTCACGGTCATGGTTCCAGAGCCACGGGACGTCGGGGTCCAGTCCCGTGTCACGCCCAGGTCAGCGGTGGTGTTGATCGCCGTTGCTTCTGGCATAGAAGATTTCGCGAGGTGGTGGGGTTCAAATTCCACGTCTTTTCGGCTGCCATTTCGGATAAATGAGAACCATTGCGTCACCGTGCCGCCATTGAATGATTCGTCGGCCGTGAGCTTTAGGGAGATTTGGAGTGTCCGTTGAGGGGGCAATTCCATCCAAATGAACTTGGCTTTCCCTTCTTCGAATGAGTAGGATGCGCGTGCGGTTTCAACCGGCTCTGCGTCGACGCCCTCCGGTAATTGCACCTGGAAACGGGCAAAGCCTTCGCAATTGTAGATGTCGAGAGACCACGTCGTAGTGTATGAATCGCCTGGAGCAAGGGAGCTGGGTAGGTCGTGTTCTTGGACGATCCCAGCGTTCTTCATGGGTGCCAAAGCCAGGGATGGCAGCAAGGCAGCAAGAGCGATGAGCCACGTATGCAAGTAGGGACGGTTCACAAAGGCAAGCTATCCTCAGATAGAAAGCGCCCTCGGGCGTGTGCGAGGAATTGCCAACATGATTTTGTGGGGGAAGTGGGTTCAGGTTGGGGTAAAAAAAAATAGTCCTGTCCCAGCGTTCTGGGACAGGACCAACTTAACCAAATTATCACTTGATGCTTAGCTTGCGCTAAACTCACTTAAAACCAGAACAAACATCGGTCCGGTTCTGAGGTGAAAACGGGGGAAGTGAATTCGTTATTGACACGAATGCGTTAAAAAGTGCAAGTGTTTGATATTCCCTCCTTGTCTCTTATCTTTGCGCCCCCTTAAGGGAATACAATACGAGCTATGAAACCAGGAATCCACCCCGATAACTACCGTTTGGTTGTTTTCAAAGACATGTCAAACGATTACGCCTTCTTGAGCCGTTCGGCTGCTGCCACGAAAGAAACCATCAAGTGGGAGGATGGCAATGAGTATCCATTGGTCAAGGTGGAAGTGAGCCACAAGTCACACCCATTCTACACCGGTAAGGCGCAGTTCGTTGACACAGCAGGTCGTATTGATAAGTTCCGTCAGAAATACGGAAAGTTCGACAAGAAAGGTGGAGAGAAAAAAGAAGGATAAGCCCACGGCTTTCACCATATTGAAAAAGGGACCGCATGGTCCCTTTTTTTGTGGCTCACTTTTCAGGCTTCACCGTTCCAGGTCCAAGCTGGACGTGTTGGTAATGGTCAAACCATAGCCAATGGGGCCGAGCGTGCGAGGAGTGTTGGTCAATACGTGGCAGTTGCGCACGCCCAGCTGGCGAATGATCTGGGCGCCTATGCCGTAATCCTTGCTGTCCATTCGATTGGGTACGGATTGGTCGCTCCCTTGCAGGCTCTTGTATGCGGCCAATTCATCCAGAATTCCTCCGCCTTGACGCAACTTGTTCAGGTAGACGATGACGCCGTGGCCGATTTCGTCCATCTTTTTCATCGCCGCATGGAGCATCGGGCCTTTTCCGAAGTCGGTGATTTGAAATACATCGCCGAGCATACTGGTGCTGTGCACGCGCACTGGGACTTCGTCGTTTTCGTCCCAAGAACCTTTCACCAAGGCCAGGTGCTCCACTTCGTTGGTCGATTGTTTGAAGACGACCGCTTTGAACGGGCCGAATGCGGTTTGGATGTCCATCTCATCGACGCGCTTGATGAGCGTTTCGTTTTGCAAGCGGTGTTCAATGAGGTCGGCGATCGAGACCAACTTTAGATTGAACTTGTCGGCAAGTTCCCTGCATTCCGGGAGCCGGGCCATGGTGCCGTCCTCGTTCATGATTTCCACAATGACACCTGCAGGTTCGAAGCCTGCTAAACGGGCGAAATCGATGGCCGCCTCGGTGTGACCAGCCCGACGCAGCACGCCGCCTTTCCGTGCGCGCAAGGGAAAGATGTGCCCGGGCCGTCCGAGTTCTTGTGGTTCCGTGTTGGAATTGATGAGCGCTTGAATGGTTTTTGAACGGTCTTGAGCTGAAATACCCGTGGTGCATCCGTGTCCGATCAAATCAACGCTCACGGTGAACGGCGTTTCGTAAGCGGCGTTGTTGGTTTGGACCATCAAGGGCAAGTCCAATTCGTCGCAGCGTCCTTCGACGAGCGGGGCGCAAATCAACCCGCGGCCATGGGTCGCCATGAAGTTGACGACTTCCGGTGTGGCGTGACGGGCGGCGACGAGAAAATCGCCTTCGTTTTCACGGTCCTCGTCGTCAACGACAATGATGACTTCTCCGTTTCGGATGGCCTCAATGGCTTCCGGGATGGTGTCGAGCATTTGCATGATGCAAAAGTAGGGTGAACCTCGCCGAATAACTGCCCTAACTTTGCGCCATGATTTTACCCATTGTAGCATACGGCGACCCGGTTTTGAAGGCCGAAGCCGAAGACATTGAGCAAGGACATGCGGGATTGGCTGAGTTGGTCGAAAACATGTGGGAAACCATGTACGAGGCCGATGGGGTGGGGTTGGCCGCGCCGCAGGTAGGGCTTTCTGTTCGCTTGTTCGTATGCGATGGTTCTCCTTTCGCAGAAGGGGAAGGAGGAGATCCGGGGTGCAAAGATTTCAAGCGGGTCATGATCAATCCCGTCATTTTTGATCCATCGGAAGAACAGACCTCCATGGAAGAAGGGTGCTTGTCTATCCCCGGCATCCGGGAGGGGGTAGAGCGTCCGGAAACCATCAGCGTGGAGTATTACAACGAGAAATGGGAGCTGGTGGAAGAGCGCCTTTCCGGCGTAGCAGCTCGCATCGTGCAACACGAAAACGATCACTTGGACGGCGTACTTATCACGGACCACATCACGCCCATCAAACGCAGATTGCTGCACGGTAAGTTGCGGGACATCGGTCTTGGAAAGGTACCGGCCGACTACCGTATGAAATTTTCTAAACGCAAGCGATGAAGACGCCATGGACCATCGTGTTGGCGTTGGGGGTCGCGTTGGTGCTCGCTTCCTGCGGCGGCGATTCAAAAGGTGAATGCAAGCAGCTCCGAGAGGACATCGAAGCCATGGAGCAAGCGATGCTTGCTGGCGGGTTATCGGTTGATGCAGAGGCGCGCGCTGCGTTGATGCGTGCGTATGCCGACTTCGCCAATGCGTGTCATGACGATGCATTTACACCGGAAGCGCTGTTTCGCCGTGCAGATCTTCTGCGTTCAGCTGGACGGTTCCAGGAGGCCATGACCCAGCTTCGGGATGTGCACGATCACTACGCGGCGTATGAAAAACGCTCGGTATGTGCGTTTTTGGTTGGCTTCATTGCTGAAGTCGAATTGAACGACCGCGAACAGGCTCGCAAGACCTACCAGCAGGTCATTGAGGTCCACCCGGAATCGGAGGCAGCCACCTGGGCGCGTCAATCATTGCAAAACCTGGACGCTGCTTCGGGAATGTAGACTGTACATGCCTTCTGACGCGTGGTGCACATGCTGCGTGAAGATTGCATTAATCCTTGGGGTTATGTCAAAAGCAGGGCGTAGTTTTGCGCTCCAAATTGCTAACCATGAGTCAAAAATTTCGTCCTGGCGTACTGTGGGGAAAAGAAGTGCGTGAGGTTTTTGAAGATGCCCAAGCCAATGGGTATGCCCTCCCTGCTGTCAATGTCATTGGAACCAATTCCATCAACGCTGTTCTTGAGACAGCACGCGACTTGAATTCGCCGGTCATCATCCAGTTTTCAAACGGTGGCGCTGCGTTTACCGCAGGAAAAGGATTGAAATTGCACAACCAGGAAAACGCAGTATTGGGTTCCATCGCTGGCGCTCACCACGTGCACACCATGGCGAAGGCTTACGGCGTTCCTGTAATCCTGCACACGGACCACTGCGCGCGCAAACTGTTGCCATGGATCGATGGATTGCTCGATGCAAGTGAAGCGCATTTCGCCGCGACGGGCCAGCCGCTTTTCAGTTCGCACATGATCGACCTGAGTGAAGAGCCTATTGAGGAGAACATCTCTACGTGCAAACCCTATTTGGAGCGTATGCACAAGTTGGGCATGTTCCTCGAGATTGAATTGGGCGTGACTGGCGGGGAAGAAGACGGTGTTGACAATACCGACATCGACAGCAGCAAGCTCTACACCCAACCCGAGGAAGTGGCATACGCCTACGAGGAATTGAGCACCATCAGCGATCAGTTTACGGTGGCTGCGGCCTTTGGAAATGTTCACGGCGTATACAAGCCTGGCAACGTGACGCTGACCCCCAAAATCTTGGACAACAGCCAGAAGTTCATCGAGGAGAAGTTCAAAACTGACGCCAACCCCGTGGATTTCGTGTTCCACGGAGGAAGTGGCTCGACCGTGGAGGAAATCCGCGAAGCCATTTCATACGGTGCCATCAAGATGAACATCGACACCGATATGCAGTGGGCGTTCCTCAGCGGTATCCGCGATTACGTCACAGAAAACATTGAATACCTCAAGACGCAAATCGGGAATCCGGAAGGCGCTGATGTACCGAACAAAAAGAAGTACGACCCGCGTGTTTGGTTGCGCCAAGGGGAGGGCTACTTTGTTGCTCGCCTCAAGCAAGCCTTTGAAGACCTCAATTGCGTGAACCGCAACGCCTGATTCATGTTGAAGCCCTTTCACCTGCGTGCGTCAAAGGCGCATCAACGGCTCGTTGACCTGGCTCAAAGTGTAGGCCAAGCGCACTTGCGTGATCTTTTTGCCAATGACGAAAGCCGACTGCAGCGTATGTCCGCTTCAGTGAACGGCCTGTACATCGACTGGTCCAAGCACCGGGTCACGGCAGAAGTTATGGAGGCTCTTGTTGCGCTCGCAGAAGAGGCGGGATGGGAAGAAGGTGTCCGCCAGCTATTTGCAGGAGAGCACATCAACCAGACCGAAGACCGCTCCGTTTTGCACATGGCCTTGCGTGGGCTGGAAGGGGATGATTTCAAGGTCGATGGTGAGGACGTGATGGATGATGTCCTCTCGACGCGAAAAGCGTTCGGAGCTTATGCCGATTCCGTGCGCAGTTCCGGTCGCATCACCGATGTGGTCAACATCGGTATCGGCGGTTCCGACCTCGGTCCACTGATGGTGACCAAAGCACTTCGAAAGCATAGCAACGGCGGACCCAAGGTTCACTTTGTCAGCAACGTAGACGGTGCTCATCTCGAATCCGTTTTGGAAGGGTTGAACCCGGCTTCGACGTTGTTCCTCGTGGTGAGCAAGACCTTTACCACGCAAGAGACCATGGCCAATGCCGACGCAGCCAAGGCCTGGTTGGTGGCAGCGTTGGGAGAGCAGGCCATCGATCAACACTTCGCTGCAGTGTCCACGAACATCCCGGCAGCCGTCGCCTTCGGCGTCGATGCCGATCACATCTTCGGTTTCAAAGATTGGGTGGGTGGTCGCTACAGTTTGTGGGGGCCGGTGGGGCTGAGCATCGCTTGCGCAGTCGGAAGCCGAGCGTTCAACGAGTTGCTCGAAGGGGCCCGCGCCATGGATCGCCATTTCGCGACCGCTCCTGCAGCAGAGAATGTGCCGTTGATTTCGGCCTTGCTCGGCATTTGGTACCGTGAATATTTAGGATTTGCCACCCATGTGGTGTTGCCATATGCGCAAGACCTGGATCGCTTCCCAGCGTATCTGCAGCAGGCGGACATGGAAAGCAATGGGAAATACGTTGGACGGGATGGAAAGCCGGTTGAGCACCTGACCGGTCCGGTGGTTTGGGGCGAGGCGGGCACCAACGGCCAGCATGCTTTTTACCAGCTCCTGCACCAAGGCACCAGCATACATCCCGCAGACATCATCGCCGTGGAGGCACCGCTCTCACAGTTTGAAGATCACCACACGAAATTGCTGGCCAATGCGGTAGCGCAAGCGGAAGCGTTGATGTGTGGAAGGACCGAAAAGGAAGTGAGGAACGAAATGGCCGCCGCCGGTCGGGATGCTGATGCCATCGATGCCATTGCACCGCATCGTGTGTTCAAAGGCAATCGCCCCAGCACATTCATGCTCCTTGATGAGTTGAGTCCGGCAAATGTGGGGCAGCTCATCGCTCTCTACGAACACCGCATTTTCATTCAAGGCTTGCTTTGGAACGTGTGTAGCTACGACCAATGGGGTGTTGAATTGGGAAAGGTGTTGGCCAAGAACATCCTGGGTGAATGGTCCGGTAGCATCGCCCATGCGGCGCATGATGCCAGTACGCAGCACTTGATCCAACGGTTGAATCGATAGCGTCGTTTAAACGGGGTTGCGCTTTCGTTGCTTGCATCGTAGTTTGCAAATTCACAACTACCAAGCAATCGTAACCCCAAGACCTATGCGAAATTTACTGTTGCTCCTCGTTGGAGCATGCTTCGCGTCGACTTCGTTCGCCACCCTCACTGGGTTGGAGACGGAAGTGTACGCGACCTCGGAATACGGAACTACGTACCGCGTGTACGTCACCTTTGATGCGCCTGACGACGAATTAATCGCCGTATACGGGACGGTGGGAGAGTCGCAAAATGCCCCATTGAGCATCTTGACGACAACCTCATTCTTCAATCCGGCCACGGGATCGGATTTCGCTCAAGACCTCAATCCGGCATTCTTTGCGTTCTTCCCTGAGCTGGAATACGACAGTTGGTTCACCATAGGATCGGAGAACTCACTTGGCACTGGCCAAGTTGGATCCATTGGTCTGGACACCTACCTCGCCGATTTCAACAACGGTGATGGCTTTACCGTGGACTCGTTCACAGGTGGATCGTGGTATGTGCTTCCCGGCGCTTCAGCAGACGCGGTATCGGGCGATGACAACAAAGTGCTTGTTGCGCAGCTCACCTCGGACGGCGTCGTTACAGTCGTGTTGAACGTCCAGTACGACGATGTGGATGGCAACACATCCGCTGAAATTGGCTTGACTGCTACGTTCCCAGAGCTTGCGAGTGGTTGCACGGATGCCAGTGCTTGCAATTACGACGACGCAGCGGAAGCAGACGACGGAAGTTGTGTGTTCCCGGGAGATACCTGTGACGACGGCGATGCAATGACCATCAATGATGCTTACGATGCCAATTGCGGTTGTACAGGCGATGCGGTTGTTGAAGGATGCACCGCTGCCGCAGCGTGCAACTACGATGCATCAGCGAACACAGATGATGGGACGTGCATCTTCATTGGAGACAGCTGCGACGATGGGGATGCCGGAACAAGCGGCGATGCCATCGGCGACGATTGCGTTTGTGCGGGAGTTGAGATTGTGCTGGGGTGCACCGATGCCACGGCGTGCAACTACGATCCGTTGGCACAGGAAAACGACGGGTCATGCGCGTTTGCGGGTGACGCCTGCGATGACGGCCTCGGAAATACTGTGGACGATGTGTACCAATCCGACTGTTCTTGCGAAGGGACCTTGATGCCTACTGGTCCTGCTGGCCTCGAAGTGGTCGAATACGCGACGTCTGCAAACGGTACGACGTACCGAGTGTACGCGACTTTCGATGCCCCTACAAATGAACTGACTGCCGTGTACGGCACTGTGGGAGAGAATCAGAACGCTCCTTTGAGCATTGTGTCCACCACTTCATTCTTCAACCCGGCGACGGGTTCGGACTTTGGCCAAGACATCAACCCAGCTTTCTTCGCGTTTTTCCCGGAACTGGAATTTGACAGCTGGTTGACCATTGGTTCTGAGAACTCGCTCGGCACGGGTCAGGTCGGCTCAGTCGGACTGGATTCTTACTTGGCGGGCTTCAATACAGGCAATGGCTTCACTGTGGACACCTTCATTGGTGCCTCATGGTATGTTCTGCCTGGAGCCTCCGCCGATGCATTGGCAGGTGCAGATAATAAAGTGCTGGTTGCCCAATTGACCACTGACGGTATTTGCACAGTGACGTTGAACTTCCAGTACGACGATGAAGCGGGCAACACCTACCAAACCGATGGGTTGAGCGCAACGTTCCCAGAAGTAGCCATGGGCTGCACAGACGAAGGCGCATGCAACTTCGATCCGGAAGCCGAAGCCAATGATGGTAGCTGCGCGTATCCTGGAGACGCGTGTGACGACGGTGATGCAATGACTTTGAATGATGCGTATGACGCCAATTGCAACTGCACAGGTGAAGCCGTCATCGCTGGTTGCACGGACAGCATGGCGTGTAACTACAATCCCCAAGCCAATGTGGACGATGGTTCGTGCGCCGAGTTGGATGAATGCGGCGTCTGCGGTGGAGACGGCATTGCCGATGGCGCTTGCGATTGCGAGGGCAATGGTCCGGAATCCGGCTACGATTGCGACGGTGCATGCTTGAACGATGCCGACGGCGATGGCGTATGCGATGAATTCGAAACTGCCGGCTGCCTTGATCCGATGGCTTGTAACTACAATCCCAACGCGACCGACGACGATAATTCATGCACTTACCCTGAGGAGTTGTACAACTGCGACGGCACATGTGTGAATGATTTGAACGGCAACGGACTGTGCGATGAGTTGGAGGTGTTTGGTTGCACGTCGGAGACCGCGGATAACTACGATCCGGAAGCCATCACCGACAATGGGTCATGCGAATGGCTCGGCGGCTTGGTCGAATCGCTGTCGTACGAAGTGTACGCTGAGGACGGCATTTCTGGAATGACCACTTACCGGCTTTACGCCAACTTCGCTTCTGATGACGTGGAAGTAACCGCCCTGTTCGGTACGGAAGCTTCTCCATGGCAGATGACTCCTTCGTCATCTTTCTATCAAGATGCGGTTGGAACCGCTTTCGCCAGTGGAATTAACCCGGCGTTCTTCGCGGTCGTTCCGACCCTGGAATTCGATTCTTGGTTGGCCATCGGCGCGGAGCCTGGGGATGACGATCAGTCCAATACAGTGGGCATGGACGTCTTCACTTCGGCCTTTGAAGCGGGCGGTGCGTTGAACGTGAACACCTTCTTGGGTGGTTCACTGTTCTTGATTCCTGGTGCATCGACACAAGCCGTCCCTGTGGACGGTAAAGTCCTACTTGCGCAGGTAACAACAGACGGTTCAACCGACGCCTTGGTCAACCTGCAGTTGCGGGACGAAAACGACGAGACCTTCGAGGTTACAGGGCTTTCCTTGACGTTCCCGCAAGCGGAGATCACCGGCACCGGTTGCACGGATCCAGCTGCCAGCAACTACGATCCCACAGCTTTGTTGGACGACGGCACATGCGAATACCCCGTGCCGAGCTACAACGGCCTGTCCTACGAAATGGTCGCCGAGAACCAACCGGAAGAGGGCATGCGAACGTTCCGTGTATATGCCAACTTCACGAATCCCAACGATCAGTTGACCGCGGTGTTTGCACAGGACGGCAATCCTATGAACATCGAGACTACGGGAGAATTTTACCAAAACGCCATCGGTGGAGCGTTTGCGAGTGACATCAATCCCTTTGCGGACCAAGTGGATCCGGACGTCGCTTACGACAGTTGGTTCACCATCGGCGGAGAGAACAGCAACCTGAACCTCTCCACGGTCGGTACCGACGCCGCTGCGGCGAACTTTGAGGCGGGAGGTGCCTTTGAGGTGGACAACGCGCTTGGTGCTAGTTGGTTCGTGTTGCCCGATATGGAACCGTTGGCTTTCCCGGATG
This sequence comes from uncultured Flavobacteriales bacterium, assembly GCA_938074325.1. GTDB lineage: Bacteria > Bacteroidota > Bacteroidia > Flavobacteriales_D > Sanyastnellaceae > UA16. Next base: position 1,014 of record CALJFZ010000046.1, on the reverse strand, counting down.
AAAACGGGCAGGTATTGATTGCTCAGTTGACAACAGCAGGCCAGGTTTCCCTTCAGGTCAACCTTCAATACCGCGCACAAAACGGTGAGAATCCACAGGTGTTCAATGAAACATTGGTGTTCCCTGAGATTGCATTGGGCTGCACGGATTCGACCGCGTGCAACTACGACGCTGAAGCGGAAGCCAACGACGGCAGCTGTGAATACCCAGCCGAATTCTACGATTGCGATGGAAATTGCGTAAACGATACCGACGGAGACGGCGTATGCGATGAATTGGAAGTAGCAGGCTGCACGGATTCCGGCGCTGATAACTACAATCCGTCGGCTACCGATGACGACGGTTCGTGTGAATTCGGCGGATGTACGTTCCCTACAGCTTGTAACTACGATCCGAATGCCAACACCGACGACGGTTCATGTGTGTTCCCCGAAACGTTCTACGATTGCGACGGTAACTGCCTGCAAGACGACGATGGAGATGGCATCTGCAACCAGTTGGAAGTTCCCGGGTGCACCGATTCGGAAGCCCAGAATTTTGACGCAGACGCCACAGACGATGATGGTTCATGCGAATACCCCGGTTGCACCAACCCGAACGCCGATAACTATGACGCAGGTGCAAACGTGGATGACGGCTCTTGCATCGCTGGCGGCTGTGCCTACCCGAACGCATCGAACTACGATCCAGCGGCCACGTATGACGACGGTTCTTGTTCATTCGACGGGTGCACCGACGAGTCGGCGAGCAATTACTGCCCACTGGCATTGAACGACGACGGCTCCTGTACGTACGAAGTGCTGGGTTGCACATACCCAGAAGCTTCGAACTACAACGCAGATGCAACGGCAGACGATGGCAGCTGTGAATTGGTGGCTGAGAACAGTTGCCCATTCGATGTGGATGGCAACGGATTGGTGGGCTCGGGTGATTTGCTCGAATTCTTGGCAGCGTACAGCTACCCGTGCCCAGAATAGAAATAGACACACCTTAAAGCGAGAAGCACCGGGCCTT
>CALJFZ010000045.1 GCA_938074325.1 uncultured Flavobacteriales bacterium | reverse complement strand
AAGCAACTCTTCCAACCGGTGGCCACGAACGGCTTGGCGCTCATGTTCCAAGTCCAATCGCTGGGGCTGGCCTGCATCGTTCACGTGCACATGAACAGAACGAACGTCCTCTTGCCGCATTGCCCGAACGGCCGCGGATTCGTGAACGGTGACGGCTTGATGGGAAAGGGGGCAATCGGCACGCAAGGACGATGCTGGGAGCAGGGAGCGAAGGTCCACGGTCAAGCACGGAGAGGACGGTGCTTTGTTGGGCAGGTAGGGACGAGAGATGTCAATCTGTCCAAGTCGATCGATGTGCAGGGTGAATTCCCAGCCCGTCCACATCGTCTCCACCACCCACGTCTGCCACTGCGTCCAGTCGGACGGAATGTCAGAGGCAATGGCTTCAGTCGTCCCAAGCACATCAGAAGCAAGTTTCACTTGATTGTCTTCAAGCACGTTCTCCCATTGAATGAGGGTGTGGACGACTTCATGTACCGAATGCCTTGCTTCAACCGAAAGCCCAAACTCCATCATGGTGCTGTCTAACGCCATCCAAGCTTGTTCAGTCACATTGGGAGTGCCGTCAAAAGCATCTTGGATAACGGAGACGAGAGCGTCAAGGGCATTCGGTCCTAGTCCGCTGGCCATCGTGGACAGCAAGCGCTTCATCGGTTGGCGCTTTGAAGCGATTCAAGGTGGGCGTGAAGCGCTTCCGAGCGCTTGTTGGCCTGGCGCAACGCCATGGCAACAGAGGTCAGGACGAGGGCGGTGCCGAGCAAAGCCCAAGAAAGCGATGTTTTTTCTTCCATTTTTTTCGACAATTCGAATCGCAGGTCTGGCACGGGCTCAAGGCAATTTTCAATGAAAAATTCAGACATTTAATTGTTGTTTTTAATAATAAATTTATTTCTCGAAATAATGACCAAAACGTATGGTCCAAAGTGGGCCCTCGTCTCCCTGCCATCTGTGAAGCTGAAGCCCTTTTGTTGCGGTGACATCGGGTCAAACCCAACGCGCATCAGATCGTAATTGGTCACTTCGGCTTCTTTGCGCCCAGCAAGCAAAGTGTCTAGTGATTTCGCGTTGTTCAGCAAGGCATTGACGTATGGAGCCATCCGCTCTCGCCATACCTTACGGGTGGCGTTGCTGCTCTGGTTGCGGCATGATTTGGAGCAGAATCGCTTGTCAGAACGGCCGACAACGGCAGCTCCGCAAGAAGGGCACTCGCGGACGGTTTGATTCATGAATTGTGAGATGTTCCACAACAGTATGAATACAAACATCAAAATCAAACTTTTGTTGATGGAAATCTGCAACCTGTGGAGAAGGAGTAACAACATGATGATTCACTCCCTTCACAGTCTCCTTAATTTCGGTTTCAAACTGAAATCAAATGAGACTTGCCAAAATCATTGACGAACTGAACCAATTCGAGAAAGGGGCCTTCGTAAAGCTGTTGGAGCAATTGGCTGAAGCCAACGGAAAAGGGGCAATGTTGAATGACATTCTCATTAAGTCATCCGGAGACGAACTGAAAAAGGCGGAGGGCCAGGCGATTGCCAAAGTGTTCCACTTGTTAGAAGATGAGTTCAAGCAGCACTTGGTGGGGGCCTTTCAAAACTGCGCAAGTCAGTTTGACCTTTTGTCTGACATCATCAGTCGCGATGGAAATGCCATGATGTCGGCAGTTTGGTTTTCAAAGTTGTACGAAGCGGAAATCAAAGCAACCAAATCCAGCGTCAAGCAGCTTGAAAAGACATTGGCTGATGGTGGTGATTTGCCCGTAGAGAGGCATCGAGCATATCGCGTTTTCAATGCGTGTCTGAAGACGGCCTACGAAAATGACATTGCGAATAACCTCGACCCGAAAATCACAGCTGACGAACAATCCATTCTTTCTACTCTTGCGAAGGCGCTGAATTTGTCTGGACATGAGGTAAATCTTTTGAACTATACGGTCATCCCCCTTCAAAAGCGGGAGATCACGGACTTGTCCGAGGACTTGGTAAAGCTGGGGGTCGTCTTTGTTGTTCGGAAGACAGGTAGAGTATTCGTTGCTGACGAGGTGGTTAGACTGCTCCGTCAAGTGCGAGGAAGAGAAGTTGCCGACAAATATTTCAAGCGCGTATTGCGCCTCCTGAAAGACCCTGAGATCAACAACATCTGTAAGGCCCACGGAATGCCCATTCGAGGCGTTGAACGAGAGGCAAAAATCAGACAGATGATTGCCGATGGCATCTCTTTCACTCAAACGCTTGCTGAAGACATCCACAAGGAGGGTAGTAGCGTGAATGAGCGCAAAAAGCGCATCAATGAGCTGTGTGATTTGGGATTGCCTGACGTGAAGTTGACGGGTTCTACTTTGGATTTGAAGATTCAGAGCTTGGTTGAATACTTCGATGAAGTTGAACGAGAGGACCGGATTGGCATTTCGATGGAGGGCTATGACCACCTCATCCGCGACCTGGCGGAGTTCTTTCCCAAGAAATTCAAGGCATGGATCAAAGCCGAATTTGAATTGCAGGAGGAAGATGAGTCCATCACTGCCGAGTTCTTGACCCAATTCAACATCAAACCGAGGGATGTGTTGGAAGTCGTGGATAGCAAAGAGCTATCACGTTTTGTGAAGGACAAAGGCATCAAATCGAGAGGTGTGGACATTCTCAATGTCCTTGAACAGTATAAGGACACGCAAAACCTCTTCTTTGAGAATTACGAAGCGCTCGCAACGCGAGACCTCAACGCGCTGAAGGAGGCAGGCATCAATGTCAAAGAGTCTGAGCTTGGTCTAAAGTTTGAAGACATCACCCAGCTCATGCTTGAAGAGCTTGGCTTCAACGTGGATGTCGATTTGAAGAACCAAGTCAACACGAAGAGAGACAAGGTGGATATTCTCGTCAATTTGGGAAACTCTCAAGTCATGCTTGTTGAGTGCAAAACGGTAAAAGACAGCACCTACAACAAATTTTCATCCATCATTCGACAGTTGAAGTCGTACAACTCTCTGCTCCAAGGAAAGGGGCTCCACGTTGTGAAAGCGTTGATTGTTGCTCCTGACTTTTCAGAAGACTTTGTCGCTGATGCAGAACTTGAATACGATCTGTCTCCTTCGTTGCTAAAGGCAGGGGAGTTGCGAACGATTCATGCGGCATTCAAGCAGCAATCCAAGCATCAGGCCCTGCCTGAAAAGCTTTTGTCTCACGCTCGCGACGTAGTGATTGATGCTGAACGGGTTGTTAAGTCGATGCTGCGATGACACGACATTGGGTCTTGAGACTTTTATGAATGCTCTCAAGTCGGGGATTCCGGTGAGAATGCTCATAGCAGCCAAAGTCCTTTAAGGAACTTTACTGTCTGGTAACCCCTTGCAACATTGCTTATCTTGTATGGATGCGACGCTTAACTAGCTTTTTCACGCTGTTGTGCTCTTGCACTCTGACTCTTGCTCAGACTGATTGTGCAAACCCACATGACAGCAACTCTGACGGTGCTGTAACAATTTCTGACCTTCTCGACCTCCTAGGCCTTTTTGGTGACATTGACACCGACCATGACGGCGTTTGGGACAGCGTGGATGAATGCGTGGACACCGGCGCGTGCAACTACGCGGCGAGCCCCACGGAGGCGTGCGCCTACATTGACGTCCTGGGCATCTGCGGCGGCGGCTGCGAGGGGGACGGCGACGGCGACGGCATCTGCGACGACGTGGACACCTGCGTGGGCGACCTCGACGAGTGCGGGGTGTGCAACGGTCCCGGCCCGACTGAAATGGAGATCGAAAGCATTACCATTCTGTATGATAGCGTGTATCTGCCGCAACTGGAAGAATGGTACGTGTATGAGTTTGGTGCTGACACGACTTTCACTTACACCTGCGCTCCTTTATTCGGCGACTGCGGAACCGTGTCCTACCAAGGCTACGACTACGCCACGGTACTCATCGGCGAGCAGTGCTGGTTTGCTGAGAATCTTTTGAGTGAGAATTTCCAGAATGGCGACCCGATTCCAGCCGGCTTAAGCGACAGCGAGTGGGAGAATACGCAGAATAACTCTCTACTGGGAGCTGTTGCTGTTTACGGAGAGGATGAGGGATGCTGGAATGGCTCTCCAGACATTGATGCCTGTGACCCGAATCAATCCTTGAATGAATATGGTCGCCTTTACAACTTCTATTCAGTATACGACGCCCGTGGCCTTTGTCCTAGTGGGTGGCATGTACCCACGGCCGGGGAGTGGGTTGCCATGATTGAATTCCTTGGCGGTTTTGAGCTTGCTGGAGATCAATTGAAGACCGAATACGGATGGGACGGCGGCTTCAATGGCCTGAATTCAAGCGGCTTTTCAGGGTTGCCGGGTGGGAAGCGCGACCAACTTGGCTTTTTTGACGGTGCTGGTATTGAAGGATCGTGGTGGTGTTCCGCGACACAAGGTTATTTCGGGTACTACATCAGCTTGGTTGACATTGGTTGTCCTAGCTATCCGGGTGATTGTTCGACTTGCTTCATCGATCAATTTATCAATCGTATTGGTCGTTCTGTTCGTTGCATCCAGGATTCCGAGTAATTCTGTCAAGTCTACTTGACCAAATCGGTGTTGAGTGTGTTCGGCATTGGTTTCCGTCAAAATGGATGAATCCAGTGGCTTGTTAGAGGGAGCATTCAGGACCATTGTGAGGTCAATCATTTTGTCCATTTCCCCGAATGATTAACTTATGTCATTATGAAAAGTCCTTTGGTCCTTTTGTTTTTTCTCATACTCGGAACGGCTTTCGGTCAGTTCATTCCACAACCAATGGGATACAATCCTGATGAAAATTCAGATGGATTGATTGGCGTAGCTGATCTCCAAGGTTTGCTCGCTCTTTATGGAAATGTATACGACAATGGCGACTCTCTAAATGTGGAAATCGTCGACCCATTTTTATGGGTTTCATGGCAAGACACTGGTCAAGGTGGTCAAGGTTCGTTCGCCGTACCTGAGGGAACTGATGTCTTGTACATAGATTTTCTTCACGTCCCGGTTGACGTTTTCAATGTGAACGTCCTACTTCCCCATGAAACTGGATTTAAGACCCTGTTGGTGTTTTGGGATACTTGGGATACTGTGGGGGGTAGTCATCGCTTGAGATTTTTCGACGGCGACCCAGACGTCTTTGGCAATACTGTGTCCATTTGTGATAAGCCTGGAGGCAATGCGGCCAATGCCACAGGCCGAAGAAGTTTTTTCTTCATACATGGTCATGATGGAAAATGGTATCCAACAACCGATTATTCTTCTAATAATTAAGGCAGACCTCTCCTCTTTGGGAGGTGCAAAAGCCATAAAAAAGCAACGCATTTAGTTGTGCCTGTAATATGGAAAGAGGGTTTGACCTGTTGAGTGACCTGATAAGGCCTACTTGACCAAATCCGGGTTGAGGGTGTTCGGCTTCTGTCCTGCTGGGTCCACAAGTAATGTCCACTTTACCTTTACCCTGGCATGACGGCACTCGAAGTCAAGACTTTTCTAGGAACTGTGCAAGATCACGTTGCTGGAGAATCGCTGGAAGAGCTTTCGGCGATTGCAGACAGCCTAACCTTGCCCAAGGGCACCGTGCTGATGCGGGAGGGGAAGTCCCATGATTGCTTTTACATTTTGGTCCGGGGGAGTGCCAAGGCCTTTCAGTGGAAGGACGGCGAGGTTTCATGCAGTTGGTTCGCATTTGAGAACGACGTGCTCGCCACTATGGGGGCGCTCGATGGTCAAGCTTCTGACGAGACGATTGAGTTGATGGAGGATTCTACATTGATTCAGATCAAATCGAACGCGTTTGCCCAATTGGCTGAGAACAACCTGGCCGTGGCCCGTTTGAGCTTCCATTGGCTTGCGGAGCACACCAAATTTCTGGGGGAGCAACTGGATCTCAATGCGCTGTCTTCCCGAGATCGCTACGAGAAAATCACAGCGGCGCATCCCGAGTTGCTCCAGCGCGTTTCCTTGACGGACTTGGCTTCTTTTTTAGGCATGCGAAGGGAGACGCTGAGCAGGGTCAGGGGCAAAGCCTGAATTTGACATTGGTCAAACGTCGGTCAGTTTTTCGATTGTGATCTTGGTGTCATGAATTGCAGGTGCTTCGTCATTCCGATTGCGTTGGTTGTCCTCGTAAACGTCACGTCAGGATGCGGCAATTGGGCCGCCAGGGCGGTCAAACACATTCCCGCAAGCACGGCCCTTGATCGGCCATATGCCTTCGACGGGCATGTTGTCATCGTGGGTGCAGGCCCCGCTGGCTTGGCTGCGGCCAAAGTCATGGAGCAAAATGGCATCGATTATACCGTCTTGGAGGCGACCGACCGACTTGGCGGAAGGTTGAAGAAGGACACGACGCTTGCAGATTTCCCCATCGACCTCGGTGCAGAGTGGATTCACAGCAATCCCGTCGTCCTCAACAGGATGAAAGGCAAGCCAGGTGATGAAGTGGAGGAGGAACTCATTCCATACCGCTTGGAAAGTTCCAGCACGTGGGACGGCAAAGAGTTGCGTCCATTGACGGATCGGTTCATGAATCGCTACTACGAATTCATGCCCGAGTCCAAGTTCAAACACTCGACGTGGTACGACTTTGTCATGAACAACATCGGCGACGAGGTGGCGGACAACGTGATTCACAAATCGGTCGTCTCCCGCTTGGATTGGACTTGGGATTCGGTTGAAATTGCCACCACTGACGGTCAGCGTCATACAGCAGACAAAGTCATCCTGGCGGTGCCAGTGGGGGTGTTGCAAAAGGGCGAGATCGAATTCAACCCTCCGTTGGACAAGGTCCGGTCTGACGCGTTGCAGCGCATTGACTTTCTCACGGGATTCAAAATGTTCCTGCGCTTTGAGGAATGCTTTTATCCCAATGTGGTGACATGCAAGGTGCCTTCTGGCGAAAAGGCGTTTTACGATGTGGCTTACAAAAAGGAGGCTTCTAGCCATGTGTTGGCGTTGCTCGTGCAGGGCGAGCTTGCAAACAATTACTTCGAACTGGGCTCCAACGAAGCCAAGGTCGAATCGGCCCTGGACGAACTGGATGTGATGTTTGACGGAGCGGCAACCGAGCATTTCACCGGGGAGTGGCGGTTGGAGAATTGGGGCCAAACGCCCCACATCGAGGGCACTTGGACCGCCGCCTACCGCGAGCGATCTCGTGACCTCAAGACGATTCGGAAGCCATTGGGCAACAGAGTGTTTTTTGCAGGGGAGATTTTTGACATGCATCGCCAAATGGGCGTACCAGGTGCTGTGCTGTCAGGTTATGACGCGGCCCATGCAGCATTGACTTCAGATTCAAAGAGAAATTGACGATGTCAACACGCATCAACCAACTGGATGTCATGAGGGGCTTTGCGCTGTTGGGCATCCTCATCATGAACATCATCAGCTTTGGCCTGCCTCAGGCCCATTACTTCAATCCTCACGCGGAAGGGCCTTTGCACGGTTGGAATCGAGGGGCATTGGTGTTTTCAGAGTTTTTCGCCAATGAGAAATTCATGGGCCTCTTTTCTCTGCTTTTTGGAGCGAGTGTGGTCTTGTTCACAGATAGGGTGGAGGAGAAAGGACGCTCTGCATTGGTTTTTCATTTGAGGCGTAACGGTTGGCTTTTGGTCTTTGGTTTGCTGCATGCCTACCTCCTCTGGGTTGGGGACATCTTGGTGACTTATGCCCTTTGTTCGGTGTGGCTGTTTTTCGTTCGAAAATGGAGCGCGCGAGGCCTGTTCATCGCTTCGGGTGTGAGCGTGCTTTTGTTGCTCTTGATGTATGCTTTGATGGGGCTGTCTATGCCCTATTGGTCAGCGGCAGATTTGTCTGAATTCGAGGCGTTTTGGAAGCCAGGCAGCGCGACCATTACCGAAGAGGTTGCGTCCATGCGAGGTTCTTGGGCGGACCAAATGACGATCCGTGTACCTGGTGCGTTGGCGATGCAAACGGAATACTTACCAATATTGGCCTTGCGTGCGACAGCGATGATGTTGCTGGGTATGGGGCTCTACAAAGCAGGGGTGTTGAATGGCAGCAGAGGCCAACGGTGGAATGGCGGACTTGCGATCATCGGCATGGCAGTGGGCCTGGCCATCACAGGGTGGGGTTTTCAGTTCAGTGAAACCCGCGAATGGTCGATGAATGTGTTTTTCAATGGCAGCCTCTTCAGGAGTTTGGGGATGGTGTTCCTCGTGATGGGTTATGTGGGTGGCGTCCTGTGGCTTTGCGGAGGCGCGGCTAGGAATTGGCTAGAGGGTTGGCTCGCTCCGCTGGGCAGAATGGCGTTGACCAATTATCTCGCACAAACCGTCATCTGCACCACCTTGATGTACGGTCACGGTTTTGGGATGTTTGACTCCTTGGGCCGTGCGCAGTTGTGGCTCCTTGTCTTACCAATATGGGGCGTGCAGATCATCGCGTCGAAATGGTGGATGGACCGCTTCGCTTTTGGACCCATCGAATGGGCTTGGCGAACCCTGACCCATTGGCGCATTCAACCTATGTCGGTGCGAAACAAGTAGGTTGGAAGGCCGGTGGCCTGCATCTCATATGTTTGGCCTACTTGACCAAATCCGGGTTGAGGGTGTTCGGCTTCTGTCCTGCTGGGTCCACAAGTAAAGTGGACTTGATCCATTGGATCTTGAGGTTGTGAAACAACAAAGCAACTCTCGATGTCACATTTTCGTGTTTTAGGGTATAGTTAATAGGTGATGGCTGTAGTCGAATCACTTTCAATTCATGGGTCCAAGTTTCGCCTTTTGGGCTTGGCCGTTTGTTCAGCGGTCACGTTTTTGTCGTGTACAAAGGAAGGATTTGACATCGAGTCAACGACAGTCCACACCCCGCCGCCTGACACTCTCTACGTTGTTGACTGCCCCAACCTCTGGCTCAATGTCGGAGAC
>CALJFZ010000044.1 GCA_938074325.1 uncultured Flavobacteriales bacterium | reverse complement strand
TCTGTCGTGTCTACCAATTCCACCATCCAGGCAGGTGGTCTCGTTGAGACCGGGCAAATTTAGGCCAAAACTCAGGAACCTTGAGGCGTTCCAACAACCTCATTCCATGCCAATGCAATGCGCCTTCCCGCTCCTGCATTGCGATAGGCGAAAGCGCGTGCTGCGGCGCCTTTTTGTTGGCATGTAGTCGCGTCTTCAAGCGCTTCCGACAACGACGCACTCAGATGAGCGGGCGTTTGGCAGACCTCGAGGGCGCCGGCTTGGCGTAACGCCTCCACCTCTGCAAAACGTTCCACCTTGGGGCCCACCAAAACGAGGACTGCATGCGCTGCCGGCTCCAAGGTGTTGTGCACCCCCTGGCCAAATCCGCCGCCCACTACCGCCACTTGGGCAACTGCGTATAAGGCGAGCAATTCGCCCATGGCGTCCACGATCAACACGTCACCTGCGGGAAGCACCGCGCGGCGATCTTGCCCCCGGTGCTGACTCCAAATTACGGGCTCAGCGCCGCAGTCCTTCCAACGCTCTGCCATAGCGAGGACAGAAGCGTCGTTCCATTCGTGTGGGACGACCAGGCAGCATTGGCCCGGACGCCATGCGTCGAGGGCTGCACCCACTTCTGCATCCCATGCACTGCCGATGACCGCACAAGGGCGCTCATTGATCCAAGCCTCAAGTGCCGCATCCTGGCTGCAGGAATCCGCCGCCTGCACCACCCGGTCAAACCGGGGGTCGCCTGCAGCGGCGGCTCGAATGCCGAATCCTGCCAACACCGCCACTGAATCTTCGCCTTGCACCCACACTCGATCCAAAGCTCGCCAGGCTTTCCGTTGGTAACCGCCCCCGAACCGGAACGGCCAACGCCCCTGCAACACATGGCCAGCGAACAATCCTGAGGGCACCTTCGCAGCTGCGAGTGCGCGGATCAAATTGGGCCAAACGTCGTATTTCGCAAGGAGCAAACCGCCCAGCCGCTCCGATCCACCAGCCGCACGCAAGAACCGTTTTACGTCCGCCGATCGATCCAACGGCAAGGCTTCGACGTGATCGCCTGCCCGCCACCACTGAGGTTGGCGTGAAGCGAATGCATTCCATCCCGAGGGGCTGTAAAACGTCAGCAAAAAAGCATCTTCCGGGTGCAACGCGCGCCACGCCTCCATCACCGGACGGGCCTGTTCGAATTCTCCCACCGAGGCGCAATGAAACCACATCCACTTCTGTTCCGGTTGGAGTTGACCCGTTGCCTTCGCGAGCCGTTCAATGCTGCCTGTTCGCATGGCAATCCAGCCTTTGGCCTTTGCATGGCCTGCGACCGCGACAAGGGAAATGGAAAAGCGATACAACCGAATCGCGAACGCATGGATCAAGCGCCTCATCAATTCCAATGTTCGATGGAGGATGATCGCTTGTAAATATGGAAGACCCAACCCACTTGAAGCGATACAAATCGATCGTTACGTGGGCCCACTTCCACCTCCTGTGTGTCGAAATTCATGGGACGCTGTGGCCATGTGCGGGCCTGCCACAGTTCCAAGCCGCCAAACCAATTGATCAGCCCGTCGTCGCTCATGTGCCAATACCCCAAGAACTCTTTCACGGCCACGCCCCAGGCCAATCGATCATAGCCAGCAAGGTAGGGTTGAGCGAGCTGGGTGATGGGGTTTTCGGTATTCTCGAAGTGGACGCGGTGGTGCACCGAACCAACTCCTGCCATGAAGAGAATGCCGGTATTGGGATTCTTGCCTGGCAGATTGAAAAGGCGGCCAGCGTCTACGGTGAACAAACCGCTGCGTCCCGTGATGGTAAGCAGCGCCACTTGGCCCTCATTATCAATCAGCTGCCCATTGGGAGTAAGTAGATTGGACAGCACCCCTTCTTCCTCTACTCCATAGCCAAATCCGAAAGTGGCATTGACACCTGTGAACCAACCGGAGGGGTATTTTAGATGAAAGCCTGCACCAAAGTTGCCGCCGCTTCCGAAGCGATCGCCCAGGTCACCCAAAGCAGCGCCTGCGCCACCGTGGATATGGATGTGCGGCGAAAAGAGCGAACTGTCTCGGACCGAACGTTGGGCATTAGCCGAAGTTGAGAAACCTACGAATGCACATGCTGCGAAAAGGGCTATGAATGAAGCGGTTTTCATGGGTGCGTGCAAGTTACCAATGCGGTGTTAGCTTTTTTGAATCGTTGGCAAGATAACCGCCGGGTGTCGGGGTATTTTTGAATTTCATCTGCAATACGTGAAGCACTCCATCCAAATGGTTGACCTTGTGGGTCAACACGCCAAAATCCAATCAGAACTTGACGAGGCCATGCGTCGGGTCCAAGAAACCGGAGCCTTTGTCAAAGGTCCTGAAGTGGCGGCGTTCGCAGATGAACTGGCCGAATTTACCGGAGCGAAGCATGTCATTCCCTGCGGAAACGGAACCGATGCCCTTCAAATTGCCTTAATGGCGTTGAACATTGGCCCTGGCGATGAAGTCATCACCACCGGCTTCACCTTCATTTCCACGGTTGAAGTAGTAGCCTTGATGGGTGCCACGCCCGTATTGGTGGATGTTCATCCGGACACCTTCACCATTGACCCGGCACAGGTTCAAGCGGCCATCACCCCGAAAACGAAGGCCATAGTCCCGGTGCACCTGTTTGGGCAAATGGCCAACATGGACGCATTGATGGATATCAGCGAAGCCACGGGCATCCCCATCATTGAGGACAATGCACAGGCCATAGGAGCTGCGTGGTGTGGTCAACGTCACGGTCAGTCCGGCACCTTCGGACTAATGGGAACGACCAGCTTTTTCCCCTCGAAAAATTTGGGGTGCATGGGCGACGGCGGCGCTATAGTCACTTCGGACGATGCCACGGCGGCACGCTGTCGACAAATCGCGAACCATGGGATGGCCAAGCAATACCACCACGAGGTCGTGGGAATCAACTCCCGGCTGGACGGCCTCCAGGCCGCGATTCTTCGGGTAAAGTTGAAACATCTGCGTGGTTACTTACAATCACGCCAAGCGGCAGCTGCCCGGTATGATGCGCTGTTTGAAAACCAGACCGGCGTTCACATTCCTGTCCGTGAGCCGCGCAGCTCGCACGTTTTTCATCAATACACCCTGAAAATCGAAGGCGGACGACGCGACGCCCTCCGTCAACATTTGAGCGAACACGGTATCCCTACCGGGGTCTACTACCCCGTTCCTGGGCATGCCCAAAAGGCATTTTCAAAATTTCAATACGACCAAAATGCGTATCCGACCAGCTCAGAACTTGCGGCCACAGTTTTGTCGTTGCCGATGCACACTGAACTGGACGCGAAACAACAAGAATACATTGCAAGTGTCCTTTGTAATTTTGTAGACGAAAAATAATCCAATGAAAATAGCGGTAGTAGGAACAGGGTACGTCGGTTTGGTGACCGGAACGTGCTTCGCGGAAACGGGCAACGACGTCGTCTGCGTAGACATCGACGAACAAAAAGTCGCCTCCATGAAGGCGGGAAACATCCCGATTTACGAACCCCACCTCGATGTGCTCTTCGAGCGCAACATCAAAGCGGGCCGCCTCTCGTTCACGACCTCCCTGGCCGATGCCATCGCAGAGGCGACTCTGATATTCCTTGCATTGCCGACCCCTCCCGGCGAGGACGGCTCGGCAGACCTCAGCTACGTATTGGGGGTTGCCGACGATTTGGGCAAGATGATCAAGGACTACAAGGTGATCATCGACAAGAGCACCGTCCCGGTGGGTACCGCTGAAAAAGTACACGAGGCTATAGCTGCACACGCCACCGTCGATTTCGACGTGGTTTCGAACCCTGAGTTCCTCCGGGAAGGTTTCGCTGTGGACGACTTCATGAAGCCCGACCGCGTGGTCATCGGATGCTCAAGCGCCCGTGCCCAAAGGTTGATGGAGGAGCTATACAAGCCCTTTGTTCGCCAAGGCAACCCCATCATCTTCATGGATGAGAAAAGCGCGGAATTGACCAAATACGCGGCCAACTCCTTTCTCGCAACCAAGATCACCTTCATGAATGAGGTGGCCAATTTCTGTGAGTTGGTCGGAGCGGACGTGGACAAGGTGCGACGCGGCATGGGTACCGATACCCGCATCGGATCGCGGTTCTTGTTCCCAGGTATTGGCTATGGCGGGAGCTGCTTTCCCAAAGACGTGCAAGCACTGCACAAAAGCGGACAGCAGGCCAATTTTGAGTTTGGCATCCTGACCAGCGTCATGCGCGCCAACGAAGAACAGAAGACCATCCTGTTTGACCCCCTCCGCGATTACTTCAAAGGCGACCTCAAGGGCAAGCGCATCGCCTTGTGGGGGTTGGCATTCAAACCGGAAACGGATGACATCCGCGAAGCACCCGCTCTGTATATGATCGACAAGCTCACGGCGGCTGGCGCTCAAGTGGTGGCATTCGACCCAGAAGCCATGGACAACGTGAAGGGCCGCATCGGGGACACCATCGAATACGCCTCTAGCCACATGGATGCCCTGGACGGCGCCGATGCCTTGCTCATTTGCACCGAATGGCAGGTCTTCCGCAATCCCGATTTGAAAGACGTGAAGGACAGGTTGGCCGCACCCGTCATCTTCGACGGACGCAACCTGTATGAACTCGACACCATGCGCGACCACGGATTCTACTACAAGAGCATCGGTCGATCAACCGTTCACCCCGCCTGATGGAACGTGTACTCATCACCGGCGCAGCAGGATTTCTCGGTTCGCATTTGTGCGACCGGTTCATCGCAGAAGGGTTCCAGGTCGAGGCCATGGACAACCTCATCACGGGCGACCTTAAAAACATTGCTCACCTGCAGGACCACCCCAACTTTACCTTTCATCAGCACGACGTCACCGAGTACATCGACTTACCCGGGGAGTTGGACCACATCCTGCATTTCGCATCCCCTGCATCGCCCATCGATTACCTCAAGATTCCGATTCAGACTTTGAAGGTCGGATCCCTCGGCGTGCACAATTGCCTGGGCCTTGCCAAACACAAAGGCGCCCGGGTCACCATCGCCTCTACGAGTGAGATCTACGGCGACCCCGAGGTGCACCCGCAGCACGAAGAATACTTCGGCCATGTCAACACCATCGGACCGCGCGGCGTGTACGACGAGGCCAAACGCTTCCAAGAGTCCATCACGATGGCCTACCATCGGTACCACGGTTTGGAAACGCGCATCGTGCGCATCTTCAACACCTACGGTCCGCGCATGCGCCTGAACGACGGTCGCGTATTGCCGGCCTTCATCGGCCAGGCCTTGCGAGGGGAAGACCTCACCGTCTTTGGAGACGGCAGCCAAACGCGGAGCTTCTGCTACGTTGATGATTTGGTGGAAGGCATTTTCCGCCTCCACTTCTCAGACGAGACGCGGCCGGTGAACATTGGCAACCCCGACGAAATCACCATCGGCGATTTTGCCGAGGAGATCATGGCGCTGACCGGAACCGATCAAAAGGTGGTCTACCGGGATTTGCCGGAAAACGATCCCAAGCAGCGCCGACCTGACATCACTCGGGCGAAAGAGGTGTTGGGTTGGGAGCCGAAAATCGATCGAGCTGAAGGACTGAAGCGGACCTACGCATACTTCCAGACACTGACCATTGAAGAGTTGAACAAGTCGGAACACAAAGACTTCAAGGCCTTCAAAAAAGACTGAGTCACGCCATGGACTACCAAGCACACGAAACCGCAGTGATTGACGAAGGTGCCCAAATCGGCGCCGGAACCAAGGTGTGGCATTTCAGCCACATCATGCCCGGTGCGGTATTGGGCGAGCGGTGCAACATTGGCCAAAACGTGGTGGTGTCGCCCGGCGTCGTCCTCGGATCGAATGTGAAGGTTCAAAACAACGTGAGCATTTACGAAGGCGTCACGTGCGACGACGACGTCTTCCTCGGGCCGAGCTGCGTTTTCACCAACGTAACAAACCCGCGCAGCGCCGTTAATCGTCGCGGCCAATACGCACGCACGCACGTTGGACGTGGAGCGAGCATCGGAGCCAACGCCACCATCGTGTGCGGGCACGACATCGGTGCGTACGCGTTCATCGGCGCCGGAGCCGTGGTGACGAAAAACGTGCCAGCATACGCCTTGGTGGTGGGCAACCCCGCCCGGCAAATGGGCTGGATGTCGGCCTTCGGACACCGATTGGATTTCAATGAAGAAGGGCTGGCCACCTGCCCAGAAAGTGGCGAAACGTATGAATTAGTAACCGGTGGCGATGGAACGGCCACCGTATCGAAAAGAGACGACCATGGGAATGCATGAGAAGTTGTTGAACGGTGAAGCCACCATGAGCGTGGTGGGCTTGGGATATGTGGGACTGCCCATTGCATTGGCCTTCGCCAAACACATCAAAGTCATCGGTTTTGACATCAATCCTGAGCGCGTTGAAATGATGCGCAATCGGGTGGATCCTTCCGAAGAATTGGAAGCCTCCGATTTCGATGGGTGCGACATCACTTTTACCGACAACCCAGAAGACCTCAAGCAAGCCCAATTCCACATTGTGGCCGTGCCCACCCCCATCAACCAATCCAATCACCCCGACCTCAAGCCGCTCTTGAGCGCTTCGGCGACGGTAGGTTCTGCTTTGAAGCCCGGGGATTACGTGGTGTACGAATCCACGGTATACCCTGGATGCACGGAGGAGGACTGCGTTCCGGTGTTGGAAGAGGTGAGCGGGCTGAAGTTCAACGAAGACTTCAAAGTGGGATACAGCCCCGAGCGCATCAATCCCGGCGACAAAGTGAACACCATTGAGACCATCGTCAAGGTGGTCAGCGGTTCGGACGCGGAAAGCGCCGACCACATCGCGCGGACCTACGATCTGGTTGTGAAGGCCGGCACCCACCGCGCATCGAGCATCAAGGTCGCTGAAGCTTCCAAGATCATCGAGAACACCCAGCGCGACGTGAACATTGCCTTGATCAATGAATTGAGCATCATCTTCGAACGCATTGGCATCAATACCTACGAAGTGCTCGAAGCGGCGGGGACCAAGTGGAACTTCCTCAAATTCAGCCCCGGCCTGGTCGGCGGTCACTGCATCGGCATCGACCCTTACTACCTGACGTGGAAATCGGACAAGCTGGGCTATCACGCCCGGGTCATCAACTCCGGACGCTTCGTCAACGACGCCATGGGCGCCCACGTGGGCAAGCAAGTCGTCAAGCGCATGTTGGCCCAAGGCCGCAACCCCCTGGACTCCCGCATTCTCGTCATGGGCCTCACCTTCAAAGAGGACGTGGCCGATATCCGAAACACCAAGGTGACCGACGTCATCCGCGAATTGAAGAGCTACAACATCGACGTGGACGTTGTGGATCCGTTTGCCAGTCCGGCCGAAGTGGAACACGAATACGGCATCACTTTGAAGGATTCCCCAGATGAAGGCGCATACGACGCCATCGTATTGGCCGTGGCGCACGCGCCGTACAAGGCCATGGGCGAAGCGGATTTTGCCAAATTGATGCGCCATGACGACGGGGTGTTTGCCGATTTGAAAGGCCTCTACCGCGGCCGCATCAACACCCTCGAATACTGGAGCCTGTAATCGAAAAGCATGCGCAATTTCCACTCCATACTGGTCACCGGGGGCGCCGGGTTTATTGGTTCCCACGTCGTTCGGAAACTGCTAAAAAACCGTCCTGAGGCCCGTGTGGTTAACCTGGACGCCTTGACCTACGCAGGCAATTTGGAGAATTTACTTGACGTCGAGTCCGACCCCCGCTACACCTTCGTCAAAGGCGATATTCAAGACGCTGCACTGATCGACCGCCTCTTCTCGGAGCACGGATTTGACGCAGTCGTACACCTTGCTGCGGAGAGCCACGTGGATCGGAGCATCGAAAATCCCATGGCGTTTTTGGAGACCAACATCTTGGGCACGGCCACGCTGCTCAATGCGGCCAAAGCGGCTTGGTCTGGCGCCACCGGCGATCGCTGCTTTTACCACATTTCCACAGACGAGGTCTACGGATCGTTAGGAGCAGACGGGCTCTTCACCGAGGAAACTCCCTACGACCCACGAAGCCCTTACAGCTCTTCGAAGGCTTCGAGTGACCACCTGGTCCGGGCGTGGCATCACACCTATGGATTACCAGTGGTCATCTCCAACTGTTCGAACAACTACGGAGCCTACCAATTCCCCGAGAAGCTCATTCCCTTGATGATCCGCAACATCCGCGACGAACGTCCCCTACCGGTATACGGCGAAGGAATCAACGTCCGGGATTGGCTGTGGGTGGAAGACCACGCTTCAGCCATTGACGTCATCTTGCACCAAGGTGAAGACGGACGCACCTACAACATCGGTGGCTTGAACGAGTGGAAGAACATCGACCTCGTGCATGAGCTCATTCGGCTGGTGGATGCGGCGTTGGAACGGCCCGAAGGTCATTCCCTATCCCTGATCACGTTCGTGAAAGACCGTGCAGGACACGATCTGCGCTATGCCATTGATGCTTCACGCATCGAATCGGAATTGGGTTGGAAACCTTCCATCACCTTTGAGGAGGGACTGGAGGCCACCGTCGACTGGTACTTAAACAACGGCGAATGGCTGGACTCCGTGACTTCAGGGAACTACCAGCAGTACTACGACACGATGTACGGCAACCGCGGCTGATGGG
Organism: uncultured Flavobacteriales bacterium; assembly: GCA_938074325.1. Taxonomy (GTDB): domain Bacteria; phylum Bacteroidota; class Bacteroidia; order Flavobacteriales_D; family Sanyastnellaceae; genus UA16. The sequence goes on along the minus strand of CALJFZ010000044.1, from coordinate 8,321 downwards.
TTGGTGGAAGCGATTTCGATCGGGCACCAAGCCCCCTGCACTACCGGCATTTGACGGACCGGAAATCGCCCTTGGCGAGGCCTTGGCCGTCGATGTGCACTCGCACATTGTGCCGGGCGTCGACGACGGAAGCGCGAACATGGAGCAATCCCTCGAGCTCATTGAGCGATTGGTGGGACTCGGGTATTCAGGCGCCGTGCTGACCCCGCACATCCACTCCGACATCTACCCCAACAGCAAGCACACGCTGCAACCTGCCTTCGATGCCTTGCAAGCCCGCGTCGCCGAGCGATGGCCGCAGTTTTCGTTGGCCTTGGCCGCTGAGTACTTTTTGGACGAACACTTCGCCGATTGCATCGCAAGCAATGACCTCCTGTACTTTCACGCCACCGATGAAAACGGTCTAGCGGTGAAGTGTGTCTTGTTCGAATTTGGATTCCATGAACCGCCGATGAACCATGAGCAGGTCATCTTCGATTTGCAGATGGCGGGATACACCGGGGTCTTGGCCCATGCTGAGCGCTACCCTTACTGGCACCGGCATCCTGAAGAAGTGCAGAAACTCGCAGACCGGGGCATCTGGGTGACTGTGAACGCGGCTTCACTGGCCGGAGCTTACGGTCCAGAGATGTACCGAGTGGCTAGCCGATTGCTTGAAAATGGAACGGCAAAAATGATTTGCTCGGACGCCCACGGAACCCGTCACATGGACAGCCTGAAGGCCATTGCCAAATCTCCGATTGTCCATCGGTGGATTGAGCAAGGAGATGCACGCAGCCGTGCGGTTACGTTTTAATTGCCGACCGGAGCAAGCTTGACTTTCAAGCCGTCCAGCTCTTCGCTCAGGTGCAATTGGCAACCCAGGCGGCTGTTGTCCTCTACGAAGAATGCCTCGTCGAGCATGTCCTCTTCATCGTCGGACTTCTCTGGTAGATCGTGATCGCTTTCCACGTACATGTGGCAACTCGCGCACATGGCCATACCCCCGCATGTTCCCTCTACTGGGAGTTCGGCGCTCTTGCAGAGCTCCATCATGTTCATGCCCATGTCCGTGGGGGCGTCCAACTCGTGCACCTGCCCCTCGCGGTCGGTGACGCTTACGCGAATCATATTGTCCATGGCTTAGCCTTCAAATCCGTTCACCCCGTTGACGGTGGTGTACTTCAAAACTAGGTTCTTATCCGGATAAATGCGCTTGAACGCACTCTGCACCATCAACGTCGCTTCGTGGAATCCGCAAAGGATGAGCTTCAACTTGCCGGGGTAGGTGTTGATGTCTCCAATGGCGTATACACCGGGCACATTGGTGCTGTAATCAAAGGTGTCGACCTCCACTGCATTCTTGGTGATGTTGAGGTTCCAATCCGCGATAGGGCCGAGTTTGGGGCTCAATCCGAAGAGCGGCACCCAGTGGTCGGTCTCGATCGTGTGGTTGCCGTCAGCTTTGGTCTTGATTTCAACGGATGACAACTGACCATCCCCTTCAACGCCTATGACCTCAGCGTCTGTCATAAGCCGCACGCGGCCGGCTGCCGCCAGATCCATAACTTTTTGTACGCTGTCCAAATGCCCGCGGAACTCCTTACGGCGGTGCACCAAGGTGACCTCCGATGCCACGCCTTCTGCCAGGAAGATGGTCCAGTCCAACGCTGAATCACCGCCCCCTGAAATCACCACTTTCTTGTCGCGGTAAAACTCCGGATCCTTGATGATGTACTCAACGCCTTTGTCCTCGAAGTCAGCCAACTGCGGCACGGGCGGCTTGCGCGGCTCGAAGCATCCCAAGCCACCGGCGATGGCGATGATGGGCGCGCGGTGTTGTGTGCCTCGGTTCGTCGTCACAATGAATTGGTCTTCATCATCCTTCTCGATTTGCTCGGCGCGCTCGCCCAAGGTGAAACCGGGCTTAAACGGCTCGGCTTGTTCCATCAAGCGATCCACGAGTTCGCCCGCCAAAATGGAGGGGTAGGCGGGAATGTCGTAGATGGGCTTCTTCGGGTAGATCTCAGCGCACTGGCCGCCTGGCTGGGGCAATGCATCAATCAAGTGGCAACGCAGCTTCAAAAGGCCTGCTTCAAAAACGGTGAATAGGCCGCATGGACCTGCTCCGATGATGAGGATATCCGTTTGGATCATAGATGGGTGTCTCCGAGGGTTAGTGACGCGCAAATTCGAGGGCGAAATTAATGAATCAACAACAGGCGTGCCCTGATGTTCGTTGGATTGTCAAACGTTGGCCCAATTGACCGCTTCGACCTTGACAACCTCAGGCGCAGCTTGCAAAATGGCCTTCTCCACTCCGCCTTTCATGGTCATGTGAATCATCTGGCAATCTGCGCATGCGCCGTGCAATTCCACTTTAACGGTGAAGTCGTCCGTGATTTCGACCAAGCTGATGTCCCCGCCGTCCGCTTCGAGGTATGGACGCAAGCTTTCCAATGCTCGCTCTACCCGCGTGGTTATTTCTTCCATTTCAGCCATCAATCGGCGGTTTTACCCAGTTGCTCGAGCAAGTTAGCCAAGACAGCACGGAATGCCGCGGCAGCAGGCGAATCGCCTTGCAGCACGGCCGGACGTCCTGCGTCGCCTGCTTCGCGAATGGATTGAATAAGGGGCAGTTCTCCGAGGAATGGCGCCTCCAAATCCTCAGCCAATCGCTTCGCACCGTCGCGTCCGAAAATGTCGTAACGCCGGTCGGGCATGTCGGGCGGAACGAAATACGCCATGTTCTCAATGAGACCCAGAACCGGGACATTGATGCTGTCCAATCGGAACATACCCACGCCTTTGCGGGCATCTGCCAGCGCCACTTCTTGTGGCGTGCTCACCACAACTGCACCGGTCAACGGTACGTCCTGCACGAGCGACAGGTGGATGTCGCCGGTGCCGGGCGGCAAGTCGATGAGCATGAAATCCAATTCGCCCCAATTTGCATCGGTGAACAGTTGACCGAGTGCGCGACTCGCCATGGGCCCACGCCAGACGATGGCTTGGTCGGGATCGGCAAAAAAGCCAATGGACAGCACTTTGACTCCGTATTGTTCGACGGGTTGGATCAGCGTCTTCTCACCGACAGCGACCGGTTCGGGTTTGGCATCCGTGACGTCGAACATGGTGGGCACACTCGGCCCGTGGATGTCTGCATCGCACAGCCCGACTTTGTAGCCGAGCTGGGCCAATCCCACAGCGAGATTCGCTGTAACGGTGCTCTTGCCGACCCCTCCTTTTCCGGAAGCGACAGCGATGACGTGGGTTACGCCCGGCAGCACTTTGCGCGTTTCGGGCGTACGCTCCTCGGCCTTCACGCCTTCTACGGCGACGGCAAAAGTGGCATCGACACCGAACGCTCGCTCCAAGGCGAACTGAACGGCTTCTTCGACGCGCTGCCGTGCGTGCATGGCAGGGTTACCCGTTTTCACAGTGACATCCACTGCGCCTTCGGATACCGCGTTGACGGTCACCCAACCGAGGGCGACAACGTCCTTGCCCAATTCCGGATCCAACACGCCCTTCAAGGCCTCCAACACCGCTTCTTCAGTCCAATTCATTGCTCTTGTTTTCGCACGTCAAAGTTCTGCATTTCCTCCCAAATCGTCTGCTTCCCAAGGGTCCCAAAAAAACCCATCAAACCCCACAACTTGGTCATCGACGATTTCTACACCCTCAGCTCGAAGCTGTTCGGCCATCGGCGCTTCAGGGGGGAAATGGACAGCCCCCGAGAGCAAGCCCAAGCGGTTGACCACACGATGGGCCGGCACCGGCGGAATCATACCGAAACTCTGGTTCAACGCCCACCCTACACGGCGGGAGGCACCTTTCGCACCGATGCACCGGGCGATGGCCCCGTAGGTCGTGACCCGTCCGCGGGGAACGAGGCGCGTCAGGTCGTACACGGCCTGCTTGAATTCATCCGGCGGCAGTTTCGCCATGCTCAGATCTGGATTTGCAGGTAGTGAATTTTCTTGCCCATCTCGAGCCACATTTGCTCATAGAAGGTCTTGACTTCCAGCAATTCGCGCAAAGCATCGGGAACGCGGTGGACCAATTCGCCATAGACGTCCGTGCTGTCGTAATTGATTTTGTAGCCGGCTTCGATGTAGCTGGCTTTGGACAACTCGTAGAGCAGCACGCTATCGCTTTTCACGTGGATGATGCTGTCGGGCTTGAGCACGTTTCGGTAACGCTTCTCAATGTATACGGAAGACGTGATGCGCTTGGTTCCCTTCTCATCTTTCGGCTGTGGGTCGCTGAAAGTGAGCCAAATTTCACTGACCTCACCCGGGGCAAAAAACCGATCAATGAATTCGATGCGCGTGCGCAAAAAGGCAACGTTGCGGATGTCTTCCTCGTTGATGGTTTTGGCACCGCGCCACACGCGTTGGCCCTTGATGTCCACTCCGATGTAGTTGCAGTTGGGGTTGCGTCGGGCCTGAGCAATGGTGTATTCGCCTTTGCCGCAGCCCAATTCCAACACAATGGGGTTGTCATTGCCAAACACCTCTTGCGCCCACTTCCCCTTCAGTTCGTGGTCGGCTCCTTCAATGGCGTCGTTCAATGGCGGCTCGAACACCCGATCGAAGGTGGCCAGCTCCTTCCATTTGGCCAATTTTCCTTTGCCCATAGCCCGGCAAAATTACTGAACTTCGCACGGATGAATGCCAGGAAATCTTCACGACCTGCTGTGCTGTTCGCGCTCCTTGATTGGGGCATGGGTCACGCCACACGCACGTCGCCTTTGATTCAGCACGCCATCGATCGCGGGTGGGACGTTCACGTGGGAACCAAAGGCACTGCGTTGGCCTTTTTGAAAAGCCAATTCGAAGGCCAACCCATCACCTTCCACGACAAGCCCGGTCCGGACATCACCTATTCAAAGCGCGGCACTTTCTTCAAAATTGCCGGGCAAATGCCGGGCTTTTTGCGCAGCATCCAAGCCGAGACTGACTGGACTGCAACCCTCGTTGAAAGACACGACATCACCCACATCGTAAGCGACAACTGCTACGGCGTGCACCACCCGGAAGTGCCGAGCGTCATGATGTCACATCAACTTCAGCTGCCCGTTCCGCCCGGTTTGGAGGTATTCGCCCGAGCATTCGTGAAGAAACACGCTCGGAAATTTCACGCCATTTGGATTCCAGACGATGAAGAGGCGAGGCTCAGTGGCACACTCGCCACCCGAAACCCCATGGAACACGCCCGGTTCATTGGTGTACTGACTCGGCTTCCCATGGACGCGCGGCCTACTAAGTGGAAAACCGTGGGGATGGTCAGTGGACCGGAACCGCACCGGGGGCTCATGGAGAAAGCCTTGTTCGCGTGGATGAAGGGCTTGGACGAGCCGGCCCTGCTGATCGCTGGCCGTCCAGGTGCCGAAGTGCAGTCGGTCGGGAACGTGACCATTTGGCCCGATCCCACTGCAAATCAATTGGCCGGAGCATTGCACGGGGCGGATACCGTCGTGTGCCGTTCAGGGTATTCGTCCTTGCTTGATCTGGCTGCATTGGGGAAGCGGGCGGTGCTCATACCCACCCCGGGGCAGCCTGAACAAGGCTACCTCGCGAAGCATTGGCATGCAGAGTTTGGCATTGCGACGTGCACGCAGAAACAGCTGGAATCAGGCGCCCTGCCAGAACCCTCCGGTTCTGTGCCGCGCCTTGAACCCAACCGTGGTGCGACACAAGCACTCGACGAATTGATTGCAACCGCGTAACTTCGACCAGTGGAACAACCGCTCAACGACGAACATTTCATGCGCTTGGCGTTGGCCGAAGCCCAGCACGCTTTCGAACAAGACGAAGTGCCGGTAGGCGCTGTGATCGTGGCCCGAGGACAGGTCATTGCTCGAGCTCACAACCTCTGCGAACGGCTCAACGATTTCACCGCGCATGCGGAGATGCAAGCATTCACTGCAGCGTCCGAATACCTCGGAGGTAAGCACCTTGACCAATGCACGCTGTACGTTACCCTCGAACCCTGCCCCATGTGCGCAGGAGCTGCCTTCTGGACCCGTGTTGGCCGAATCGTATTCGGCGCGTCCGACGCCAAACGCGGGTACCGCATGTGGATGAATCCCGGGCAAGCCAGTCTCACCCACCCCAAAACCACGGTGGATCGGGGTATATTAGAAGACGAGTGCAGCCAACTTCTCAAAGACTTTTTTGCAGCGAAACGAAAGCAGCATTGATGACGTGGTGATTAACTTGCACGCAACGCCATGCTCGACCTCACCAAAGAATTCCTCCAAACGCTCAATGAGCGCATCGACGCCGGAAAAGATTCCGAAGTCCGCGCGACATTGGTGGAATTGCACGCCACCGACATAGCGGAGGTCATTGATCGGCTGGACTTCGACCACGCAAGCTATGTCTACCGCCTTTTGGACAACGAAACCAAAGCGGATGTGCTCATCGAATTGGACGAGGAGCAGCGTTCGGACTTGCTGAACGCCATGACCGCGGAAGAGATTGCGGAAGAGGTCCTGGAAAATTTGGACTCCGACGATGCTGCCGATGTCATGGGCGAATTACCGGAGACGAAGGCCGAAGAAGTCATCGGACTTTTAGAAGACAAAGAACAGGCCTCGGACATCCGAGATTTGCTCAACTATGCAGATGGCACAGCCGGAGCACTCATGGCCAAAGAGTTGGTCAAGGTCCACGGCGAATGGACCGTCACCCGCGCCATCCGAGAAATCCGTCGGCAAGCCGATGAATTACACCAAGTCTACACCGTCTACGTGGTGGACGCCGAAGACCGCTTGACCGGGAGGCTGAGCTTGAAGCACCTGTTGCTTGCAGCAGAAAGCACCCGCTCGCGCATCAGCGAATTGCAGTCCCAAGGTGACATCGTCACCATCCTCGCGGAAGAACCGGAGGAAAAGGCAACCATGCTCATGGAACGCTACGATCTTGTGGCCTTGCCCGTGGTCGATGAAGCAGGATGCCTTCTCGGACGCATTACCATTGATGATGCCGTCGATGCCATCATCGAAGACGCCGAACGCGACTACCAGCTCGCCAGTGGTATCTCCGAGGACGTTGAGTCGAGCGACAGCGTGTGGACATTGACGCGAGCGCGCCTGCCTTGGCTGTTGATCGGATTGGTAGGAGGATTGGGCGGAGCCTATGTGATCGGCGCCTTCAACATCCACGAAAATGCTCAAATGGCCCTGTTCATTCCGTTGATCGCGGCGATGGGAGGAAACGTTGGTGTCCAATCTGCAGCTATCGTGGTGCAAGGCCTCGCCGCCAGTAACTTGGCTACAGGCAATATCCTCGGTCGCCTTTCCAAAGAACTCGGTGTCGGACTCATCAACGGCCTCATCTGCAGCATCTTAATCCTGGGATCAAGCATGGTATTGGGCTTCGGTACGGCGTTGAGCATTACGGTCAGCATTGCCCTGCTCTGCGTCATCGTTTTTGCCGCCTTGTTCGGAACGTTTGTACCGTTGATGCTCGACCGATATAAAATCGACCCGGCCCTGGCGACTGGACCGTTCATCACCACGGTCAATGACATCATTGGCCTCATGATTTATTTCGCGGTCGGCGGGGCCGTCGCTGGCTTCCTCGTGTGATGGCACAGGTAGCCTTCCTCGATACCGTGCACGAAGTCTTGTGGGAGCGATTGACCGCTGCCGGAATGAGCTGTCACCATGCAGAAAAGGTCTCCCGTGAAGACGTGCTGGCGGGTGCCTTGAATCAATGCGAGGGCGTGGTACTGCGTTCGCGGCTGACCGTGGATACTGCGCTGCTCGACGCATTGCCTGGCTTGAAATGGATTGCCCGGAGCGGAGCCGGATTGGACAACATCGACGTCTCAGAAGCCAAACGACGCGGTGTGCGCGTCTTCTCTTCTCCTGAGGGGAATGCGGTGGCTGTGGGCGAGCACGCCGTGGGGCAATTGCTCATGCTGTTGCACAAACTGGGAGCTGCAGACCGTCACGTGCGTGGGGGCGGCTGGGACCGTGAAGGCCATCGCGGCCTTGAATTAGAGGCCCGAACTGTCGGAATCATCGGGTTTGGAAACATGGGACAATCCTTCGCCCGCTGCCTGCGTGGCTTTGGCTGCCGGGTGTTGGCCTACGACAAGTACACCTCCGGCTTCGAAGGAACGTGGGGAGTCGAGGAGTGCAGCCTGGACCAATTGAGAGAGGAAGCAGACGCCGTATCCATTCACGTGCCCTTGACTGAAGAAACCCGTGGCATGGTCAATACCGGATGGCTCAACCAACTCAGGCGCCCCTGCCATCTCTTGAACACCGCGCGCGGTGAAGTAGTGGACACGGAGGCGGTCCTCGGTGCACTGGACTCCGGGGT
>CALJFZ010000043.1 GCA_938074325.1 uncultured Flavobacteriales bacterium | reverse complement strand
CGAAAGGAAGGACCCGTCCTTGCATCAGTCTGCGAGGGTCTGGAGCAAGTCACGGTTGACCTCGATGGTCGTTCCGAACCGCAGCTCTTTGATCCACTGTTGCTCCAAGTGGTCTTGGTAGGCAGCGATGACTTGGCCACGGGCCTCGGCCAACGTCTTCGGCTCCGGCTGGCGGATCTCCTTAACGTGCACGAGTACCGTTTCGTTTCCACCACCGGCATACGTGGCGATGACGGGCTTTTTGTCGCCCAAGTTTCCTGCGGCTGCATCGGCCAATACCTTGTCACCCCACGTGTTATCGCCTTCACTGAAGCGGCCACTGGACAATGTGATGGCGTTGCCATTTTCCGCGTTGTAGTCGCGTTGGAAGGCTTGCAAGTCTTTGCCCTTCTTCACGGCTTTGCGCACCGCTTTTTCAGCCGCCGCGTCGGCACAGGTGAATACATCCACATCGGCACGCGTGCCCCACATGAAATCGGCCACGTGGGCCGCGTGGTAGGCCTCCAGACCGGTAGTATCCTTGACGGCCTTGCTCCACACCATCTGGTCTGTGAGTTCGAACAACAAAATGCCGTCGTGGTATTCCTCCATGAGCAAGCGGAAGTCGTCGTGCTTCTGCTCGAGTCGTGCGTCTTCGTAATCGAGCAACAATTTGTCCGACCATGCTGCGAACTGCTCGTTGATGATGGCATCTGAACCGATCTCGGCGTTGCGGATTTTCACGATTTTGAGGTAATCCACGAAGTCGGCAACCGTTGCGGATTCATCGCCAATGCTGAGCACGGTGGCTTCAGCCGTGCGCGATGGCACGTCCACGAGCGGGTGGCCGGGGAAGAAGACGCTGTCCTGCTTGGCTGCTGCGCGCTTCAAAAATTTGAGGGCGGCTGCGTTGGCGGAGTAGTTGTACTCCGTCTTGAGGTTTTCCAAGAACGAGGCACGGGTCAATTCCGAACGGCTGTCGCGGCTGACTTTCTTCTGCAATTCGCGCTTGGACGCCTCGAACGAGGCTGGTGCGCGGTACTCGAGGCGCTTGACGATATGCCAACCGTAAGCGGTGCGGAAGGGCATGGAGATCTGTCCGTCTTCGGTCAATCCGAACGCAGCATTTTCAAACTCCTCGACCATTTTGCCGGTGCCGAACCAAGGGAGTTCGCCGCCCTTGCTGGCAGTAGAAGCGTCCTGCGACATCTTCATCGCGAGCTCTTCCCAACGTCCGCCGTCTGCGAGCAGGCCGTGGATTTGGTTGATGCGTTCTTCCGATGCTTTGAGGGTGGCGTCATCGGCCCCTTCCTTCACACGGATCATGATGTGGGCGGCGCGGATTTCGCCGCGGGCCTCGCGTCGGCCGGTGACTTCGAGGAAGTGGTAGCCATAGCGGGTGCGCACGATGGAGCTCAATTCGCCCACAGGGGTGTTGAAGGCCGCTTCTTCGAACGGGTACACCATCTGGAAGGCAGAAAACCAACCGAGGTCGCCGCCGTTGTCGCGCACGCTCGGGTCGTCGGATCCGGCTTTGGACTTGGCGACGGCTTCAAAATCTTCGCCGTTCTCAACGCGCTTGCGCATGGCGTCGGCGCGTTTCCACGCGCGGAGGGTATCCGCAGGGTTGGCTTGAGCGCTGCAGGAGACGAGGATGTGGCGAGCGCGGACCTCTTCTTGCTTGCGTTCCCAGGCTTGGCGCACGAGCTCATCGAGCAATTCATTGTTGGTCAAATAGGGGCGGGCCAACTGCGTGCGGTACCCGGCCAATTCTTTTTGGAAGGTCTCCACCGTATCCATGCCGAGGGCTTCCGCTGCTTGGACTTTCAATTTGAAATTGATAAACAACTCCATGTATTCGTCCAACGCTTCCTGCGTGATGACGCTGTCGCGGTTGTTCTTGAGGAAGATGTGCTCAAAGTCGGAGATCGACACGGTTTCCGTTCCAACCGTCAACACCGCATCGTTTTGTGCGTGTACGGGAGCGGTGGCCAACACCGTTACGAGGAGCATGCAGGCCCAGCCTGCCTTGGGGTTCAACCAGTTTTTCATGTTCAAATAGGTCTTACAGGTAGGGGGTCTTATCGCAAGCTGTAGTTCGGTGCTTCGCGCGTGATGGTCACGTCGTGCGGGTGGCTTTCTTTCATGCCCGCCGCCGTCATGCGCACAAATTGGGCATGTTGAAGCGCTGCGACGTCTGAAGCGCCACAATAGCCCATGCCGGCCCGGAGGCCGCCGATGATTTGGTGCATCACTTCGAGCACGGAGCCTTTGTAGGGTACGCGTCCGCTGATGCCTTCTGGCACAAGTTTCTTGAGGTCGTCCTCTGCGTCTTGGAAATAACGGTCCTTGGAGCCCTTTTGCATGGCTTCCAATGAACCCATGCCGCGGTAGCTCTTGAAGCGTCGGCCTTCATAGATAATGGTTTCGCCCGGGCTCTCTTCGGTGCCTGCGAGCATGGAGCCGACCATGACCGTGTCCGCACCGCCGGCTAACCCTTTGACGATGTCACCGGTGAAGCGAATGCCTCCGTCGGCAATGACCGGTACGCCAGTGCCGCGCAATGCTTCCGACACTTCCATCACAGCGCCCAACTGAGGTACGCCGACCCCCGCAATGATGCGGGTGGTGCAGATAGAGCCTGGTCCGATGCCCACTTTGACAGCGTCTGCGCCGGCTTCCACCAATGCCTTGGCCGCTTCGGCGGTAGCGATGTTGCCGCAAACCACGTCAATGCCTGGGAAGGCTTCCTTCACCTTCTTTAAGGTCTCGAGCACGCCGCGGCTGTGGCCGTGTGCTGTGTCGATGATCACCGCGTCGACGCCGGCATTGACAAGCGCTTCCGTGCGGTCCATGGTGTCGTGGGTCACGCCTACGGCAGCGGCCACGCGCAGGCGGCCCCATTGGTCCTTGCACGAATTCGGGAATTCGCTCAGCTTGATGATGTCGCGGTAGGTGATGAGGCCCACCAATTTGCCGTCGCCGTCCACCACGGGCAACTTCTCAATGCGGTGTGCGCGCAGCAGCTCTTCTGCCTTTTGAAAGTCCGAACCGTTTTGGGTGACGATGAGGTTGCTGTCGGTCATCACTTCCGCTACGGCGCGGTTGTAGTCTTTTTCGAAACGAAGGTCGCGGTTGGTCACGATGCCGACCAAGGTGTTGGTCTCATCCACCACCGGAATCCCTCCGATGCGGTGTTCCTTCATGATGGCCAATGCGTCGCCCACTGTCGCCTCCCGCGAGAGGGTGACAGGGTCCTGAATCATGCCGCTTTCCGAACGCTTCACCCGGCGCACTTCGGCGGCCTGTGCAGCGATGGTCATGTTCTTGTGGATAACGCCAATGCCGCCTTGTCGGGCCATGGCGATGGCCATTGCGCTGCCGGTCACGGTGTCCATAGCGGCCGAGATGACCGGTGTCTTCAACGTGATGTTCCGAGAGAATTGGCTTGCGAGTTTCACATCGCGCGGGAGCACTTCGGAGTAAGCAGGAATGAGCAGGACATCGTCGTAGGTCAATCCTTCGCCGACGATCTTTGGTTTTTGTGAGTTGGTGGCCATGGTGGTCAATTGAATCGGGGGCCGAAACCCTTCAATCGCTGTGATTTACGGGTTACGATTCGCGCAAAATTAGGAAACAATCAGGCTCGCGCCGAATCCCATTTGCCAACAAATTGCCAACTTATTCGCCGTTCAGGACGTGCACCAATCCTTGCCGATCGTAGTAACGTCCGGAGCCGTCTTGAATGGTGATGAAGTACCCGTAGGTGCCCTCGGGGACGTATTGGCCTTTGAAGGTGCCGTCCCATCCCATGTCAATGTCCTCGGTCACGAACAACAGGTCGCCCCATCGGTTTTGGATTTCCATCCGGAAGTTGGTGAAGTCTGCAAAGCTTACCACGGGCTGGAAGGTGTTGTTCACCCCGCCAATCAAAATCGTATTGGGGATCCACACCACGGGCTCCTGCTGCAGGCACAGCTCGTTGGAGAAGGCGTAGTTGATGCCGCCAGCCGGGCCTGGCAATGCATCCGTCGCCTCGATGAGGTAGCAAAAATCGCCGGGGCTGTACAGCAACGAGCTTACGTCGTCTTCCCACGTGAAGACGGTGTTGGGAACCGTGGTCAGGAGCTCGGTGGCGTTGCCCAAATTGTACTTGCGGTAGATGCGGTAACCGGCAGTCGCACCCGGGAAGTCCGCATAGGGCGTCCAATGCAGTGTATTGCGCAGCAGTTGGAAATCCGAAATGCCCCGCAGCCAAACCGTCTCCGCCGTGTTCGACATGCCCACGGAATCGCTGCAGTAGTTCTCCACGCGAACGCGGTAGCTGTAGCTCGACTCGGAGGGTTGGGCGGTGTTGTCGGTAAACGTCAAGGTCATCCCGCCGACGCCATCCTGGGTTTCGAGGTCGGTGAATTCCGCATCCGAGGACCGTTTGCGCTGGAGCGTGTAGGCGTGGGCGTCGTTTGAGTTCGGATCGAGGTCCACGATGATGTTGACCGCTCCGCTGTCGGAGACGGAGGCGCGTCGCAACGACGTGAAGGTCGGAGCGCCCGGGTAGCTGAATTCGAGGGTGCGGGCGTTGGATAAGATGTCGATGCCCGAAGCGGTTTCCGCGACGATGTGGTATTTGTAGGTCGCCCCGAACGTCGCGCCTTCGTGGGTAAAGGTGTTTGTGTTTGCGTCCACCGCGGCGATTTCGGTGAGGCCGGACCAATTGCCGCTGCCCGTGGGTTGTTCTTCATCCATCCAGATGTGGAAGCTCGCCACATCGGAGGCCAAATTGTACGCGCCGGCCCAAGTGAGTTGGGCTTGGTCGGAACACAGGGTGGTGCTGGCGTTCAAGAACAGGCTCGACGCACAGTAGGGGCTGGCGGCACCGGGGTCGGGTTCGCCGTTGATGAAGCATTCGTCAAACGCCGCGACGTTATAGGATTCGATGTACGACTGGACGTTGGAATTCATGTCTATGTACCACGTCGCAGCCGGATCGTAGATGGTGTCGATGGCCATTTGGAAGCCGCCGTTGCAGATGTAGACGATGTAACCTGCAAGGTCGTCGGCATCGCTGGGTTCCCAGGTGATCATGGCCTCCTGAATGGCGTAATCAACCTGAACGGCGGTGATGAGCGGCGGATCAGGGTCGAGTTCGTCCGAGAGCTGAGATCCGGCTACGTTCGATAGGTGCACGCAGTCGCCAGTGGGATTGGGCTGGTTGATGCGGAAGGCCAAATCGCCCTCGCATTCCGACAGCGCGTACTGCGCGACCATCATGCCACCGTTGTCCACCACAGTGCTGATTTGGATCCAGTTGCCGTCCGAGTCAAGGAATTCCACACCGAGTTGCTCAGGAGAGGGGGCGTCGTTCGAACCGATGCGCGGGCTGTTGAAATTCAGGTCGACCAATCCCGGCGTCAAAGACGGGTCCGCTGTCAGGTGAATGCTGCACAGCGTATCTGAAGATCCGCCAAACGTCCCAGCTGGTCCCTCCGTCACGACGAAGTAGCAGAGTTCCGTGGTTTCGGCGTTGTAGGTTGTGTTGACGAAAGACGGTGCTGCAGGGTCAGTGGGGTCGGGGATGTTGTACGTTTCGAGTACAAGTCCCGCCGATGGCTCTAACACGTGGAGCACGTACTGCTGGAATACGCCTCCGGGATCAGCCGCTTGCTCCCACGTCACGGTCGCATAGCCTTGATCGTTGACCTGCACGCAGGACATGTCCACTTCCAATTGGGCACTGGACGTTCCAGCGACCAGCAGCAGGCCTACCGCAACTGCCCAAACTCGAGCAAGGCGCTTGTCCAATTGGATCGTCATCAATGCAAAATTAAAAAGCGATGGGCACAAAGTCCTTCTGGTTGAAGACGTTACGAACAACAAATTTGTTGCATCGCCGGGGGAGCATTTCGCAGGTTACGCCTCCATCTCAGGCTCGTCGCCGTATTTGGCTCCGCCGTAACCTCCGTATCCATAGCCGTACCCATAGCCATAGCCATATTTGTAGGCGTATTTGGCATAGTACATACCCACGCGGGAGGTGCGGATGTTGTTCATGACCAACGACGCGTGGCTGAGGTTGTTTTGGTTCAGCAAATCCTCGAGGTGCTCAATGCCGCGCTTCGTGGATTTTTGGGTGTTGGTGACCAAGAGCCCCGTATCCACCTTGCTCATGAGCAACAAGGCGTCCGTGATGAGCAGCATCGGAGGCGTATCAAGGATGACGAAATCGTAGTCTGCACGCAATTGCTGCAAGAAGGGGTCGAGTCGGTCGTTCATGACCAATTCGGAGGCGTTGGGCGGAACGGGGCCGGCGGTGATGACCGTTAAGCTATCAACTGGACCAGTTTGGTTCATCTCTTCTATTTCGCAGCGACCGATGAGGTGCGTGCTGAGGCCGATGCGGTTAGAGAGCTTGAAGTTCTTGTGGACCTTTGGTTTGTGCATATCAAAGTCGACCAGCACGACCTTCTTGCCGGTCTTCGCCAATACCGTGGCCATGTTGGAGGACACGAATGACTTGCCTTCCCCTGGGTGCAAGGAACTGACCAAAATCGTATTGGCCCCCTCTTGCGCCAATAAGTACTGCAGATTCGTCCGTAAGCTTCGGAAGGCTTCGGTGATTTGCGCCCGTGAATCGGCCAAAATCGCCAGTGGGTGCTCGTTGATCTCTGCGTAATGGGGGAGCCCTGCCACCACAGG
>CALJFZ010000042.1 GCA_938074325.1 uncultured Flavobacteriales bacterium | reverse complement strand
GCAATCCACCTGGAAAACATGGGCACTCGCCGGGGTGGGCGTTGGCTTGGCCACCGCTCTCCGTTACCAATGCGGTGTTTTTGGGTTGGGCTGGGTCGTGGCCATTTTCATTCGGGAACGCAAATGGCAAGCAGCGGTCTTGAACAGCGCCGTCATGGGCGCTTCAGCCCTGGTGATTTTCGCATTGGGCCAACTCCAAGACGTGTTCATCTGGGGAGAGCCGTTTGCCCAACTCCGTGCCTACATCGCATACAACTCCGAGCACGCTGGCGAATACCCTCAGGGCTTTTGGCATCAATACATCTGGGCGGTTCTGGGGTTGCTCATCCCTCCTTTTTCGCTGGCCTGGGCATACGGTACTGCACGGGAGTGGAAGCGGTTGGCTTGGGTCGTGCTGCCGGCACTTGCTTTTTTCGCCTTCCACAGCGCCTTTCCCAACAAGCAAGAGCGCTTCATCCTCCCTGCCATTCCATTCTTCATCGCTGCGGGAAGCGTGGGGTGGCACCGCTTTGTTCAGGGTTCTGCGTTCTGGGGCCGAAGCCAACGCCTCTACCGGATCTTGATTGCCACCGGTTTGTTTTTCAGCATCTTATCCGGGATTGGCTTGTGCTTTATCCAACCCAAAAAATCCCGTGTTGAGGCCATGACTGCATTGTACGAATTGGGGGATTTGGAGAACTTCCTCATCGTACACACCGATGGCGGGGCCATGCCTCCTCAGTTCTACAGCGGTTCTTGGAAGAAGTACTGGACCAGCGACCTCAACACAGATGCAGCGAACCACCGCCAAGTCATGTGCAACAGCCCTCGGTATACCTTCCCTAATTACATCGTCTTTTCGGGCGATCGCCTACTGGGCGAAGGAGTCGAACGCTACAAAGCCATCTACTCCTCCATGGAGTACATCCAGCAGGTTCCGCCGAGCCGTTGGGACCGACTGTTGGCGGCGCTCAATCCGCACAACCGAGTGGAGCGCATGATGATTTACCGCATCGACCCAGAAGTCGAATGCGGCCTGCGTTGATCGGTTGGGGTTCCGTATTTTCGCGGGTATAGCCTTGAAACCATGAACCGAATTCTCTTCGCCCTTTCTCTACTCCTTTGGATCGCTGCTCCTGCCGCCGCGCAATATCCCGGATGGCAACAAGCCGTCGACTACACCATGGACATCACCGTGGACACGGCTTCTCACCAATACTCCGGTGCCATGAAGGTGGTACTGAAGAACAACAGCCCGGATGCGTTGGACAAAGCGTACTTCCATTTGTTCTTCAATGCTTTCCAACCGGGGAGCATGATGGACGTCCGTTCACGCACCATTGCCGACCCCGACCGACGCGTTGGATCGCGCATCTTCGAATTGCCGGAGGACGAATGGGGTTGGATTGAAGTGGCCTCTTTAAAGGTCAACGGCAAGCCTGTGAGCTTTGAACACGACGGCACGCTCCTTGACGTGAACCTCAACAGTGCCATCGGCGCTGGGAAGAAGGCGACGTTCGAGATGGAATGGACCGCGCAAGTGCCACGTCAAATCCGCCGCAGCGGATGGATGAACAAGGAAGGTGTCGAATTCTCCATGACCCAGTGGTACCCCAAATTGTGCGAGTACGACCACGACGGTTGGCACACTGAACCTTACATCGGCCGCGAATACCACGGCATCTGGGGCGATTACGACGTGACCATCCACCTCCCTTCGGGCTATGAAGTGGGCGGCACAGGCGTGCTCGATGGCAGCGCGGAAGAGGCGCGGGCGAACGGCACGTGGCGATTTGAAGCCGAGGACGTCATCGACTTTGCTTGGGCCGCGGATGCGGACTACGAACACATCAGCACCTCCGCGGGCGACGTCACCCTCCACTTCTACCACCAGCCCAACGAAGAATACGACGAGAATTGGGCAGCCCTTCCGGAATACACCGCCAAGGCCATGGCCTTTCTCAACGACTTGATCGGACCGTACCCCTACCCCCAATACTCCGTGATCCAGGGCGGCGATGGCGGCATGGAGTACCCCATGGCCACGTTGATCACCGGACACCGCAGCGTGAAGAGCTTGGTCGGTGTCACGGTCCACGAAATGGCGCACTCTTGGTTCCAAGCCGTGCTTGCCACGAACGAAAGCCTATACGAATACATGGACGAGGGCATGACCAGCTACGCCACTGAATTGTGCATGCGCCATCTGTTTGTGGGCCCCGGCAGCGACGAGCCTCCCCACCAAGGCGCATTCGCCAGTTACATTAGCCAAGCGCTCAGCGGAAACGAAGAGCCGCTCATCACGCACGCCGATCATTACCAGACAAACCGCGCTTACGGCGTGGGCGCCTACTCGAAAGGCGAAACATTGCTCGCTCAATTGGCCGCCATCATGGGCTCAGAATTGCGCGATGAAGGATTGAAAGCGTACTACCGAGAATGGCAATTCAAGCACCCCGGCCCCAACGATTTCAAGCGGAGCATGGAGAAGGTGTGTGGATTCGACCTCGATTGGTACTTCCAATACTTCGTCCACACCACCCACCAAATCGACTACGCCATCGACCGCGTTGCGGAGGGTGCGACTGCGACGACCATCGAATGCTCACGCGTCGGTGCCATGCCCATGCCCCAGAACATCACGGTGACTTACACCGACGGAAGTTCTGCGACCTTTGTGGCGCCGCTCGTCATGATGCGCGGACATCGACCACTGGCTGAAGGAGAAACCCTTTTGCCCGATTGGCCTTGGACCCATCCCACCTACAGCTTTGAGGTCCCCACTGGCAGCGGCATCGCTTCCGTTGAATTGGATGCAGCACGCCAAACTGCGGACGTCGACCGTTCGAACAACTCGGTGGTTTTCGACCCAGAAATCAAGCGCCTGTTTGAACGCAACCGGTAAGCGCTATGCTGACGACCTTGATTCACAACCAGGCCCGTTGGGTCGCATGGCTCGTATACCTTCTGGCCATTGGGCTGCTTGTTACGCTGTCACCCATCACCCCATTCACAACGGATGATGGCATCCCCATCACCTTGCAGTCGCTGCTGGTGGTATTCCTGCCCGTCCTTCTGGGGTGGCGAATCGGAGTTGCTGCGGTCGTGACCTATTTGATCATTGGGGGGTTGGGAGCGCCTGTCTTCTCCTACGGCACCTCCGGTTGGGAGCGTTTTACAGGAAGTTCCGGTGGATTCCTCATGGCCTTCCCGTTGGCAGGGCTACTGGCTGGATACGCCATGGAACAATTCCAACATTCAAAATCCGTGCTGATTGGTGCATTGCTCCTGTTCGCTGGGCAATTCATCATCTTGGGACTGGGCTTGTTTTGGTACCGCGCCATCATTCCTGTCGAGGAAAGCATGTTGGCTTCGGTCGAACGCTTGCTTCCAGGACTTTTCATTAAAACCGCTTTCGGGGGCCTAGCCTTGGTTCTGATTCAACGGCTGGTAACGGCTGCCGTGCGCTCCCGTCAATTCGAATAATCAACCCCTTTACCCCATGCGACACCTCTTCCTCATTGGAGCGCTGTGTACGTTGGCCGCTGGCTTCACTGGATGTGGAGCACCTGCCGACACCAACTCCGCCAAAACCCAAGCCATCCTTGACATGAAACGAGCCACCGATCACCACAGCTACAGCCGGCCAGAAGAAGCCGTTATCACGCACCTCAATTGGAATGCCGCTGTCGATTTTGACACGCGTGTGATCACGGCTACGGCCACCTACAACATTGAAACTGCCGACGATGCCGAACGCATCATTTTCGATTGCACCGACCTCAACATCAAGGCGGTTCGCGTAGACGGAGAGACCGTTGAATTCGAGATGGGTCCAGCGAAACAGTACATCGGGCAGCCGCTCAGCTTTCCCGTAAACGGCAACAGCCAACAGGTCAGCATCGACTACGAAAGCTCGCCTGAAGCCGGTGCGTTGCTTTGGGTCGAAGGCGACAACCCCTTCCTTTTCACGCAGAGCCAGGCCATCCTTGCCCGAACCTGGGTGCCGTGCCAGGATTCACCGGGCATTCGCTTCACGTACGAGGCGCATGTCGATGTGCCAGCGGGAACCATGGCACTGATGAGCGCCACGAACCCCACCGAGCAATCAGCCGACGGCCATTACGATTTCCGCATGGACCAAAAAATCCCTTCGTACTTGCTGGCATTGGCAGTTGGGAACGTGGAATTCCGAAGTGTGGGTGAGCACACGGGCGTGTATGCTGTACCGGAATTGATCGAAGCAGCCGCCTATGAATTCGCGGAAATGGAGGATTTGCTGGTCGCCGCGGAGAACCTGTACGGGAAATACGCTTGGGAACGATATGATTTGCTGGTGCTGCCGGCGGCCTTCCCGTTTGGCGGGATGGAAAACCCCCGTCTCACTTTTGCGACTCCCACTATCATCGCGGGTGACCGCAGCCTGGTATCGCTGGTGGCCCACGAATTGGCCCACAGCTGGAGTGGCAACCTCGTCACCAACGCCACGTGGGACGACTTCTGGCTCAACGAAGGATTCACGGTGTATTTCGAGCAGCGCATCATGGAGTCGGTGTACGGCCGTGACGTCTCCGAGATGCTGGCCACCTTGAGCTACCAGGGGTTGGTGGATGAAGTCGATGCCATCATGGACCTCAATCCCGACGACACCCACTTGAAGCTTCACTTGCAGAACCGAGATCCCGATGACGGATTGACTGCCATTGCTTACGACAAAGGCTATTTCTTCTTGCGTCGCATTGAGGAGGTTGTGGGACGAGACGCCTTTGATGACTTCTTGAAGACCTATTTCGCCACGCATGCGTTCTCGGTCATGGACACCGACCGTTTCATCGCTTACCTGAAGTCCACCCTGTTGACGACGGACGAACTCCTGGGCGCCGTGAACCTTGAAGCATGGATTTTCGGCGAAGGGCTTCCTGATAACTGTCCAACCGTACAATCTGCGCGCATTGAGCGGGTGGACGCTGCGCTGGCTGGCTGGGAAGCCGGGACGACTGCAACGGCCGACCTGCCTTGGAACGATTGGGTGTACCAGGAGCGCTACCGTTTCCTTTCCAACCTGAACGATGCCACTACGCCAGAGCGGTTGGCAGAATTGGACGCTGCATGGGGCATCTCTACTACCGGAAACAACGAAGTACTGTTCGCTTGGCTCGAGCAAAGCATCCGAAGCCAGTACGGCCCCTCATACGCTCGCCTCGAAAGCTTCTTGGTGGAAATAGGACGGCGTAAGTTCCTGACCCCTCTGTACAAAGCGATGGTCGAAACGGACCAGAAGCCGTTGGCCGATGCGATTTACGCCAAGGCCCGACCGAACTACCACAGCGTAGCCACTGGCACGATGGACGAATTGCTTGGCTGGGCGGAATAAAGGATCATACTCAGAACAAAAAAGCCCGGGCTTTCGCTCGGGCTTTTTCATGCTTTCTATGTCGGTTATCGCGTCAGCAACACGGAACCCGAAATCTCTTTGCGCTCTGCAGGGTTGCTCAAACTGTAAACGACCACACTGTAGAAGTACAGACCGTCCTGAGCGAAGTGCTCTGATTCAGCGTCAGCTGGGCCGTACCACACCTCGTTCATGTCGTTCGTCTCAAATACCAAGTTGCCCCATCGGTTGACGATGCGCATCTCGAAACGTGCCGGGTCGATGTCGGCCCCTTGGACAAAGAACGCATCGTTTACACCGTCGTTATTTGGCGTGAAGGCTGTAGGGATGTACAACGCGAACATGTCCTGGATTTCAATGATGCGGGTGATCTGCGAAGAGCATCCGTTTTCGTCGGTAACCACCAAAGTCACAGGGTAATCGCCACCGACATCGATTGGGAAGTCGAACACCGGATGCGGCTCAAATGAAGTGCCCAACGCATTGATGCTGTCGAACAACCAGTACCAATCAACGACGTTGGAACTGTTGACCGATTCAAACTCAATCTGCGTATCGGGCACACGCGTTGGTTGTGGCGAGGCCGTGAATCCAACATAAGGCGGGGTATATACCTGCAGCAGGTTGGGTTGGAAGTTGGTGTATTCACATCCAATCAGCGAGGTGATATTGAACGTGATGTCGTAACCACCTGGATTCAAGTATGCGTGGGCCGGATTCGACTCGTAGCCCAATTCTCCATCGCCGAAGAACCACTCAGTTTGCGAAATCAAGGCGGGGTCGACCTCGCTCTCGAATTGGAAAACACCCGGGACACAGGCTTTTGTTGTGTCCACACTAAATGCTGCGAGAATGGGCGTCTCGATGGTAACCACCTCACACGCAGTAACAGCAGGAGACTCGCAATTGTCCGTCAACGTCACACAGTACGTACCCGTCGCTGTTGGGTAATCCACCCAATAGGCGTCGTTGGAACCTGTTGTTGCATTCTGCCACGTCCAATTGAATGTGTATCCTGATCCGCTTCCACCTGTAAAGCCCGTAGCTTCAATTTCAGCAAAGGCTCCACCGCATATGAGTTCAGGCACATCCAAGCTCACACTGAGTGAGTCGTACACTTGAACAGTCACCGTCTGCGGCTCAGACAAACATCCGTTCTCATCCGTTGCAAACACCTCATAATCCGTATCCACAACAGGGTTTACCGTCTGCATGTCACCGGTTCCGAGGCCGTTGTCCCACGTGTAAGTCCAATCACCAGTCGGATCCATATCGGAGCTCACCTCCAAGACAGCATAGCCGTTGATGCAAATGGTCGGATCCGGAGTCAAATCAAAATCCATAGGCGGTGGTGGAATGAGTACAATGTCCATGTAGTACACGCAGCCACCGGTATCACTCAATTCCAATTCGTAATCGCCGGAAACAAGGTTTTCAAACACATCCAAACCTCCGTTGGATTCGATTGTCTCGACCAAGGTTCCTCCTTCTGACAGCGTCAATGTCCAAGGCCCTTCCGATGGCGGCTCATTGATATCCACCGCCACGTAACCGTCGTTGAGCACGCAAGAAGGCTCTTCAAACTCGACGCTGTATTCGAAACCGGGGATGACGGTCACGATGTCTTCGGTGCCGCAGTATGGCATGCCCACCGGCTCAACCAGCAGGGTATACTCAATGGGTTGACCATCAAACCCGGTCACCGTTGGATTCGGACTGAAAGGGTCATCCAAATAGGTGGGTGGATCCCACGTCCAGTTGTAACCGCATTCGACCTGGCCACCGCAGGACACGCAGTAGTTCATCTCGCCGACTGTTCCGTCGGAACACGAACCCCATCCGTCTGAAGTAATGACAACGGTGATACAGCCGTCCGGGTTTGTGGCGGTGAAGGTTTCTCCAGTGAGATCGCCATCCAAGGTCGCCATGAGTGGTGCTGCATCAGAATCGCCATCATAAATCACGACTGCATCCCAGAACGCCTGCACTTCACCGCTGCTGAAATCGATGGTCATCATGGTTCCATCGCCCGGGTTGTCCGGGCAGTAGGTAAACACCGAGTACTCATTTGGACCGTAGCAATAGTTGACACTGCCTTCTGAAGCGGAGCATGACGAAGGCTCCCCACCTACAAATTCGCCTTGCAACTGAACCGGGTCTTGGCAGAAAATCTGATCCATTCCAGCGGTGACCGAGTTACCGAGGCCCGGAATAACCTCGACAACAACCGTGGTATCCCACGTGCAGCTGAAGTTATTGGTCACGGTGTAGACGAACTCATAGTCGCCTGGTGTGTCGAACAGCAAGTCCACATAATCGGCCTCTGGATCTACCGACTCAACTCCATAGGTAGATGAACTGACCTGCCAGTAACTCGAGTCCATGTCGGCACCAATGGTTGGGGTGAATGTCGTCACGCCTGGAACGATTTCCGGGTTGAAGTCAATGCCCCATTCAAACAGAAAACCATTGTCCGCACCCCATTGGTCAATCACCTGAAATGTCCAGATACCATTCAGCGGACATCCTACAAAGTCGCAGATGTCTCCACACAATCCGTACTCACCAGCGGGAATGGTATTTCCATCGACATTCGGATTGTCCGCTCCGTCAAGCAGGTATTCCCCATCTTCGGTGAAGGTGTACCAATATCCGACGCCGGGGTTGGGCGTTGTGCCATCAAAATCATCGGGCTCACCGAGGTAGTAGCCGTTCAAGTCGTTGCCATCGCTGCAATCATCTGCTCCGGAATTGTTGTTCTCCATGATGAGCACCTGTGTACCGTCCGGGCATTCGACCTGAATGGTCAAGTCGCCGACAAACGAGTGCTCCATGAGGGCATTGATGCCAAGCAAGTCATCGCAATCTTCGAGTTCTTGACCGTCATCGAAAAAGTCGATGTACAGCTCTGATTCGAACCAAGCACCCGTGGCGTCCGGCATGGGCAACTCCTCCGATACAGCCAATGGTGGCAACGCCGTCCAAGTAATGCTTTGAACCGGGTTCCCATCCAAAAAACCGGGAGATTCCGTACAAAGCGGTGATGAGAAGTCGGCATTGAAAATGGGAATGGTACTTACCAGTACCTGATAGATCTCCAAGTTGACGCTGGTGCAGTTGTTTTCATCCGCCACGACCAACGAGACAAGGTATTCACCGGGTTCTTCGAAGGAATGCGAAGTCAATGGGCTAGTCGTTGAATCCACCGTGCCGTCGCCCCAGTTCCAGATCCAATATTCAAGGTCTACTCCATCTCCCAAAGAACTGCTTCCGTCGAAGAACACGTCTTGGTTCGGGCAGACTCCAACGCTGGGTTCTCCGGGCTCAAATGGCTCTGGGTCGGTCATCTCATAACCCGACTCTGGGTACGTGCAAGGGGTTACGCACGCAATGGTCCCCACCCATCCTGCAGCACCAGCATTGGCGCCGTTGTTCGAGCTGAAACTGAAGGTGAGGCAGCCCGTAGGGTTGAAAGTGGAAGCCGTAAAGCTCACGCCTTGGAGGCTATTATTCGTTCCTGCCCCCACCATTTCCGCACTGGTATCATCGCCGTCAAAGACGTACAACACGTCGTTGTTATTCGGGTTGGCGTTGGTCTGCAGGTCAAAGGCTAAGAATACAACTTGAATGGCATCGCCGTCGTTCTCAGGGCAAATGGTGATGGTGTAATCTTGGTCCGTGTAGGGACCTCCGTCGACCGCTCCAAGTATGCCATCGTCGTAGAAGAATCCGTCGCAAATAACGACCTCACCGCCGGCACTGATTTGGATGTCTTCTTGGGCGAAAGAATTAGGAATCGAGCTCACGAGCATCAGAGCAAGCGCTGAAAAAGTGAAGACGAATGAGCGAACAGCTGAAAAGCAGCTGAAAGTAGGATTGCTAAGTGCCATACGAGGGTTCATAAAAGGGGTCAGAGTAAGAACACAATCTGAGCGCAATGGTTGCACAGCGCAAAGTACTCAAATGCTGTGAGATGATGTCACCACACGGCCATAAAGCAGCGGTTGATTATTCACCGTCAATCAGCACCTCATCCACAAACAGAAGCTGTTCGCCTGTGGGGGTTGTCGCTGATAATTTCCAGGTGTAGGTCTTGCCGATTTCAGCTGTGTGATTTTCACCAACCTGGCCTTTCCATGGAGTACGGGCTGTATTGGTCTCGAAAACCTGAATGTCGCCATCCCAAATCGTCAAGCTCCAGTCGCCTTCAAAATCCATTACCATCAAAGGCATGAATGTATCGTATCGACCGTCCCCATCTGGAGAGAAAAGCGCAGGTGCAATGGCATCCTTCCGAGAACCCAGTTGAATGTCTTCCACAGCAATGTCTTGGCACCCAAACTTATTGCTAGCCACCAAATTGACGTGGTAGTCCCCGGGGATCTCTAACAATGTCTCAGGCTCTTTCAGCCCCTCCTGCTCCAGCAGCCAAGTACTGCTGCTGGCGTCTTCTGTTTCATTGATGAAATGAATGCGCGCACGTTCAGCAGTCGCCTCGCTGAATTCCCAATTCATTTTCGCCGCTGGTTTCGGCCGAACCACGATCATATTCTCGACTGTGCGGGTGCGAATCATACCGTCTCCGGGCGCACGGACCGAAACGGTGATGTCATAGGATCCGGCGTTCTCGTAAATATGAGATGGGGCAACAGCCTGAGAAAAGCCTCCATCACCGAAATTCCAAAGAACAGAACCTTCTTGGTCCAGTCCATTCAAAGCAAAATGCACTTCTGTACCAGCGCAAGCCTCTTGCACGCTGGCAGTCATAGCCGCAAGTGCAGCATCAATCTCACCCAATGCCGAAGTTGTCGCCTCCACGCCTGTGGACTTGGTTTTCGATCCGGGGTAAGACTCCAGCAGCGCTTCGGATGCAGCTTGATTCGGAACCACATTTCGGACATGTGGCGCTTCTTCCACGGTATTCATGACTTTCTCCGCCTTCACCGTCAGACTTGGCAAATCGATGACAAATGTGTTCGATGTTCGCGCGCCTTCGTTTGCTGCGAGCGAGCCTGCTTCTTCGATGGTGGATTCCGAGGCAAGAGAGGATTCTCCGAAAGTTGATTCAACGGCAACAGAACCACCAACAGCGTAGGCGTCTTCCGTAGACTCCGTTATGGTCGGGACAAGCACCCAAAATGCCATCCCGGCTGCAATGGCCGTGGCTCCCACAGCTATTCGCTGTGCGTTCTTCATCTTCCGCGCCATGTCTCCTCCATCGGAGTGCCCCAAAGCATCAAGTTGGCCCTCCATGCGCTTCCAATCGCCTGTTACCTCCGGCTCAAAGGCATTGAAGCTCTTCCGCAGTTGATCAATCCAATTCAAGTTTTCGCTCATTTCGCAACTTTCAATTTGTGTTCACCAAGAAGAATGCTCTTCACATTCCGCTTGGCTTTGGCAAAGTTCGATTTTGATGCCCCGACGGAGATGCCGAGTTTTTCGGCAATTTCCTGGTGGCTGTAGTTATCAAAGACGTAGAGGTTAAACACCGCACGGTACGACGGGGACAACTGTTCCATCGCTTCGAGGATTTCATGCACCGTGAACTCACGTCCTGGCTCATCCAAGTCCTCTTCGGCTCCTACGAGCAATTCCAATTGCTCGTCCTCTGTGACTTCCATTCGGTCGACCTTCGCCTTTCGAATGGCATCGATGGCCGTATTGACCATGATCCGTCTCATCCAACCTTCAAAAGAACCTTTCGAAGTGTACCCCTCAATGTTCGTGAACACCTTGAGAAACCCTTCTTGCACCATGTCCTGGACGCGATCCGTATCGTTGGTATACCGGAGGCACACCCCAAACATCAACCGGTAGTAACGCTCGAAAATCCACTGTTGAGACAGCCTGTTCCCTGCTTTGCAGCCTTTGATGTGATTGCGTAACTCGTTTTCAGACATAGCTTCCGCCGCTATTTAGACGATGCATTTTCAGATTGGTTGCCTCGCTGTTCCGGCTCTCGTTACAAGGTACGCCATTTTTCAAGGCAGGCATGGATTTGGGTATTCGCTAACCTCCGCACCCCTACCTTTGCACCATGCGCGTAGTGGTTGGTTTGTCCGGAGGCGTGGACTCCAGTGTTGCCGCGTGGTTGCTGCAACAAGCGGGCCATGAGGTAATTGGAATTTTCATGCGCAATTGGCACGATGAAAGCGTCGTCATTGACAACGCCTGTCCGTGGATCGACGATGCCAATGACGCCATGCTAGTGGCCTCGCATCTCGGCATTCCGTTTCAGGTGCTGGATCTATCGGCTCAATACAAGGAACGCATCGTCAACTACATGTTCGACGAATACGCCGCCGGCCGCACACCAAATCCAGACGTTCTTTGCAATAGAGAGGTCAAATTCGACCTCTTCCTGCAATCCGCATTGGAGCTTGGGGCTGATTGCGTTGCAACAGGGCATTACTGCAGAAAGTCGACGCACGAGGTCGACGGGCAATCCGTTCATCGCTTGCTCGCCGGTGTGGATACGAACAAGGACCAGAGCTACTTTCTGTGCCAATTGACGCAATCCCAATTGGACAAAGCGCTCTTCCCCATTGGCGAATTGACCAAACCCGAAGTCCGAAAAATCGCGGAAGAGATCGACCTTCCAACCGCCAACAAAAAAGACAGTCAAGGGCTGTGCTTCATCGGCAAAGTGCGATTGCCCGATTTCCTGCAACAGCAATTGGAACCGAAGCAAGGCGATATCATCGAAATCAATGCCGACGAAGCCGCGCAGGCCGTGCTCGCGAAGAGCGATCCCACACTGCCGGTCAAATGGCGACGGGAAGATGGCGTGAAGGTAGGCGAGCACAATGGAGCGCACTTCTTCACGGTAGGTCAGCGACGGGGCATTCAAGTTGGAGGCAAACCTGAGCCTCTATTCGTCCTCGAAAAGGACGTCAAAGAAAACGTGCTTTACGTGGGCCAAGGCGATCAACACCCCGGGCTCTTGAGAATGGCGCTGCGCATGCAAGACGAGGAAGTGCACTGGATTCGGCCAAACCGGGAGCTTTCAGTCGGAGAAACAACTTCGAAGTATCTGGTGCGGATTCGCTACCGCCAACCCCTGCAACAAGCGACCATTGAACGCAAGGAAGGCTACTACGTTATCTCCTTTGAAGTGCCTCAGTCGGGCATCGCAGCTGGGCAATTCGCAGCCTGGTACGACGGGGATGAATGCATCGGCTCCGGGGTCATCGCCTCCTGAGGTCCGCTAAAGGCAATCCTTATTGCTTTTTAATGTGCTCTGCCACCTGGTAGTCGTGGCGCTTGGTGTCATTGCGAGAAGTCATTTCCGCAAGAAAACCGGTCAAGAAGAACTGCAAACCAAACACCATTCCCGTCAGGCTCACATAAAAAGCAGAAATCTCTGTGATGTTGCGTGTGGGATTCCCCTCCCATATGCTGATGAGCTTGCCCAACGCAATCCAAGAGAACCCTGCCAGGCTAACCAAGAACATCATCACGCCAAGCGCACCGAAGAAGTGCATGGGTTTGCGCGAGAACCGAGACATGAACCCAATGGTCATCAAGTCCAAGAATCCGTTGATGAACCGCTCCAAGCCGAATTTGGAAGAGCCGTATTTACGCGCTTGGTGCTGAACAACTTGCTCACCGATGCGGTCAAACCCTACGCTCTTTGCGAGAATCGGAATGTACCGGTGCATCTCCCCTTGGACTTCGATGGCCTTCACCACCTCCAATCGGTAGGCTTTCAGCCCGCAATTGAAATCATGCAATTCAATGCCACTGACCCAACGGGTGGCTGCATTGTACAAACGCGTCGGAATGGTTTTGCTCAGCGGATCATGACGTTTCTTTTTCCAGCCGCTCACCAAGTCATACCCATCTTCCAGAATCTTCCTTTCCAATTCTGCAATCTCCTCAGGCGAATCTTGCAAATCCGCATCCATCGTGATGACAACGCGGCCGGTTGCCGCCTGAAAGCCCATTTGAAGACCTGCGCTTTTGCCGTAGTTCCTCGCCATTCGAATGCCCACGACCCGTTCCGCATCGGCTTCTGCCAACCTTTGCACCTCAGCCCACGACCCGTCACGGCTGCCATCGTCTACAAAGATGACCTCGTACGAACGACCCTTCAGAACGCGGTCAATCCACGCCTTCAATTCACTGAGGCTCTCCTCCTCGTTGTAAAGAGGGATGACGATGGACAACTCTTTCATGGCATGCACTGTTCCTGGATTCTACGCGGGAATGCGTTCAGTTATTTCAGAAGGCAGCAGGATCTTTTTGTTTCATAATGGCTCCAACGATCAACGCCACCACCCCCCAAAAAAGAAGGCCCAATGACCAGCTCAGAAATTGGCCTGCAGGCTTCATGGCAAATTCGACGTCTTCGATCATGCCTTCCACCTGTTCTTCTGGCAGAATGGATAGCACGCCCGAACGCTCAAACTCTTCCATGGTGTAATCCATGATTTTCCCACCTAAGCTTGGGTCAATCACTGAATACAACACCACATCCATGGCCAAGGCTAAAAACGTGGCCACAGCAGCTGCAGCGAATGCAGCGATGAACGCCTTGCCAAAAGCAAATTGCTCGACAGACGCTTTGCGCTCTATGGAACAGGCCATGAACATACCTGCTACGACCAATACCAATTGACCAAACCCGGCCCAGCCACTCGTCATGGCGTCGATCCCCAAAAGGTAGGCGACCAGTTTGACTACGACGAGGATGATTCCAGCTGCTGCGCCTTGTTGCAGCGATTGCTTTGGGATTTTCATGACTGCAAGGTAGTGCAACGCAGAAATTCATGGTATCTTTGCGCGGGGCAAGTCTCCTACGACCAGCTCCCGTCAACTCCCCCAGGGCCGGAAGGCAGCAAGGGTAGACGGTTGTAGCGGTGCGATAGGAATCGCTTGCCCTTTTTTCTTTCCTTCGATTTTTCACTACCTCTGTACTGTGAACGACTCTAGCATCCAACCGATCCGCAAGATTCTCATCGCCAACCGCGGCGAAATCGCACTCCGGGTCATGCGCACAGCGAAAGAAATGGGCATTGCAACCGTAGCAGTGTATTCCGACGCCGATAAAGACGCCCTGTTCGC
>CALJFZ010000041.1 GCA_938074325.1 uncultured Flavobacteriales bacterium | reverse complement strand
ACCAGCATGTTAATACCACATGTCCAATCGATTCATTGAACTTAACTGCTAAAGGGTTCTCCTATACCAGCAAAACGGATGGGGCGGATAACAGATACTTGCCGCAATACAACTTATCCGGCGACCAGTATGTTTTTGGAAATTTCGAGCCGGGTGTCTTATTGGTGGTTAATGAGGGAACAGTTGGTTTGTATCGTGAGTCAACAAAGAGACTAGTTCAATTGCAGCGCTCTCTAGTGAATAATGTTCAGGAATGGATGCAGTTTGCAGCAACTGAAATTCTTGATCCAAATTCAAGAGAATCTCTTTCGCAAATCCTTCAAATGACAGATGAGGAAATTCAAGCCCTAATTGACTTTAACGAATATCGCGAAAGAAAGAGGTCAGGCTACCAAGCCTTGCTTGCAGAGCTGAAAGTGAAACAAATTGAAAAGGAGGAATATGGCTATGGCGATTACGGATACATCGAAATGGAGCCAGAGATACTCGTCCAATTCAGAATAGTTGGAGCGCGTAAAAATCTCGACTTCAACGACTTTGAACTGACCCTGTCTTTTCAAGAATATAACGAGGGTGGAGAAATGAAGATTTGGGCTTCTGATGAAAGGTTGATATGGATTTCAGAAGATGATTAAACTGCGTACCACAAAGCTTTGTCAGCTGAGTTTATTGCTGGGCTGTATTCATTGTTTCGGAAGCTTGTTCAGCCAAACTATAGGCATTGACATATCGAATGATGAAGCTAATGAGTTAAGCCGAGTGTTCATTCTACATACTTTCGACACACTCTGTGAATCATCCCAGTCAAGCGCTATTATGTTGGCTCGTTTTCTCGAATCAAAACTTGTCGATGAGTACGAAATACTAGAGCGGGAACAACTCGAACTTGTTTTACAAGAACAGCGAAAATCGTTATCGGGAATTTTTAGTTCAGGGTCGACGTTGCAAGTTGGAGAGCTTCTTGGAGCAGACGGAGTAATCATTTGTTCAGATCAGTGTTCCAGCAATGGTGAATCGATTCAATTTGTGAAAATTATCGATGGCGAATCCGGAAAGCTGCTCTTATCAGGAAGCGCCTATGGAGTTGACCCGTTCGTTTTTGCAAATAAGATTGAAGAGTGTATAAGGCTGGGCAAGGGGTTTAGCTCGATTCGAACGCAAAAAAGCGATACGAACATTGGGCAAACAGATTCCAACACAGAGATGGCCTGTGAATCCTTGGAATTTCAAGGCCGTAGCTACAAGCTGACTAAGTATGGAAGGAATTGCTGGTTTGCAGAGGATTTGAAAACGACGGATTATAGTAATGGCGATAGAATTTTTAGCGGTTCAGAGGGAAATAATTGGATAAACAGCCGCCAGGGGCTCTTCGCGCAAGGCCCCCTACGTCAAGTTTTGGATGAGCAAAACGAATTATACGTCATCTCAGATGTCTACTATAACGGGATTGTTTCCTTTGACTCTAGAGGTGTATGCCCAACGGGATGGCATGTTTCGACTGACCAAGACTGGATGAACCTCGAAGCGTTATTGGGTGTGATCATGAACGATCTCACGAAATCTGGAGAGAGGATTGCGGCGAAAGAAGGGTTGTCCCTCGATGAGATTTTTACAACATCCGCAGGATATAAAAGTGACTTGACAGGGAGCATATCAGATCAAGACAAGGGGTATTATTGGACGAGTTCGACTTATGGAAACTTGGTTTGGTATCGGGCTATTTCACCGAATAATAGTATCGTACGAAATGTGAAGAAACCACAGGCGGGCATGAATATCCGGTGTGTTAAGGATTAACCTAATCGTACCGAGGAAATTACACTTATCGAAAGTCCTCTGATGATTTTAGCGGCTACATCGTACACCTAGCTGCTATCGGTAGAAAGGGGGTTGTACGTGTTTACAAGAACCACTGCAACAGTGAAAACAATGGCCAAGAGAGCGTTTTCAGTGTGGCTGAACTTTGTGGGGGAGTAGGACACCCCAACCATTTACGTAAGGTGAAACGGCCATCTATAGTAATGTATGGATGGCAACAGAAAAGACCAGATTTACGAAAAGACCGAGCGCTACCTAGCGGCGAGAGGCCTGGGCTATACCCCAGAACAAATTGAGGCTATAGTCAAGTCGTTGTATGAACTAGCTGAGGTAGATTACCAGATAGTTTCATCACAAAAAAGCGATGAGTTGATATGAGAGTTGCAACATATTCAAGGGTTTCCACTGAGGAGCAGAGGACACAAGGTTTCAGTCTTCAAGACCAGGACCGCAGGCTGCGAGAGTATTGTGCAATCAACCAATATGAAATTGTCGCAAACTATTCAGATGACAAGTCAGGCAAAACATTCGAAAGGCCATCGTTTCAGTTATTTCTGAGCGAAATCAAGATCAAGAATATTGAGGCCTTGATTTGTGTACGTTATGATCGCTTCTCGCGGAATGCGGAGAAAACTTTGTCGATGATTGCTTTCCTGAGGGAAAAAGGCGTTGAGGTTCTTTTCGTAGAACAAAACATTGATATGAGCATCCCGGAAAACCTAATGATGCACATGATATACTCGGTGATGCCTCAGATTGAAAACGAGCGAAGGGGATTGAACACAAAAAAGGGAATGAGACAGGCGCTTCGGGAGGGTCGCTGGCTGTGGAAGGCCCCATTTGGATATCGGAATGATAAGGACTCAAAGTCTATCGAGCCGGATGAAAGGGCCATTTACGTTACCAAAGCATTTGAAGCAATTGGCAATGACCACAAAGGCCCAATGCAGACATATGCGGCCTTAAAAGAGGAAGGGTTCGCCGCAAGCAAGCAGACGTTTTTAGATATGCTTCGAAGGCCTATCTATTATGGGGGCATTCGAGTAAAGGCATGGAGAAATGAGCCGGAGCAAGAAATCATGGGACAGCATGTTCCACTAATATCTAAGGTTCTTTTTCACAAGGTGCAGGATCGGCTTAACCGAAAAGAGCGCCGCAAGAATGTTGTTGGCTCGAATAAAGATCTATTTCCGCTACGTGGACTATTGTCTTGCCCAGAGTGTGCTTCAAAGCTGACCGGAAGTGAGAGTCAAGGAAGAAACAAGAGATACGCTTATTACCACTGTCAAGGCAGTTGCAAGCATAGGGTAGGCACGGAAAAGGCCAATACAGCGGTCGAGGGTTTGCTATCAGAACTGTCTTTTCATAAAGACCTGATCGAGCTGTACCGCGACGTTTTGTGGGATGTAATACAGAGCAAGAGTTTAGAAAGAGGAGACGAGATCAAGATTGCGCAGAAACAGATTCAAAACCTAGGCAAACAGCAAGAGCGTTTGGACGAACAGTTTCTAGCCGGGAAGATCACTTCTGATTGCTACAACAGGCTTTTGGTGAAGATTGAAAATGACTCTAGAGAAGCCTCCCGGCGAATACAATACGCTCAGTCCAATGAATCACTTCAGAGAGACCAGGTATACTTTGGGGTGTCCTTGCTTAGCGACCTCGTCAATAAATATCGAAAGGCAGATATTGAGGTTAAGCAAAAGATTATTGGTTCGATATTCTCAGGCAAATTATGTTTTGATGGAAAAAAATATCGAACCGCTGATTTGAACCCTGCGGTTGAGCTGATGCTCAATGGCATTAAGCCTTTCGAGAGGGCACAAAAAAAACAAGCCTCGAAAAATCGAGACTTGTCTTGTATAGCTCCCCCACCTGGACTTGAACCAGGGACCCTCTGATTAACAGTCAGATGCTCTAACCAACTGAGCTATGGAGGAATATTCGGACGGCAAAGATAATCCTTTCTTTTCGTTCGCAGACGAAATCAGAAAAATTTTTACCTCTGCTGCTTCTACGGTGCACCCGGAAGAAAGTTGCATTTCATCTTAGCAGTGGGAAAAGAACAGGTACCTTTGCCGCAGATTTAGAGCAATTATGAGTTTAGTAACCGTTGGTACTGTGGCGTTTGACGCCATCCAAACCCCTTTCGCATCATCTGGAAAAATTGTAGGCGGTGCCGCATCCTACATTGGTTTGAGCGCAAGCCAATTCGCGAAGCAGCAGCACATCATCTCGGTGATTGGGGACGATTTCCCGCAGGAATTCATCCAGGAACTGGAGGTGCGCGGAGTCAACACAGAAGGACTGGAATGCCGCACAGGGGAGAAGAGTTTTTTCTGGGAGGGCAGGTACCACATGAACATGAACTCCCGCGATACCTTGACCACGGATCTGAATGTGTTGGCGGATTTTAAGCCGGTTGTTCCCGAGACGGCTAAGCATGCCGACTACGTAATGTTGGGCAATTTAGATCCGAACGTGCAGGCAAGTGTGTTGGATCAGATGGCCAAGCGCCCGAAGCTCGTGGTCTTGGACACGATGAACTTTTGGATGGACATCGCATTGGAGCCGTTGAAAGAGGTGTTGAAGCGCATCGATGTGCTGACGATCAATGACGAAGAGGCCCGGCAATTGTCTGGAGAGTACTCGTTGGTGAAGGCCGCGCAGAAGATTTTGACCATGGGGCCTTCGACGTTGGTCATTAAAAAAGGTGAGCACGGGGCGCTCCTGTTCAACCAAGACGAAGTGTTTTTTGCGCCGGCTTTGCCATTGGAAGAAGTGCTCGATCCCACAGGCGCTGGCGACTCTTTTGCTGGAGGCTTCATCGGGTACCTCGCCCACACAGACGACACGTCGTTCGCCAACATGAAGCGCGCGGTGGTTCTCGGGTCGGCGTTGGCTTCGTTTACATGCGAGCAATTTGGCACCGAACGCCTGCTCAATTTGACCGAGGCGGAATTGGATGAGCGCATTCAGCGCTTCGTGGACTTGGTCGACTTCGACATTGTGTTGAAGTCCTGAGGTCGGTTCGCCGATTTAATTTGAAGTGTCCGGAGCATACTCCGGCAACCACTGCACGGGATCAAGCGCTGCACCGTCTACCCACCACTCGAAGTGGGAATGCGGTCCGGTCGAGTGTGTACCCGTCCCTCCCAGTACGGCAATGGGGTCACCGGCTTGAACGCGGTCCCCAGCTTCGACCAACAAACTTTGGTTGTGCTTGTAAATGGAGATCCGGTTTCCAGGGTGTTGGATGTTGACGACGTAACCGCCGTCGGAAGTGTAGGAGGCGAGCATGACTGTGCCGTCGTCCACCGCGTGGATCACCGAACCAACAGGCGCTACAAAATCCACTCCGAAGTGGCCGATAGCCGGGTCGAATTCGGATGAAATTTCACCTTGCAATGGGGCAAATGGAATGCTTTTGGACGTGCGTTCCGCAGATTGGGCGCGTTGCAATGCAAACCGGTCTTCGTCCTCTACCCGTGCACGCAGGGCGAGGTCTTCGTCGGTCAACCCCCAATCGTTCAATCCCTCCTCTGCGTCTGCTAGGGCTGCACTGTCTAAAACGGCTGCTTCCGTTTCATTGGCCACCACTTCGCCTGTCAAGATGGAGCGGAGGTCTCGGAGGTATTTGTCTTGTCGGTTGAGTGCCTGGATGGCGCTATCCGCTCGCAACTCCGCTTCAATGGCCCGCATACGGCTGGCCTCGCTCACATAGCCAGGCACAACATACTCCCGCAATGGTGTCCATGAGACGACCGCATAGGTAATACCTACTACAGTGAGGACGACAGCGCCAAATGTGGCTGCCAGTCCCCAACGGTTGACGGTCATTTGCCACCTTTCCTTATAGGATTGTTCCTCGTGCAGGACCAATCGGTAGCGTTTGAACCAGCGTTGGCGGAAGTCTTTCAAATGTGACATGTCGGCAACAAATATCGCGGAATACACAAAAAGGCACCCTTAGGTCGGCCCGTTTGGAATAATTTAGCGGATTCTGCGTTGAGCACCTGTCCATGGGACCAAAGAATATGAGCACAAACAGGATGTTGGGTTGGGGGATGGTAATCCTCCTGATGATGACGGGGTGTTCCACAACCCGGGACGGCTTTGCCTACAGGGCTTACCACAACATGCACGCCAAGTACAATGGCTTCTTCTACGCAAACGAGGCCATGGCGGAAGCAGAGGAAGTCTTGTTCGAGGGTTACGAGGAAAATTGGGATGAAATCCTGCCCATCTTCCCTCCAGTGGACGAAACCACCGCACAACAAGTGTACCCACTTATGGAGCGCGCGATTGAAAAGTGCACCAAGGTGGTGGATAAGCACACCATGTCGCCTTCACGCCGTGAGCAGAAGGACCTCAAGCGACCGGAGCTCAACAAGTGGATTGACGACAACTACGATGTCATTGCGCGGGCTCACCTCATCAAGGGCGACAAGGAAAAGGCATTGGAGGTCTTCCAATACTTGGTGCGAACGCTGGACTATCCGGATGCGCAGGCGTGGTCCAATGCATGGATGGCCCGAACGTACATGGCCATGGACGACCGGGTACGCGCCAGCAACACCCTGATCAAGGCCGCCCAAATCAATCGTGTCGAAGATCCCGAAGTGATGGTGTACGTCCACGAGGTCTACGCGGCGTTTCACTTGAAGCATGGGGAGGTAGAAGCGGCCATTGAGAAACTGGAAGAGGGGCTGGAATACGTGGAAAAACGAAAGGACCACGCTCGGTTGTTGTTCATTTTGGCGCAGTGCTACGAAGAAGCGGGCCAAGCAGAAAAGGCCATTGAACGCTACAACGAAGTGGTTGATTTGCGCACGCCGTACGAGCTGGAATTCTACTCCAAGATCAAACAGGCGATGGCCTTTGACCGCCGAGAAACCGATAGCGAACCCATCATCGAATTGCTCGAGGAGATGCTCGACGATGATAAGAACGACATTTACCAAGACCAGATCTACTTCGCTTTAGCTACGTTGGCGCTGGAAGAACGGCGCAAAGACGATGCGGTGGATTTGCTCAAGGAGTCTTTGCTGGTGAACGATGAGAACACCCGCCAGCGCATGAAGAGCTACCTGATGCTCGGGGACCTCTTCATGGAAGACCTCGACTACACAAATGCGCAGGCTTACTACGACAGTGCGCGGACCTTCATGGAGGATGAGAATGAGCGGTTCGATGAGGTGGACGCCATGGCAGACAACTTGACGGAGTTGGTGACCAACTTGAACACCATCACAGAGCAAGACAGCCTGCTTGAGATTTGTGACCTACCGGACAACGAACGCGATGACCGCATCGCCGAGATCATTGCCCAATTAGAGGAAGAGGAGGAAGAGCGCAAACGAGCGGCTGAGGCGGCAGCAGCAGCGGAGCTGGCCAACGCAGGAGACCAGGGTGCAGGCATGTTTTGGCCATACAATGCCCAACTGAAAGTGGCCGGCCGCAGAAACTTCCGCGATTACTGGGGCGATCGGCCGCTGGAGGACAACTGGCGCCGCTCCTTGAAAATGGAAGTGGCCTTCTCGAATGAGATGGGCGTGGGAGAAGGCGAAGAGGGGCCCGTGGAATCGGTACAAGACGGGTTGGTACCAGGTGAAATCCCAAGCTATGAAGAGCTCATGGCCGGATTGCCATGCGACAGTGCAGAGCGCGAGAATTCAGTCGCCATGATTGCAGAGGCCTACTACAATGCCGGCCTCGTTTACAAGGAGAAGCTGTCGGATTTGGAAAACGCAATCGACACGTGGACCGAGCTAACGGAGCGGATGGACGAAAGCGAATTCCACCCCACAACATACTACCAGTTGTACCGAACGTACTTGCAGCGTGAGGTGGAGGAGAACTACCAAAGTCCTTTCTGCGAGACCTGCAATTCCGATTACTGGAGCGCACAGGTTTTGGAGCGATACCCCAACTCGGAATGGGCGATTTTGATCGAGAATCCGGATTTCGCAGACCAAGAGGAGGTACGCCGTGAGGAAGAGCGGTTGGCCTACGAGGAGCTCTTACAACGCTACTATGCCAAAGCCTACCAAGAGGTCTTGCTCGCTGCCGATGAGGTCATCAACTACCAACCGGACAACAACTACGTGTGCAAGTATCGCCTGCTGCGCGCACAAAGCATTGGTGGACTGAGCGCATCGACAGGCGGAGACCGACGCGCGTACTTTGAATCACTGGAATTGATCGTTCGCGAATGCCCGGACACAGAGGAAGCCGAATTTGCCCAGGCCTTGTTGACGGCGTTGGGAGGTGGTTCGAAAAAACAGGCGCCGGAAGAGACGGAGGAGGAAGAAGAAGAGGAAGTTGTGTGGGAGCACAAACCGTTTTTGCAGCACTATTTCGGCATGCTCGTGCCAGTGGGCCGTGGCAACGTGGAGGAGTTGCGTGCAAGCATTGCTGACTTCAACAGTGAATTTTTCGCCTCCAGCGATTTGCGTGTGACCGCTAACCTCATCAACCGCAATTTCCAGATAGTCCTCGTCAAAGACTTCAAGCGTCAAGACTACAGTTTGGATTACTACCAGGTGTTCACGAATAACACGGGGCAATTGGCTGCCATCAACACCTCCGGGTATGCGATGTTCACCATCTCGACGGAGAACTACATCGAGCTGTTCAAGAATAAACAGATGGACAGCTACCAGCGTTGGTTTGAAAAGGTCTACCTCGAGGGTGCGGAGTGATAGTGAGCGGTTTAGCGGGATTCGGATTACCTTTGCGCCATGATCGGATCGACCAAAAAATCAATGAAACCAGAAACCTCATCGGACAACGCAGTGAACCGCATTGCGAAAGGCACCACCTTTGAAGGCGTGCTCCGAAGTGAAAATAACGTGCGCATCGACGGCACGTTCGAAGGCGAACTCGTCACCAAAGGACGCTTGGTAATCGGAAACACGGGCCGCATCAAGGGTTCCGTTTCTTGCGCACACTGTGAAACAGAAGGCGAAATGGAGGGCAACATCCTCGTTCAGGAACTCTTTGTTTTGAAGTCTTCAGCTAAGGTTCACGGCGACATCCAATACGGGCAGCTTTCCGTTGAGAACGGAGCGCAAGCCACCGGTAATTTGCACTTGACCTCAAAGGTGAAGGACATCAAGGACGCCGGTCGCGATAAGGCTTCTGCCGCTGCGAAGACGCAGCAAACCGCCGCGGTTTAATTCCGCTTTTATTGACTCCTTCCGCTCCCAAGCGCAAACCGAAGCAAGGCTCTTTCTTGCGGTTTTCGGGCATGGCATTTACCATGGCCGGTTCCATTGGTTTGTCGGTTTGGTTGGGTCGCCGCTGGGATGAAGCGTCGGGCCGGGACGTGCCGCTTGGCACGCTGGCTGGGGGCGTTATCGGAACCTTGGTGGCTATCTGGATGGTGGTCAAAGAACTGTCCAAATAAGCGACCATGAACACCTTGACTTTTCCCGTCAAACTGATCGTTGCGAACGCCTTGGTGTACGGTGTGGGATTTTTGGTTCCGCCGTTCTCTCCATTCGCTGGTACGTGGGTTTGGCTTGCGGTTGTTTTGTGGTACTTGGGGCTGACTTCGTTGCTCAACCGCTGGATTCAGGCGGCCACGAAACGTTCTTCCATCCAGTTCATCACCGCGGTCAACGGAGCGACTGCCATCAAGATGTTTTCAAGTTTGGGTTTGGTGACCGCGTACCTGGTAGCAGTGGGTGGGCAGTTCCGTGTGCACTTCGTGCTCGGGTTGTTCGCAGTCTTTGCCATCAATACAATTCTACTGGTACTGGAATCCCAGAATCTTGCGTCTCAGGAACAGAATTGAAGATTTCCACGCGTTGCGGTAAAGAAATTCGGAAAACTTCAATGCTCCCTGTGTTCTGTGACCTACTTTTGCGCCGAATTCTGCTGAATCGCTCATAATGAATCGTCTTTTTAGCTCATTCAGGGCTTTCTTCGCCGCCTTGCTCCTCATTACAGGGACATCCGTCCTTGCACAAGATCACGGACACGGAGTGGAGGGCCACGATGACACCCACGAGGCCCATGCTGCACACGAGGCGCATGACGCCCACGGTGAGCATGGAGAGCACGCCGAAAGCACTGACGCAAATGCGGCGCATGACGATCACGGACATCATGAAGAATTCGTTGCGGGTGACTTCATCATCCACCACATCGCCGACGCACATGACATCCACTTGTGGGGTGATTTGCACATTCCACTCCCCATTATCCTTTACGTTGAGGGTGCGGGCCCCAAAATATTTATGAGCAGTGCTTTCCACGGACACGGCCATGGAGACAAACACGCGGAAGTGGATGGCATCGACTACACCATGCACGCAGAAGACGGAACCACTGCGGATGGCCTCGCTGTCATTTCTGGTCAGATCACGGCCAAATCAGAAGGTGCGGTCTTAGAAGTATTGGATTTCTCCATCACGAAAAGTGTGTTTGGCATGCTGGTCATCCTCGCACTTATGGTCTGGATGTTCATCGGAATGGCCGGTTACTACAAAAAGAACCCAGGCAAGGCTCCGAAAGGAATGGCCAATGCGCTTGAGCCGCTGATTCTCTTCGTACGCGATGAGATTGCCAAGCCATCTATCGGCGACAAGGCCGATCGGTACATGCCATTTTTGTTGACGGCATTCTTCTTCATTTTCTTCTGTAATCTTTTGGGTTTGGTTCCGTTTCTGGGCGGATTTAACGTTACAGGAACCATAGGCGTAACCGTAGCGTTGGCGACGCTGGTTTTCTTGATCACCAACCTTAGCGGAAACAAGCACTACTGGGGCCATATCTTCTGGCCTCCCGGTGTCCCCGTACCGGTTAAGTTGATTTTGATACCGATTGAAATCGTGAGCATCATCATGAAGCCAACGGTATTGATGATTCGTTTAACTGCGAACATCAGTGCGGGTCACATCATCATCCTTTCGTTTACAAGTTTGATCTTCATTTTCGGCGACAATGGAAACGCTATTGCTGCCGGATCAGGCATCGGAGTGTTCTCCACTGCCTTCATGATTTTCATGTACTTCTTGGAGTTGTTGGTTGCCTTCTTGCAGGCATTCGTATTCACGTTGCTTGCAGCGATTTACTTCGGCGACGCAACCCACGACCCCGCACATCACTGAATTAAAATCCATCCACAATAAAACCCAACATTATGGAATTGTTGAGCATTCTTTTTGAAATCGGAATTGGTCAAGGTCTTGCAGGTCTTGGCGCAGGTGCAGCTGTAATTGGCGCTGGTATCGGTGTAGGCCGTATCGGTAGTTCAGCTTTGGAAGCTATGGCACG
This sequence comes from uncultured Flavobacteriales bacterium, assembly GCA_938074325.1. Classification (GTDB taxonomy): domain Bacteria; phylum Bacteroidota; class Bacteroidia; order Flavobacteriales_D; family Sanyastnellaceae; genus UA16. Next base: position 6,342 of record CALJFZ010000041.1, on the reverse strand, counting down.
TCAGCCAGAAGCAACCAGCGACTTGCGTTCAAACATGATCGTCGCAGCGGCACTTGTAGAGGGTGTTGCACTCTTCGGCATCATCATCTGCTTGCTCGTAGCCCTCGGATAATAGAACGATGGGAGCGCTACTAACACCGGCCTTAGGGACCGTCGTTTGGGCATCCATTGCGTTCCTTGTGGTGCTTTTTGTGCTCCGCCGCTTTGCGTGGGGCCCCATCCTTGCCGCCCTCAATGATCGTGAAGCTTCTATTGCAGGAGCGTTAAACGAGGCAGAGAAGGTGCGGAAGGAAATGGAAGAGCTGGCTGCAAGCAATGAGAACCAACTGAAGGAAGCCCGAGCTGAACGCGACCGTATGTTGCGTGAAGCCCGAGAAATGGCTGACAAGTTGGTAGCAGATGCCAAAAACACAGCGCGCGAAGCTGCAGACAAAGAGGTTGCAGCCGCCAAAGACGCCATCGCATTGGAGCGCAAAGCGGCCATTGCGGAATTAAAGTCGGAGGTAGGCAACATTTCTTTGGACATCGCCGAGCGTTTGCTGCGAGACAAGTTGGAATCCAATGACGAACAAAAAGCATTGGTGAACCGACTCATTGATGAATCTCCATTGAACTGATAAATGGCCACTCCACGCGCAGCCATACGATACGCTAAGTCGCTCTTCAGCCTCGCTGATGAGAAAGGAGCCATCGACACCATGGAACAAGATGTTCGTCTCCTGAATGAAGCCATTCAGGGAGCGGATGAATTGGAATTGTTGTTGAAGAGCCCTGTGATCAAAGCGGACGCGAAGGAAAAAGTCCTCGTTAAAATTTTCGAGGGCAAATTGACCGAGCTCACGCTTGAGTTCGTCAAGATCCTGGTGCGCAAAGGCCGTGAATCCATTTTGCCTGCCATCATTGAGGAGGCATTGAATTTGGTGCGTCTTCAGCGCAACGTGCGCGTTGCAGAGGTGAAGACGGCCGCGCCAATGGACGATGAGCTGCGAAGCCGAGTTGGTGTCGCGCTCAAAAACCTTCACGACGGTGAAGTAGAATTGAAGGAAACCGTGGACCCTTCGTTGGTCGGTGGTTTTCAATTGCTCATGGACAACCGCATGATCGACGCAAGCATCAAGCGCGAGTTGGAGCTCCTCCGCCGTCAAATCACAGATCACGATTACGAACCGGAATTCTGACCCGGATCAAAAAACCGAACACCAGCCGAAATCATGGCAGAAATCAATCCAGCAGAAGTCTCTTCCATCTTACGTGAACAGCTCGCAGGCGTCAAGTCAGCAGCTGAATTGGAAGAAGTAGGAACAGTCCTTCAAGTCGGCGATGGCATTGCGCGCATCTACGGCTTGACCAATGTGGAATCCGGCGAATTGATTGAATTCGAAAACGGAGTCCGTGGCATCGTTTTGAACCTCGAGGAGGACAACGTCGGTGCGGTATTGTTGGACCCTTCAGGCGGCCTCAAGGAAGGCTCTTCCGTGAAGCGTACGGGACGTATCGCAGCTATTCGAGCAGGTGAAGGTATGTTGGGGCGCGTGGTGAATACACTCGGTGAACCCATTGACGGCAAGGGCCCTATTCAGGGTGACTTGTACGAGATGCCGATTGAGCGGAAGGCTCCCGGTGTTATCTACCGTCAGCCTGTAAGTGAGCCGTTGCAAACGGGCATCAAGGCGATTGACGCGATGATTCCGATTGGCCGTGGCCAGCGTGAGTTGATCATCGGTGACCGCCAGACAGGTAAGACCACCGTTGCGATTGACACCATCATCAACCAGCGTGAATTCTACGAAGCGGGTGAGCCCGTATTCTGCATCTACGTCGCTGTAGGTCAAAAGGGTTCAACGGTTGCGGGAATCGTGAAGACGTTGGAAGAGAACGGCGCATTGCCTTACACCGTTGTTGTAGCAGCGACCGCTTCTGATCCGGCTCCTCTCCAGTTCTACGCTCCATTTACGGGTGCTGCGATTGGTGAGTTCTTCCGCGACACGGGCCGTGCAGCGTTGGTTGTTTATGATGACTTGTCGAAGCAGGCAGTTGCGTACCGTGAGGTATCGTTGCTGTTGCGTCGTCCTCCAGGACGTGAGGCGTACCCGGGTGACGTTTTCTACTTGCACAGCCGTTTGTTGGAGCGTGCAGCGAAGGTCATCGGCGAGCAGGAGATTGCATCACAAATGAATGATTTGCCCGAGTCGTTGAAGGACAAGGTGAAGGGCGGCGGATCGTTGACGGCGTTGCCGATCATTGAGACGCAGGCTGGTGACGTATCTGCCTACATCCCGACTAACGTTATCTCGATTACCGACGGGCAGATCTTCCTCGAATCAAACCTCTTCTTGAGCGGTATCCGTCCTGCGATCAATGTAGGTATCTCGGTGAGCCGTGTAGGGGGTAACGCTCAGATCAAGTCGATGAAGAAGGTGTCAGGTACACTGAAGCTCGACCAAGCGCAGTACCGCGAGTTGGAAGCGTTTGCCAAATTCGGATCGGACTTGGACGAAGCGACGAAGGCGGTATTGGACAAGGGTGAGCGCAACGTAGAAATCCTCAAGCAGGACTTGAACAGCCCTATGCGTGTTGAGGATCAGATTGCAATCATCTACTGCGGTGTTGAAGGCCTCTTGAAGGACGTGCCTGTGAACCGCGTGAAGGAATTCGAAGTGGCTTACTTGGACTACTTGCGCAACAAGCACGCAGACACCATGGAGGCGCTCAAGAACGGTAAGTACGGTGACGAGCAAAAGCAAGTGCTCGCTGCTGCTGCCAAAGAAATGACAGCTCAATACGCGTAAACGATGGCTGGCGGACTCAAAGAAGTACGGGAACGAATTACATCGGTACAAAACACGATGCAGATTACCTCTGCCATGAAAATGGTGGCGGCTGCAAAACTGCGACGTGCTCAGGATGCAATCACCCGCATGCGTCCGTATGCTGAGAAGTTGCAAGCGGTTCTGTCGAACGTAAGCGCGTCCTTGGACAGCGGTGAAGGAGTTTACTCCGAAAAGCGAGAAGTCAAGCGTGTGTTGCTCGTAGCCATCACGTCCAATCGCGGACTGTGCGGCGGCTTCAACAACAACATCATCAAGCAGGTCAACCTCGCCATCAAGCAGGGCGGTGCGGAATACCACGTTTTGCCATTGGGCAAGAAGGCCAATGACGCGTTTAAGAAGGATGCTTCGCTGACTCCGCAGGGCTTTGACGCCGATGCATGGAAAATCTTTGACGACTTGAACTTCGATGCCGCACAGGTGGTAGCTGAAGCCATCATGGACCAGTTCCGTGCGGGCACCTACGACGAGGTGAAGATCGTTTACAACAAGTTTGTCAACGCCGCTGTACAAGAGGCTACTATGGAGGACTTCCTCCCGTTGGAGCCCATGGACGCTGACGAGTCAGGACCTGTTGGTACAGACATCGAATACATTTTCGAGCCTAATCAAGCCGAAATCGTAGAACGCATCATCCCGAATTCGTTGAAGGTTCAGTTGTACAAGGGCTTGTTGGACAGCCACGCGGCTGAGCACGGTGCGCGTATGACAGCGATGCACCAAGCAACGGAAAACGGTGGAGAATTGCTCCGTGAGTTGCGCATCTCCTACAACAAAGCACGCCAGGCTGCGATTACCACCGAGATCCTCGAGATTGTCGCGGGCTCGGAGGCGCTGGATGCGTAAAAAGTTGCTGGCACAGTCCTTGCGTTTAGCAGGCTCGCAGTAGCTTCGACGCATGGGTTTCCAAACACGCATATTGCTTTCCATGTTGCTCGTCATTGTTCTGGCGCTAGCCGGAACCATGTACGTGGCCTGGGATTTTGCGGGCGACCAAGAAGAAGCGTACAATGCGCGCCGACTGGTGCGCAAAGAGGCGTCAGTGGAACGGAGCTTGAACTACACGCTGGATCGGCTTCCGGATACGCTGCGCACTGCGGACATACCCGGAGCGTTTTCAGATCGAATTTGTGAGTTGGCTGACATTCATGGGATGGATATCGCCTTGTACCGTCCGGATGGACGCTTGTTGACGCAGTCCACCTTAACCGATAGAACAGGGTCGAACATCCAACTGCCACCGGATATTCTCGGTGCGTTGTCCAAATCCAATGAACGCATTCAGGGCGCGTCAGAAGAGCAGGTGGTCAATGTTTATTGGAACGTGTGGGACAAGCGAAACATTGCCTTGGGTATTGTTGGGGTTCGCTATGAAAAAAGGGCGCTGGAGGCCGGAGATTTCAAAGCGTTCTGGTCGCAATTGGCCCCGTTGTATATCGTTTTGTTTTTGGGAGGAGCCATACTAGCGGCTATCCTGTCAAATGGGCTGGTTCGCCACCTGCGGGTGATCCGCGATCGGATGCGCGAATTGGAACCCGGAGTCCAACAGACGCCCATCCAATACGATCGGTCGGATGCCATCGGTGAGTTGGTGGACCAATACAACGCGCTGCTGGAAGCTTTGCAAGAAGCCGTTCAGGAACTTGCGAAACGAGAACGAGAAGGAGCGTGGCGCATGATGGCCATGCAAGTAGCACATGAAATCAAAAATCCGTTGACGCCCATAAAATTGGGTGCTCAGCAACTCGAGCGGGCGTGGTCCGATCAAAAGGACGATTTCGATGAACGGATTCGGCGATACACCCGCGTGGTGGTTGAGCAGATTGATATCCTATCAGAGATTGCTCAGGATTTCTCAATGTTGGCAGCAGTGGGTCTGGGGGAACGCGAGGACGTTGACTTGAAGAATGCTTTGGGAGAAGTCATTGAATTGTATCGTCAGTCGCATCCGGAGGTAAGGTGGCAATTGGACATGCCAGATGACGTTGTTACCATGCTAGGTTCTAAGCAGCACGTGACCCGGGCGCTGAATAACCTGATTTCAAACGCTGTAGACGCGACGAAGGAGGTGGATGTTCCCACCATTCACGCGACCATCGAATGCGTGTCGAATCGCGCTGTCATTCGGGTTCGTGATAATGGGGTGGGCATTGAGCCCGACCGGATCGAAGCCATATTTCAACCGCGCTTTACATTGAAAAAACACGGCACAGGCTTGGGGTTGACAATCACGCAGTCGATTGTCCACCAACTTGGTGGTGCGATTTCAGTGCAATCGGACGTCGGAAGAGGAGCAACGTTTACCCTTTCACTACCGATGATTTAATTGGTTTCGAACCGCTGACTAGTGGACTATTAAATCAGACGATTCAAGGACTGAAATAAGAAAGCCCCACAATCGCGGGGCTTTTTTTATGCGTGTCAATTGAACCTTGCGGTCACAATTGGTACCCGATGCTCATGCAGAAATAACTCGGTGTTGTGGTGTTGGATGCCCCGGCGAGGATGTATTCGCGGGTATCCCCTAGGAAACGGAACCAGCGCTGCTCAAATCCCCACATTGTCGATCCGATGCGCATTTGCGCACCCAATACAAATTGGGTTGAAGCCATGACGTCGCTGATTTCGGTGATGCTCTGTTCCACCCCCTGCTCCCATGCGTCAAATTGCCAATCCTGCGCCGCTTTCGTGGCATTGGGAACCACAGCTACTGCTCCGGTGAATTTGATGCGGTGCGTGGGAGCGTATCCCGCTCCGACCTCCACAAGCGTCGGGTTCCAACTCGGCGTTACGCGAGGCTGCTCGCTGCCCCACCATCCTTGGTAGATGGCACGAAGGTGGAAGTAATGGTCGGTGAAGGCTGTCGCCATCAGGTCCGTTTGGTTCAGTCCAATGGTGGCTCCGGTTTCTTGCAATTGACTCTTCGCGTAGAAGAGGGCCGTGGAACGACCGATGCCGATTGAAACGTCTACCGGAAGGGTTTCGACAGGCTGGTACCGTACACGCAGCAACCGAGGCCCGATTTGTTGCCCACCCCCACCGCTGGCGTTGCGAAAGGTCCACATGACATTGTATTCCATGTCGTTGAGTGTGTTCTGCAGTTCCCCAGAACTGAAATCAGGACGTATGCGCTCAACGGTTTGTCGAATGGTGGCATCGCTTTCGTTGTAATCGATGGGTGACCAAGTGTACCCGTTTAGGCAGAACACCCCTTCGACGGTAAAGCGTTTGCCTGTGGCTTTGTCTTCATCAAAATCCCAGTGAAAACCAGCTTGCTTCGACTCCGTGTTTTTCAATAAACTCGGGTCCAGTGTTTGCGCGGCGCAGGCAGAAGCCAACCCCAGGCCGGCAGCCAGTGTCAAAAATTGCTTCATTCGAACACGAATTTTCCGCCAAATCCAGCGACCTGAACTGTGGTCTTTCGGAAGAAAAAGGCACGTTTCTCTCGCACGATGTACTTGGGGTTGACCAGTACGTCGGCGTTGGTGCCGTCCAAGGCTTTGTAAACGGCCGC
>CALJFZ010000040.1 GCA_938074325.1 uncultured Flavobacteriales bacterium | reverse complement strand
TTCGCCGTTTCCGAAGTCCCAGTCGTACGAATCAGCCAGCATGCTGTAGTTGTTGAACTGACTGACCAATGGATCGCATCCCTCTTCGCCGTTTACCATGAAATTGGCAATGGGCTGAGGCTTGATGTTCACCGTTGCTTCGGATGTGCCTGCACACCCGTTGGCCGTCTCCGCTTCCAATGTCACGGTCGCGGTCATCAAGCCGGTTGATGCGTTGTACCAAGTGTGGGTAGGTGTTGCCTCGTTCGACGTAGTGCCGTCACCGAAGTTCCAGGTGAAGTTCTGTGCACCGGCCAATTCAGGCATGGTCAATTCCAACGGTGAGCACACTGAATCCGTTCCCAGATTCAAGGTGTATTCAGCAGCAGCGTATACGTTTACGGTCTGGGTGGCCACGTCGGTGCATCCCAACGCATGGGTTGCCGTCAATGTCACTTCGTATGCCGTGTCTGCATCGATGTTGTCGAAGGTGTGGCTCGCTGACGCTCCGGCCTCTGTCGTGCCGTCGCCGAACGTCCAGCTCAATGATTGCGCATTCACACTTGTGCTCGCGAAGTTGCTTGTCAGGGGTTCGCAACCATCCAATGCATCTGTGCTGAAGCTCGCGGTAGGTTGAGGCTTGACGGAGATCAAGTCCACAGCCATGCCGCCACACCCGTGCTCCGTTTCGCCGGTGACCGTTACGATGTAAGAATCCAATCCACCGGTGGTATTGGTCCACGCGTGGTCGGGAGTCGCTTCGGTTGAAGTGGTTCCATCACCAAAGTCCCAGTTGATGTTCTGAGCAGCGTCGATGGCAGGCAAAGTCAGTTCCAATGGATCGCATGCAGCGTCAACCCCCAAATCCAGGGTGAAATCAGCCGCTGGGAATACGGTAACCGTCAAGCTGTCAGTGTCGGTACACCCGAGATCATCGGTCGCAGTCAACGTAATGTCGAAGGTCTGAACCGTACCATCGGTGAAGAAGGCGTGCGAGGCGGTCGGGCCGTCGTCGCTGATGCCGTTTCCGAAATCCCAAACGTACGAGTCCGCATCGCTGGAGATGTTTTCCAAGTTGGCAGCCAAAGGCTCACACCCTTCAATGACGTCGGAGGTAAATTCTGCTACCGGCTGCGGACGGACGTACACGGTTTCTGTGTGTGAATCCAAGCATCCGAATACCGAGATTCCGGTGAAGGTAATGGACGTACCCATCAAACCACCGTTGGTGTTCTCCAACAAGATGCTGGGTGTTTGCTCGTCAGTGGTATTGCCGCCGCCGAAGTTCCAGGTAAATGAGTTCACGCCATCCATAAAGGGCATGGTCAATTCCAATGGAGAACATGCCGTATCGCTGGGCAATTCAAACGTGAAGTCCGCCTGCGGGTACACTTGGATCGTAGTCGATGTGGTATCGTTGCAGCCTTGGAGTGAATGCGCGACCAGTTCAATGGTCTGGCTCTCGATGGCGTCGTTCATATTTTCCAACGTGCCGTTCCATTCCTCATTGGAGGTCACAAAGGCACCGTTGGCGTACCATTCATAAGCGATGGCGCCTTGGGACAAATTGTAAACGGGCAAGTTGTAAGGAGCACATCCAGCATTGGCAACAGGATTGATCTGTGCCTCTGCACGCGCAAATGCTTCAATGGTTACCTCGTCTGTTGCGGTGCAACCCATGGCAGAGGTTACTGTTACGGTGGCAGTGTGCGCCGTGGATTCGCCGATGGCCGTTTCAAGCACCGCATTCACGGCCGCATCGGTTGACGCGGTTCCGTCGATGTTCCATGCAATGTCAGAGGCGAGCGTAGCATCCGCTGTAAAGGCTACGTCCAAAGGAGAGCATCCGCTCATCACACTGGCCTGTGCCTCTACAGTTGGGTTTGGGTTGATGGTTACAAGCTGCGAAGTGGATGAAGAACACTCTGGTGTGTTAACGGTCAAGCTCACATTGTAATCACCGGTAAAGGCGTAGTCGTGTGTTGGGTTGGATTCGTAGCTGACGGTGCCGTCACCGAACTGCCAGTACCATCCGGTAATGTTGGTGTTCCAGTTCGCAGTTGACGCATCCGTGAATTGAGTCGTTTCTCCAAAGCAAGCACCCTCGAACGCGAAATCCGCTTCAGGTTGAGGGTGAACCGTTACAAACTGCTGCGCAGTAGACTGGCAACCGTTGGTGCCTGTCACGGCTACGGAAATGGGGTGGTTACCCGCATTGGTAAAGGTTACGGGATCGAGGTGTGTCCCCACTTGGAAGGAAGGCGAAGGCATGAAGGACCACACGTACAAGTACGAATTGTCGGCACTAACGTCACCTTCCACAGTCAAACTTCCGCAGTCCTCTGTCGCAGACAAGGTCATGTTGACGTCTGGCCGGGGAAGAACCGTTACGTTGATGCTTGATGTATCTGTGCAAGCTCCGTTCGATCCAGGAACTTGGATGACATTCTGAACGGTGTATTCACCGGGGTTTGAGAACGTGAAGCTCACGTGCCCAGTGGACGTGTTCATGAAATTGGGATTCACCCCAAAGTTCCAAGCGTATTGAACGCCCGTTGCTTCTTGGTGGAACTGCACAGAAGTGCCCTCGCAGACACTTGTCTCGCTGCTCCAAAAATTGCTTTCTGGAGTGCCACTGAAGTAATGGCCTTCAATGGAGCACGAACCATCCGCCTCCGACAGTGTGACCGTGTAGCTGGTCGCGTCGTTGGTGTAGGCGTGCGTCACAGGCGCATCCCCTGGATTGAACGTGCCCACGGCTTCTACAGCGCTGCCGTCGCCCCAATCGATCATCAAGTCCGTCCACGAAGTGGAGGTCTCAATGCTCAGGGGCTCACCTGCAGAATCGCAGTTGTACCATGTGGGATTGGAAGTTGCAAGTCCTTCGTTATCAATGATTTCTGAACATTGAGCGAAAAGGTTGTTGGGCGTAAACGCGCCCAAAAACAATGCAATGGATATGATATATAAGCGGATCATACCCGGCTTTTACGGGAAATTTCCTGAGAGGTTACACTCAGGGATTCTTATTTATCAGTCGGTTACCTCGTCCAGAATGGCTTGGACGGTTTTTGAAACGGCAGGGCACAGGTGGGCATTCTGTTCGGTGATGCCCAAAATCTCGCGCATGTTTTTTCGGTCGGTGTGGGGAAACTCCCGGCATGCTTGTGGTCGAACATCATAGATGCTGCACGCGTTGGTTTCCAAATCGAGGAACGAACAGGGGGAAGACTGCAGGATCCAATCTCCGTCTTCATCCCTCCGGAGGTAGCGGTTGGAGAAGTCGCTGACCTTCACACCAAGGTGCTTCGCGATGCGCACGATGTCTCGCTCTTTAAAAATGGGACTCGTCGTTCGGCAGCAATTCGCACAGGCGAGGCAGTCAACTTCTGCGAAGGCGCGCTCGTGGCCCGAGTGAAAACGGTCATCCAAGTCCTTGGGGGCCTTTTTTCGCCAACCCAGAAATAGCCGTTTGATGACTTTGCGGTTCTGCGCCGACCACAGCAGTTGATGTTTGTATGCCTCCTTCAATGCGGATCCTGGAACGCGGGGTTCGACGTGAATGAAGTATCCGTCAATGTGTGCAAAAAGGCAATCAATTGGGTCTGCTGCACCGGGCTCAGTTGGAGGCCACCGGTTGAGACTTTCATGAAGGCGTCCACAGTGGCAGACGGTACTCCGCCGGAATTGTAGTGGCCGATGACCTCTTCGAGGGTAGTGAAGCGACCGTCGTGCATGTAAGGTGCAGTGAGGGCAACGTTGCGCAAGGTGGGCGTTTTGAACTTCCCGGAGTCCAAGGGGTTGCCGGAAACAGCCGCGTGACCCGGGTCAGCAGCAAACGTGCTGTCCAACCCGTTGTTGCGGAACAAGTAATCGCTGAATTGCAACCCTGCCTCTCCGTGGCAGTGGAAGCAGTCGCCACCGAATTCACCTCCAGGGGTGGTTTCGGGGTCGCCGCCTTCGCGCAAGAAGATTTCATACCCGGCGAACTCTTCGTCGGTCAACTGGGTTTCACCACGCCGCCACTGATCAAATTTGGAATCAGCCGAAACCATGGTGCGCAAGAACTGTGCGATGGCCTTGGCGACCAACTCTTTGGTGATGAGATCCTCGGCGAAAGCGACCTGGAACAACTCGGGGTAGGTGGAGGAATTTTGCAGACGATCCACTGCCTCGCTCCAGGGCAGGGCCATTTCGTCCGGGTGCTCCACCGGCTCTAAAATTTGCTCCTCCAAGGTCAAGCCTCGTCCGTCCCAAAAATAATTGGGGGCCCAACCAATGTTGATGAGGGCCATGGCGTTCCGGATGCCTTGCGCTCCGTTGACCCCGGTACTATAGGTGTTCGGGTCAGCGAAAGCGGCCTGAGGAAGGTGGCACGAACCACAGCTCATCGAGCCGTCGATGGAAAGCTCTTTTTCCCAGAACAGCAGACGCCCCAATTCCACGCCTTCGACGGTCAATGGATTGTCTTCGGGGATGTCCATGGGCGGGAAAAATGGCGGAATCTCCAAGGTGTAAGGGGTTGCCGCTGGAGAACAGTCCGGGGTGCTGCAGGGGGGGACGTCGTCCTGGCATCGCTCGCAACCCGTCAAGGCAAGCACAGCCAGTACGTAAAGCCCAATGCGTTTGTTCACCCCCTTTATCATTGCACTTCGATGTTCCAGGCGTTGATCAAGAGGTCCATCATGCGACCACCTAGGCTATCACCATTGGCGTTGTGGGTCACAGGGTCGACGGCCAAATCAATGGCATCCGTGCTTCCATACAATGCCTTTGCTGCATCAAACGTCAGTGTCGCCTGCGTTTCCGACTCCGAGGCCACCACCAGCGGGGTGGGTAGTTCCAACGTCACCGTGCGGTAACTGGCATCCGTTCCGCAGTGGTAGGAGACCGATTCCAGCAACTGCGTCCCTTGTTCAGTGGCAAACTTGCCTTCGTATTTGACGAAGATGTACCCGGAAGCCCAGGTCCAGAACATGCCAGCAGAGCCCAAAACGCTGAGCGGATGGTCGTTTGGGTAAGAAGCCGGGTCGATGTCCGTGTTGATTTCGGGAGGCAGTCCGAGACCAAAGCGCACGGCTTCGTAGGTGCCAGGTTCGACCTCGATGGTCATGTTTTGTGCATGGACACTGTAATCAACCAGGAAGACGTCATCGGTGGTGGTCCATTCTCCGGCGTTGTTGCGCAGTTCCAAGGGAGCCACATAGAGTTGCAAATTGTCCAATCGAACGGGATAACCGTTGTGATCTGTGGCAACCTGCTGCACGGCATACGGCTCCGACTCCCAAGTCAAATCCATGTCCAGTCGCACGGATCCGTCGGGCAAAGGCTCCGGTTCCGGATTGCATTTTTCGCAGCCTGTCAACGCAATGAACAGCAGAGCAAAAACGAAATATTGTGCGCGTGGGATCATGGTGCGATTACGTTGTCTTACAAAGTTAGAACGAGTAATTTAGGCATACGTTGCACGCGGTCACAATTAGTACGAAATGGAGGTCAAGTTTGATAAGAAGGGATTCCACATTGTGAAGGCCAGTGCGGGGTCAGGCAAAACCTACAGGCTCGTGCGCGATTATTTGGCTTGCTGCCTCTGGGAGAACAACCCGCAGTACTTCCGCCACATTTTGGCGATCACCTTCACCAACCTGGCTGCCCAGGAAATGAAGGAGCGCATCCTCAAGGACGTCCGCGAAGTGGCCGAAGGGCGAGGGGCTATGTACCAAAGCCTGTTGGACATTGTGCCCATTGCGGGGGAAGAGTTGGCCCGGCGGGCACGCGCCCTCGGTGAGGCCATGATGCATCGGTATGAAGACTTCAGCGTGATGACCATTGACAGTTTTGTCAACCGATTGGTCAGGAGTTTTAGCAAGGACTTGAAGTGGGAAGAGGACTTCCAAATCGAGTTGGACGAAGAGGCTCTGTTGGAAGAGGCGATATCGAGGTTGTTGAGTCGAGTGGGCAAGCCGGGCGAAGAGGCCTTGACCCGCATGCTGGAAGGGTTTGTCCGCCAGCAAGTCGAGGAGGAGAAGAACGCTAACATCCGCACTCAGTTGCTCGCGTTTGGCAAGCAGGTGACCAAGGAAAACATGCAGGAGGCATTGCGCGCACTGGATCCAGCAGTATGGACACCGGATGCATTGGATCGGTTTCGGAAGGAACGCGGCCAAGACCTCAAGAAACGGCGACTGATTCCGGTCCAGAAAGCCAAGGAGGCGCTGCAAGCGATACGAAAGGCGGGGTTGGAGGACAGCGATTTTGCGTACAAAGCGGTGCCCAATTGGCTAAAAAAGGTACAGAAGGGAGAGGGGCGCGGCGCCGAAATCAAGAAGCGCTTAAATGCCCAAATTGAGGACGAAGTGTTTTGGACGGGAAAGGCGCCAGAATCCACCATAGGCCAAATCCAATCGGTCGTTCCATTTGTTTCTGAAGCGGTGGAAGCTTGGCGCCAGCTTTACACCGGCGAAACCGGACAGGCGTTTAAACTCGAGGAACACCTGCAACAACGCGTGAGCTTGATCGGCACGCTGGGGCTGATCCGGGATGAGTTGGCGGCCGTCGAGCAGGACAGAAACGTTCGGTTGTTGTCGACGTTGAACCGGAAGATTTCGGCGATTGTTCGCGACAATCCGGCACCCTTCATTTATGAACGGATAGGGAACCGCTACCGAAACATATTCATCGATGAATTCCAAGACACATCGATTACCCAGTGGCACAACTTGGTCCACCTGTTCGAACACTTGGTGTCATTGGACGAAATGGGCATGGTGGTTGGCGATGCCAAACAGGCCATCTATCGCTGGCGGAACGGAAATTACGAGCAGCTCGAATCCCTGCCGGATTTGATCGGGGAACCCAGTCCGGTGCTCCTTGAAGCGGCCGCGTCGTTGAATCGCACGCACAAAATGTCCACCCTGCATCACAACCGCCGGTCGGGCTCGGCCATTGTCGATTGGAACAATGAGTGGTTTGGAAGCATCCGGTCCCACCTTCCCGAAGAACTTCAACGGGTCTACCGCGACGTCAAACAAGACCCCACTTCCGAGCATCAGGGGCGCGTGCATCTCGCGTGTTTGATTCAGTCTGAGGACGTCGACAAACAAACACAGCGAAACGAATGGGTGCTCCAACGCATTCTCAGCCACACAGGAGGGAGTTTGCGGGAGGAAAACGGATCGTTTGCTTACGAACCGCCGTTGGATCCTGCAGCCCATTTCGCACTCTCCGATATCGCTGTGCTCTTGCGGCGAAACCGAGACGGCGCAGCCCTTGCGCAATACCTCATGGATCGGGGCATCACGCCGTGGACTTCGGAAAGTCTGCATTTGGGTCGGCATCCGGTCACGCAGGCCGTCGTAGCCTTGTTGCGGTCGGTAGTCGATCCTCAGAATCCGCTGCACCCGCTGACGTTTGCCCAGAATTATTGCGCCATTCACCCGGAAGTGTCCGAGGCGGATTGGGTTCAGAAGCACCGGGAAATTCACGAGTTTGTGGGCAACGATGGCAACACGTACAAACGCAGCCAAATCAATGCCAAGGCGCTGTTCCGAGCGGTCGCGCCGGAATTAATGGCGTGGGAATTGGTCACCGCTCCCTTGACGCTTCTGGTGGGCCATTGTTTCGACGCCTTGGGGTGGTCCAATGCCTTCCCCGCATACACAGAGGGCATGCTGGAGTTGGTGCACGAAGTGGTCACCCAGCGAAGGGGGACCCTCAAAGATTTCCTGAGCCATTGGGAACGCAAGGGACATCGGCGGAGCATCCGGGTCAGCGGAGGACAAGATGCGGTCCAAATCATGACGCCGCACAAAGCGAAAGGCCTCGACTTCAAGGTGGTGATCACCCCTGTCCACGCCGAGAAAATCGATCGGTTCAAGGACGAGATTCCGGTTCGGTTGGATGCCGATCGCTTCGGCCTGCCGGCAGCCCTCCTTCGGGACAGTGACATGAAGGATACGGTGCTCGAAAAGGAACGACAGAACGAAATTGATCGTACGGTACTCGATGCACTGAATGTGGCCTACGTAGCGGTCACGCGGGCAGTGGACCGGTTGGATGTCGGGCTCGAATTCGAAAAGGCACCGACGCCGGACATAGACATCCAGACCTTGCCGCAGTTGCTTTGGACCGGTTGGCAAGGGGCTTTCGCGGACCGGATCGATGCGTCTTCATTGGAAGATGATTTTGGTGCCCATGACCGCAAACAAGTGGAAGATGGGAACGACCAGGGCGGGGCCGACGAGCGTGAAACGCCATTGCTGCTGGGGCAACCGTTTGATCAGCGCATCGCTCGCCCCAAATCGCATTGGTCCGCTTTGGCTTCGGAAGGCGCTTGGACGGCCGTTGAACATGGCAATGCCGTGCACGGACTGCTCGGTGAATTGCGGGATGCAAGCGACTGGCCACGGCTGAAAAACCACATGGTCGAGGCTGCACTTTGGACAGCGGAACAACGCGAGACGTTGATTGATTTGGTTGAAGCCGTGCTCGCTCACCCCGCCATGTCCAAGTTTTTTGAATCGCGGGCAGATGAGGTGTTCGCGGAACGAACAGTGCACGTGGGCAATGGCAAGTTGGAACGCCCCGATCGGGTGGTCCTTTTGGACGGGGAATGGCACGTCATCGACTTCAAGACCGGTCAAGAGCGCGACAAGGACCGCAGTCAGGTGGCCCGCTATTGCGGGGTTTTGCAGGCGATGCATCCCGAGGCAGTCGTCAAAGGATGGTTGATTTACACGGAATCCCTGCAATTGGTGGATGTTCCTATGCTTTTTGGGGGGGAGTAAACCCGTGATTTTGGAAGGGGTTTCCTAACTTGCTCAGTCCAACCTGATTCCATGAAAAACGCTTGTTTGTTCGCCTTGAGCATGGTGTTGAGTGCGTTCCTTTTCGCACAACACGGGACACCGAACGCCCCGTTGTTCCAAAAAGGTTTTCCGGTGCCTCAAGCCCGACCGGATGCCTCTCAAGAGATCCGTGCAGAGGCATGTGCTCCGGCGACAGCACTGCGCGATTTGGAATGGAACAATGTGCGCGCTCTGATTGAAAACGCGGGCGCCTTGTGGTACGACCGCGCCATTGACAAAGGCGCATTCATGGTGCCGAAGGAAGAAGGCGTTTCCGTGGTGTACGGTGGAGCGCTCTGGCTGGGCGGCATCAGTCCTGACCAACAACTCAAGCTCGCTGCCGTTCGGTACCGCAACGTGGGGAATGACTTCTGGCCGGGACCGCTGACGAATACCGGTGCCGCTGAAGTTGATCCCACGACCTGCGAGCAGTACGACCGGTTCACCATCACTCAGCGCGCGGATGCGATGCGCCACCGCCAGTATTTCGATTGTGTTGCAGATCCCGAGTGCGACCTCGAGGAGCAGTTCCCGAACGGATACACCATCCCTTCGTATTTCTTCGAATACCCTGCGCACGGCAATGTGGGACTGAACCAGGATTATTACCTCGCTCCGTTCAAGGATTACGATGGAAACGGATTCTACGATCCTGCAGCCGGAGACTACCCGTGGTACGACTTCCTCCAAGAAATTGACTGCGCTGAGCGCCGTCGTGAAGACCAAGTGCCGCTGTACGGAGACCAGAATTACTACTGGATTTTCAATGACAAGGGCAACATCCACTCCGAGTCGCAGGGTGAGCCGATCGGTATGGAGATCCGTGCGCAAGCGTTTGCCTTCTCGACCAACGATGAGGTGAATAACATGCAGTTCTACAACTACGTCCTCATCAACCAAGGCACGCAGACCTTGACCGATACGTATTTCGCCCAATGGGTGGATTGCGACTTGGGCGGCCACGTGGACGACTACGTCGGGGTGGACGTGAAGCGCGGTTTGGGCTACAGCTACAACGGCGACGCCTTCGATGAAGCGACCAGTTATTCCATCGGGTACGGCGAGAATCCACCCGCCATGGGCGTGGACTTTTTTGAAGGGCCGTACCAGGATTCCGACAGCATCGACAACCCGCTGACGACGGTCTTCTCAGACGCCATTGATTCGTTGGGCATTCCCTACCAAGGCATCGGC
>CALJFZ010000039.1 GCA_938074325.1 uncultured Flavobacteriales bacterium | reverse complement strand
GCCTTTCCATTCGACTTGGCCGCGCAAAAGTTGCCACCACGCCCCCCAAACAAGCAGGGCATAACGTCCCGAGAAAAACACCGCATCCAGCACATGCCACTTGAAATCGAATGTCCTCCGCACGTGGCGGAGCAATCGCGCATCCAGGGCCATTTTCAACCCTGTGAATCCCACGAACAAGAGTGCCGATGCGGAAGTGGGTTGAATGGCCAGTACAGCGCACAGGACCGCGCCCATGCCATGCACGGCAGCGACGATGGCAGCCGTGGACTGGGTTTCTCGGTCTTGCCCCCCGGTTTTGGAAGCCCATCGGGCGCGCTGTTGCCATAGTTCTTTCCATGTTGGCACGGGCTGCGTGCGCACGCGGCCTGCGGGATCGTGGCACCAATGGATGGAGGCCCCCGCTTTTTGAAGGGCGTTCAACGCAAATGCATCGTCCCCTGAAGCGTATTCTGGTTGAAGGGCTTCTGCGGGATAGGCATCGGTGCGGTAAAGACTGTTGGCCCCGCTCCCCATGGCGAGTTGGCCGACCCTCACGCCCCCAGCAATCCAGCCCTGCATGACCCCAAATTCGAGCTGCTGGAATCGGTCCCAAGCCACATCCTGTCCTTCAATGATGACACCTCCCAGTACGCATGCGGCGTCCTTGGCAATGCCAGCTGACAGGAGGGTCCGCGCCCAATTTTCATGCAAGCGGACATCGGCATCAACGGTTGCCAACCACGGCGTTTGCACTACACGAAATCCTTGGGCCAATGCCGATTTCTTCCCGGCCCCTGTCGCGGTCTGGACCTGGATGCCAGCCGATAGAGCGATCTGCGCTGTGCCGTCCTGGCTTCCATCGTCCACGACCACCACCGAAACAGGGTAGGATTGTGCTTTTAAATCGGCCAAAAGCCCGGGCAAATTCTCGGCTTCGTCCCTGCAGGGGATGATCACGGTGAGCAGATCCGGTGCGGGCATTTCACGCGCCTCCGATTGTTCCAGCAGCCCCAACCTGCGTACGACCCTGCACGTGAAGCGGAAGTACATCCCCATCACCCCTGATGCAATCACTCCGATGGCGACCTCAAACATGGCGGTTGAATTGCATCCAACTTCCAACGAGCGCGGGCAAACCGAGGTTGACCACCCAGACGGCAAAGGTCGCCGCCACCAGCGCAGGCAGGGCGTCTCCGACGGGTTGGGCCCATGCGACAATGAGTGCCTCGCGCACCCCCAATTCGGCCAATGCCGCAGTGGGGACGACCATGTTGCCGAGGTAGACCACCGCAATGGTTCCGTAAGTCTCCCATGAAAATGCACCCCCCCATGCCGCAACTGCGCAGGCGAATTGCGTGGCAAACACGGCATAGCGCAGACCGCTCAGGACGATTTGATTTCCTCGGTGATTCTTTGCTTCCTCGGTTTTCACGGTACCCCAGCGCTTTGCCAATCGGTCGTGCCAACGCCGTGGCAGCCTCATCTGGAGCAAAGAAGGAAGCGCCCACCACACCAGCGTAGCCACGATCAACGCTCCACCGATGATGGATACCGTCTCCGTTGGCAGCTCCACACCGGAAGCCCAATCGAACCAAGTGTACGCCCACCAAGCCGCGGTGCCCAAGGTCCACGTCCACCCCGCCTGTGCCCAGGCCCCGACGGCCCAAGCGGTTGCGCCCTGAGCGCGTTGGGAAGCCGGTAGCAGGGCCACCCGTGCTGCCGCATCGCCGATGCGGTTGGGAGTGACCAGTGCGAAAGTGGTCCCGATCAGGACTTCCCGTGCGCTTTTCGACCACGGCGCACCCGGGGTTGCCGTCATGGCTCGCCATTTGGCTGTTTCGAGGGCGATGTTCAAGGGCAACCCCAGCACGAGTCCTGCGAAGAATACCGGAGCAGCCGGTTGCATCAGTTTGGACAATGCGGCACCGTCGGACCAAATGCCGTGGTGTGCCAACATCCATGCGATGTAGGCCAATGCTGCGGCGGTGACGATGTAGCGAAAACGCATTTCCAAATGTACCTTCGTCGGAGCATGCCTTCCAACCCCCGTACTCCAGCACCTGAACAAATCATCTTGGGCATCGACCCGGGTACGACCATCATGGGGTATGGCATCATTCGGGTGCGCGGGAAGAAAGTTGAGTTGGTGGAAATGGGGGCCCTGCACTTGTCAAAGTACCGCGACCACGCCGTCAAATTGAAGCGAATCTTCGACCGTTGTGCGGCTTTGATCGAAGCCCATGCGCCCGATCACCTCGCTGTCGAGGCGCCGTTCTTTGGCAAGAACGTGCAGTCGATGTTGAAATTGGGCCGGGCCCAAGGTGTTGCGCTGGCTGCGGCCTTGTCCCGCGACATCCCCGTTTCTGAATACGCACCGCGAAAGGTCAAGCAGGCCATCACGGGCAGCGGGGCAGCGAGCAAGGAACAGGTTGCGGCCATGGTGGCTCGCACCCTCTCCATCAAGATGGAAGACATGCCCAAGGAATTGGACGCTTCAGACGGATTGGCAGTGGCGTTGTGCCATCATTTTCAATTGGCTTCTCCGCGGATGCAAGCCGGCTACAGCGGTTGGAAGGCATTCGTCGCAGACCAAAGCGATCGGGTCATCGGGGCCTAGTGCTTCATTTTTTTCGGAAAAACGCAACCTTGCTCCCAAGCCTCTCGTAAAGGCCGCCGGAGCCTAGCTCCATAACAGTTTACTTGTTTTCATTCAACAGGGGAGGGTTGTCCAGCGGGACGACCCTTCTTTGTTTATGGCCGAAAGTTCAGTTCTTTCGCATTCCATGAAAACCCTCAAGCATCACCCCATACTGGGCCGCCACGGCCGCCCCATTTTTGTGGACGTGCAAAGTCCATCTACCGGCACACCCAAACCGCTTGCGGTGTTTTTGCACGGGTACAAGGGCTTCAAAGATTGGGGCGTTTTTGCTCAAATGGATGAAGCCTTCACGGACGCTGGCTACGTTGTACTCAAATTCAATTTTTCCCACAACGGGGGCACTGCGGACCAACCCATCGATTTCCCCGACCTCGAGGCCTTTGGTCAAAACACCTACACCAAGGAGTTGGACGATGTGCAAGCTGTGTTGGACTGGGCATTTGAAGGCGGACTTGATGCAGCGGAAGTGAATCTGGAGGATGTAACGCTCATCGGCCATTCCCGCGGTGGGGGCATCGCCACGCTGACGGCTGCGGCGGATGCGCGGGTGAAGCGCTTGGTCACATGGGCGGCGGTCAGCACGTTGGATCGACCGATCTTTCAACCCGGTCCAGCGTTGGATGCCTGGAAGGCAAGTGGCGTGACCTACATCCGCAACGGGCGTACCCTTCAGGACATGCCGCATTTCTTTTCGTTTTACGAGGATTTTCAGGCCCATCGGTCCCGGCTGGATGTGGAAGCGGCGGCGCGGTCATTGGCCATTCCGCATACCATCATTCACGGGGACGGGGACGACGCCGTACCACTGGCTCATGCCGAGTCGCTGCACCAATGGAGCCGCAACAGCACCCTGCATGTTTTGCCCGGCGCGAACCACGTGTTCGGAGGACGGCACCCGTGGAACGAAGCGGCACTGCCCGAAGATTTTCAGCGCGTTTTGGATTGGACGCTCAGGCCAGCAGGGTCTGGTCGATGATTCGGCTGATCAATTCCGTTTTACTCAAGCCCACGGCATCGGCCTGTTTAGGAATGATGCTCGCTTCTGAAAACCCGGGCACGGAATTGATTTCAATCACGTAGGCGCTATCCGGCCCTTCCGACATCATATCCACACGCGCCATACCGCGCATGCCGGTGGCTTCGTAGACCTGGACAGCGAGGTCCTGCAGGTTTTGGGTCCACTCCGCTGAGATGTCGGCCGGTGTGATTTCGTCGGACTCGCCGGCGTATTTGGCCTCGTAATCGAAAAATTCGCGTTCGGTGGTGATCTCGGTAACCGGCAATGCGACCGGTCGGCCGTGTGCATCCGGGATGACGCCGGAAGTGAACTCGCGGCCCTTGAGTAAGGATTCGACGACTACGCCGCTGTCGCTGATGGCCATGGCGGCTTGGATGGCAGGGTCCAATTGCTCGGCGGTATTCACCTTGGAAATGCCAATGCTCGATCCGGTTTCATTGGGTTTGACAAAACAGGGCAGGCCCAGTGCTTCAATCAAGGCTTCTTTTGACCAATCCGCGCCATCGGCAATTTGAATGGCCTGAGCCACCAAAATACCGGCCTCTCCCAGGAAGGCCGTCGTGCGGCCTTTGTGGAAGGTGAGGGCCATAGTAGCGGCTTTGGCCGTGGTGTGAGGAAAGCCGGCTGCTTCGAGCTCGGCTTGAAGGATGCCGTTCTCACCGGGCGTGCCGTGGACCATGACGAAGGCGCCGATGTACCCGGCGGGGTCGTTCATCAATGCAGCCAAAGAGGTTGGCCGTTTTTCGCCATCGATTTCGGCAAACCATCCTTCCTCGTCGATGTGGACGAGTAGGGGGGTGAACCGCGATCGGTCGATGTTGGCCATGACCATCGCTGCCGATTTCCTGGAAATCACAGCTTCTCCGGAATACCCACCCGTGAAGACGATTACGGCTTGCATGTTACTAAGAACGCAGGGGCGGTCGGGATTATTCGGCGGCGGAGGCTTTTCCTTCCACCGCGAGTTGTTCACGAATGCGCATCATCCGCTCGAGTACTTCCTCGCGGGATGCTCCGGTGATGGTGACGTGCCCCATTTTTCGGAACGGCTTGACCTGCGACTTGCCGTAGAGGTGCGGGTGAACGCCTTCGGTGGCCAACGCCACGTCGATGCCGCGGTAAACCGGCGTGCCTTGGGCGTCTGCCGTGCCCACGATGTTGACCATGGCGCCTACGGCGTGTACCGGGTCGGTCGAGCCAAGGGGCAAGTCGAGGACGGTGCGCAGGTGCTGTTCGAATTGCGAGGTGATGTTGGCTTCGATGGTGTGGTGCCCGCTGTTGTGGGTGCGGGGGGCTACTTCGTTTACGAGGATGGCGCCGCTTTTGTCGAGGAACAATTCCACGGCAAGCAGCCCTTCAAATTCCATGCATTCGGCGACCATTTTTGCGATGCGTTCGGCTTCAGCCGCTTGTTCGGCTGTGATGGCCGCGGGGGCGATGAGGTAGTCGACCAAGTTGGCCACCGGATCAAAGACCGATTCGACGACGGGGAAACAGCGGGTTTCGCCCGAGCTGTTGCGGGCGACGATCACGCTCAATTCTTTATCGATGTCCACGGCGGCTTCGAGGACGCTGGGCACGGTGAAAGCTGTTTCAAGGCTGTCGGCGTCGCGCAAAACGACCACGCCTTTGCCGTCGTATCCGCCTTTGCGCTTCTTCTGGACGATGGGAAAGCCCATGGCCCCAACTTGGGTTACGTCGTCGATGAGTTGGTAAGGGGCAGTGGGAATGTTGTGGGCCTCGAAGAACTGCTTTTGCAAGCCCTTGTCCTGGATGGTGGCGAGGTGATCGGGTTTGGGAATGACGCGGACGCCTTGGTTTTCCAATGTGCGCAATCCTTCCACGCTCACGTGCTCGATTTCAATGGTGATGCAGTCCAAACCGCTGCCGAAAGCCACGACCGCCTTTGCGTCCTGCAAGTCGCCTTGGACAAACCGGTGGGTGAAGTGCTTGCACGGTGCATCGGCACTGGGGTCCATGACCTCGACCCGTGCGTCAAAGTCCACGGCGGATTGGATCATCATACGGCCGAGTTGGCCTCCGCCCAAAACGCCAATGCGCAGCGACGGTCCGAAAGAAGCAGTGTTTTTGGAGGCTATTTCCATGGCGCAAAGATATTTGTCGATTTTAGCAGCATGGAATTTTTGGAACAGGTTTTTTTGGGCAACCCATTGCGTGAATGGGGCATCGCTGTGCTGTGGGCATTGGGGGGTGTAGTCGTCGGGAAATTGCTGTACCGCTGGTTCAGCCGCCGCATGCGGAAATTGGCCAGCAAGACGGAAACGCAATTGGATGACTTGATTGTCGATCAGGTGGAAGAACCGCTGGCCCTGGCTGTTATTCTGCTGGGCTTTTGGTTCGGCTACGACCACCTGCACTTTGGCGAGAGCGTGGACCAATTCATGGAGCATGTCTTTTCCATTGCGGTGGCCATTGACGTTACCTGGATGGCGGCTCGCTTGATCGATAGCTTGCTGGGCAGCCTGTTGACCCGAACGGGCACGGCATCGGATTCGGCCATGATGTCGCAGATGGCACCCATCCTGCGCAAAACCATGCGGAGCACCGTTTGGGCGTTGGGGGTGATCATGGCCATGAACAATGCCGGGTACGATGTGGGCGCTCTGCTCGCAGGGGTCGGCATCGGCGGGTTGGCCATGGGCCTCGCGGCAAAGGATTTCGTGGCCAACATTTTTGGGGGCATCACCGTGTTCATCGATAAGCCTTTTGTGGTGGGCGATCGGGTACAACTCGACGGCGTCGACGGCACCGTGATTGAAGTAGGCATTCGCTCGACGCGCATCAAGACGCTCGCGGGACGCATTGTGACCATTCCCAACCACAAATTCACGGACAGCGTCGTCGAAAACGTCACAGCCGAACCGGCGCGCAAGATCCGCTTGGACCTCGGTTTGACCTACGACACAACCCCCGAGCGCATCGAAGAAGCGATCAGCATCCTGCGTGAAATCGTTGAAAAGCACATCGGCACCGAAGACAACACCATCATCTGGTTCTCTGGATTTGGGGATTTCTCACTCAACGTGAGCGCCATTTACTACGTCCGTAAGGAGGCCGATGTCAGCTTGACCCCGGGGGCCATCAACCTTGAAGTGCTCCGTCGGTTCAACGATGCGAAACTTGAATTTGCCTTCCCGACTCAGACCTTGATTCACCAAGGAAATGAGGAGGCCAATCCCTCAGAATCGTGAACGGGGCTTTTGACGTGATCATCCATTCGGATGAGCCGCGGTACTGGTTTTTGCTGCTAGGCAGTGTGCTTGCCGGTCTGTTGGTGGTGCGGGCTTATGACCGCTTCGAGGGAGGGGGCAAAGACAAAGCCCTCCGAACCATGGGGTGGGTCATGGTGTTGTCCAACCTTGTTCCACCGGTTTATACCGTGTTGCACCCGGATGTAGACTTCTGCGTTCACCGCAACCTGCCTGTGCATTTTTGCGGTTTGAACGGGTGGCTGTTGGCGTTGAATTGCTTCTGGAAAAACCAGAAAGTCTTCACGTTTTCAGCCTTCCTAGGCACCATTGGCGGGATCCATGCACTGCTCACGCCGCAGTTGACCATTGGTGATGCACCGGTCATTCTAACTCAGTATTATTTTAACCACACGGCCATCGTCGTCATTCCGATGATCATGGCGCGCGCCTATGGGTTGCGCTTTCCGAAGTGGGGATGGGTTTGGACCTACGTTGCAGCCGCTGTTTTATCGACATCCGTGGGGGTGTTCAATTGGTACCTCAATACCTACCATCCAGCTGACATCAGCGCAAACTACATGTACATGTGGGAGGCGCCGAAAGTGGACAATCCATTTGTTCGGGACCTGGCCTGGCCCTGGTACATTTTGCCGCTGCACGGAGCGCTGGTGTTGCATCTGGTGGTGATCAACATGGGCTATCGATGGGGGACGCCATTGGAAGCGTTGGCAGGCGAATCGTGGTTACGGCGGCGGCTGACGTAATGCCAATTTGATTGCGGGCCTTCGACCCGATTCTTTTCAACCTGATTTCCACGGCTACGGGAAATGCAGAGGGTGCGAAATACCTTTGGGATTATGCGTGCATACCTCGACTTACTTGACCACCTGCTGACCAACGGATCGCTACGCGAAGACCGCACAGGCACCGGTACCATTGGTTGTTTTGGCTACCAAATGCGTTTCGATTTGCAAGAGGGTTTTCCGGTGTTGACCACCAAAAAATTGCACTTGCGCTCCATCATCCATGAACTCCTCTGGTTCTTGCAAGGGGACACCAACATCCAGTACCTCAAGGACAACGGCGTCCGCATTTGGGACGAATGGGCCGATGAAAATGGCGACCTGGGTCCGGTGTATGGCTACCAATGGCGCAGCTGGCCTAACCCCGACGGCACCCACACCGATCAGATTGCCAAGTTGGTGGACCAAATCAAGAACAACCCCTATTCCCGCCGTCACGTGATCTCGGCATGGAATCCGAGCTTCATCGACGAGATGGCCTTGCCGCCGTGCCATTGCTTGTTCCAATTCCATGTGGACAACGGCCGCCTCAACTGCCAGCTTTACCAACGTTCGGCCGACACCTTCCTCGGTGTTCCGTTCAACATTGCGTCGTACGCACTGCTCACCATGATGATGGCGCAGGTGTGCGACCTGGAGCCCGGTGAATTCGTGCACACCTTTGGTGATGTCCACCTCTACACCAATCACGTTGAGCAGGCCCGCGAACAATTGACGCGCGAGCCCCGTCCGCTTCCGACCATGTGGATGAACCCGGATGTGAAGGACCTGTTTGCCTTCACCTACGACGATTTCAAGTTGTTGAACTACGACCCGCATCCGCACATCAAAGCGGCGGTTTCTGTCTAATCCGAGGCCATGCGCATTTCCATCATTGTGGCGGTTGCCGCCAATGGCGTGATCGGCCGAGACAACGACCTCGTGTGGCGCTTGCGCGACGACATGAAGTTTTTCTCCGAAACAACCCGCGGGCACGTCGTCATTACGGGACGTAAGAATTACGAATCCATTCCCGAGAAATTTCGTCCGCTCCCGCACCGCACGAACATCGTGGTCACCCGCAATGCTGCGTATGAAGCGCCCGGTGCGCAGGTGGTACACTCGCTCGAAGCTGCCTTGGAAGTCGCGTCTGCGACGGGTGCTGCTGAGGCCTTCATCATTGGAGGAGGTGAGATTTACCGCCAGTCGTTGGAGCGTGGCAATGTCGACCGTGTGCTGTTGACCCATGTCGAGGCAGAGCCGGAGGGCGATACTTTTTTCGACCTCACGGTCGTTTCAGCAGGCTGGAATCGTTCGTCCCATGGTCGTTCTGAGGCCGACGATCGCAACCAATACGCCTTCGAAATCGCGGAATACACCCGGTCATGAATGAAATCTACATGGGGGTCGAACATATCACCGACCTCAATGGGTACGATCAC
The DNA here is from genome assembly GCA_938074325.1 of uncultured Flavobacteriales bacterium. Taxonomy (GTDB): domain Bacteria; phylum Bacteroidota; class Bacteroidia; order Flavobacteriales_D; family Sanyastnellaceae; genus UA16. Next base: position 2,996 of record CALJFZ010000039.1, on the reverse strand, counting down.
ATGCTGTACTTGCTGGCGCTGGTGGCGTGGGCGAGTTTGGCAGACGCTTGGCGGGTGGTGATTTTGGCTACGGCCTTCACCCTTGGGCACAGCATCACGTTGTTGTTGGCCGGCATGGGTTGGGTACACGCCAACGGCACGTGGATCGAATTCCTGATTCCCGTGACCATCACGGCCACTGCCATCTGGAACCTGCGCCGAGGCGCTGGACAAAAGGGCAAGCGCGGCAGTGGATTGCTGTACGCAGCGACAGTGGGATTTGGCCTCATCCACGGATTGGGGTTTAGTTCCTTTTTTCGAATGATGCGCGAAGAGGGCGAGGGCATTGTGATGCCGTTGCTTCGATTCAATTTAGGTGTAGAATTGGGCCAATTGCTCATCTTGGCGGTATGCTTGGCCTTGGCCTCCCTGGCGCGAGCTGCGGGGGTAACGGCGCGTGAACAACAGGTGTTCGTTTGTGCCGTTACCGGTACGGTGGCATTTTTGATGGCGCTGGAGCGCCTGCCGATTTGACCACAGGGATTTCCCTATCTTTCCGTTAAATACAAATAATATGTTGAGAATCAGTACGCTCCTGTTTTTGGCTGTGGGTTCAATTTCCCTGGCTTTTGCACAAGACTTCGACTTAGAAGCTGCTTTGGCGGAATGCGCTGATTGCGCCAATACTGACGGTGCTCCCGTGTGCATTATGATTGTTGAAGGTGAAGGGGTGCAAGTGCCGAACATGTGTTATGCGGAATGCTTGGGCTTCCCGACGGTTGGTCCTTGGTTCTGCGAGGGCGGCGACAATGACGGCGAAGGCGGCGGTTCGGATGAAGGCAACGGTGGTGACGGTGAAGGTGGCGGTTCCGACGAAGGCAACGGCGGCGACGGAGAAGGCGGCGGTTCCGACGAAGGCAATGGCGGTGATGGAGAAGGTGGTGGTTCCGATGAAGGTAACGGCGGTGACGGCGAGGGCGGCGGTTCTGGCGAAGGCAACGGCGGTGACGGAGAAGGTGGCGGTTCCGACGAAGGCAACGGCGGCGACGGCGAAGGCGGCGGTTCCGACGAAGGCAACGGCGGTGACGGCGAAGGTGGCGGTTCCGATGAAGGGAATGGCGGCGACGGCGAAGGCGGCGGTTCCGATGAAGGTAACGGCGGTGACGGAGAAGGTGGCGGTTCCGATGAAGGGAATGGCGGCGACGGAGAAGGCGGCGGTTCCGACGAAGGCAACGGCGGCGACGGTGAAGGCGGTGGTTCCGATGAAGGCAACACCGACAGCGACGGGGATGGATTAACCGATTCAGAAGAAAGCGGCTACAATACCGACGCCAACAACGCAGATACCGACGGAGATGGACTGAACGATGGGGACGAAGTCATGCTCTTTAATTTGTCGCCGACTTCTTCCGATACGGACGGAAATGGAGTGGCGGATCCGGTTGACCTGGTCTATCAGTTGTTGGAACAAGTAACTGCCGATCCATGCCCCAGTGACATCAATAAGGATGGAATGGTTACGGTTGCGGACATGCTGGTGTTCCTGACTGATTTTGGAGTCATTTGTGACTGACCCACAAAGCCACTTCGTAAATTTCCGTCATGGTTCGAGCCGTGATGTTGTTCTTGATTCGATTGTACCAAGTGGCTTTGAGTCCGCTTTTGGGGTCGAATTGTCGGTTTCAACCCACCTGTTCAGCATACGCAAAGGAGAGCATTGAAGTTCACGGTCCGTGGAAGGGGGGATGGTTGGCCATGCGCCGCATCTCTCGCTGCCATCCCTGGACTGAGCCGGCCTACGATCCGGTGCCCCCTTCTGCTACTCTACCAAAAGACCCTCAGAAAACACCTTGATATGAATCGATTATTGATTTTGGCCCTGTGCATGGCGGCCATTGGATGCGGCCAAACCGCCGAAAGCGAAAGCTTGAAAGAAGCCCGAAAGTTGCACGTTCAATTGACCCGGATTTCTGGGGACCTCCACGATGCCATGCAGGCTTCGCTTGCGACGATTGAAACGCAAATCGACGAACGCATGGCTGAGGGAGATTCAGCGTTGGCCATTCAATTGGCGCGTGTGGAGAGCCAATTGGGCGAACTCGATGTTCGATTCCACGATTGGGAATCCACAGTGGTCGGCATCCCTGGTGACGCGTGCAACCACGACCACGGCCATGACCACGAGGGCCACGATCACGCTCATGACCATGCGCACGATCATGCGCACGACCATGGCAATGAGTTGAGCTTGGAAGGCATGAGCGACGACCAGATTCGCGAAATTCAAGCAGCATTGCTCGCCGAACTGCAAGCTATTCAGGAGGCGTATGAAGCAGCGACTGCTGAGTTGAATAACAGTGCTGCCTCAGAATGACCTACGCGCGGTTGATCGCAGCGTGTACCGCTGTGTGGATGGCCACGGCATTGTCCGCTCAACGTCCACCTGACAACATCCTCATTTTTGACGGCTACGGGTTTAGCTACCAACCCTGTGAGCCCTCGATTGCGGTCAGCCCGCACAATCCGAAGCACCTCGTGGCAGGCTCCATCTTGGACCGTGTGCATGTGTCCAAGGATGGTGGTTGGACGTGGAAGACCGAAACGCTCACGTCTAAATATGGCGTCTTTGGCGACCCCTGTGTCGTTGCTTCGCCCAAAAAAGACTTTTACTACCTCCATTTGTCCAATCCGGACGGTCAAGCTTGGAGCTCGGATGCCTTGCTCGATCGCATCGTCATTCAACGCGCGCGCAAGGCCGGCAAACGCTGGAGCAAAGGGACGGGCATGGGGCTCAACGGGAACAAGGACCAAGACAAGGAATGGGCTGCAGTGAGCACCGACGGCAAGGCGCTCATTACGTGTTGGACCCAGTTTGATCTCTACGGAAGCCCGTCCGAAGCGGACAGCACCGTCATCCTGTGCAGTACCTCGAATCGGCGCGCCAAGAAATGGTCGGAGCCCGTGCGCGTCAACGCCATCGCCGGCGATTGCCGGGACGGCGACGAAACGGTTGAGGG
>CALJFZ010000038.1 GCA_938074325.1 uncultured Flavobacteriales bacterium | reverse complement strand
TGGAAGTGGTTCCGTTTTGGCATTCGTTGAATGAATAGCCTCCGCTGGGCAATTCTTGTCGATGTCCTCATTTTGTAGGAAATAGCAGAAAAGAAGGCCAGGAAAAATAAATTCGTGAAAGGCCCGCCAATCCTGCGGATTTCTGGATGTGCCATGGTGCACCCGGGCTCCACATGTAATACCTACTTGACCAAATCGGGGTTGAGGGTGTTCGGCTTCTGTCCTGCTGGGTCCACATGTAAAGTGGACTTGACGTTTGGTGGAAGGGGAGTGGTGTTGGAATATGTATCTTGAGGGTTGAAAACCAACCTGATGAAACACGTCTTTACCCTTCTCGCTTTTGCCTTGATGTCAAGTGGCCTAGCTCAGTTGCCCGACTATGTCCCAAGTGATGGATTGGTGGCTTGGTACAATTTGGACGGATCGGGTACTGACCTCAGTGATAAAGTGAATCACCTTAACTCCATCTCAGCGTCTTCGGCGGTAGACCGGTTTGGAGAGGTGGGGCAAGCCCTTCATTTCGATGCGCAGGGCTCACATCTTTCCTGCACATCTTTCGACGGAATTCCAAACAACACATCTCATTCGATTTCCTTTTGGGAGAAACATGAATTGTCAGGGAGCAATTCTGGAATGATTTTGATTCAAAACGGAGAAATAGTTGATGGAGCGAAACTGCACTACGGCTACAGAGGTGTGGAAAGCGCTTGTCCAGATGGTCAATGTATGGGTATTGACTTTTGGGCCGTACAGCATTTCACATCGTCGTATCCAGAAGGCAATTGGCGCCATTGGGTATTGTCTTATGATTACACGACTTTGACAACTTCCATCTTTTTAGATGCAGACTTGATTTCTATCCAAGTCATGGATGATGCTTTCTCGGGGAACTTCAATGAGGGCATAACAATAGGAGCATTTGACGAGGCGTATAATTATGGGACTGGCTTCATTGGAACTTTGGACGACTTTGGAATTTGGGATCGTTCGTTGTCTGAAGAGGAGGTTTTGGGTCTTTTTCTCGCTACTTCCATTGAATATGGTTGTACTGACCCTAACGCTTGTAATTATGATTCAACGGCCCTTCTTGATGACTCGTCCTGTCACTTTAACTGTGCATTCTGCCAAGAGGGGACTACTTGGAACGAAGAGACTCAAGGATGCATAATCGCCAATCCATCTGACACAGACTTTGACGGTTGCATTGGCATGATTGACTTGTTGGACTTGCTCTCTGTCTTTGGCACGTGTGCTGAATCTGAGTCAGAGGAAGTAGAATGGTCTTGCGGCGACCTATTGGAATACCAGGGCTACGATTACGAGACGGTTCAGATTGGAGAGCAGTGCTGGTTTGCGGAGAACTGCAGATATCTGCCATATCTGAATGAGGTAGGTGATGGGAGTGACACAGAACCGAGGTATTACATCTTGTACGAGGACCACACTGATCTCCTTCAGGCACAAGAAAGTCCGTCTTACTTGGAATATGGCGCCTTGTACAATCTCCCGGCAGTTTTGGTTGGAGAAGAACTATGTCCCAGCGGTTGGCACATCCCAAACATTCAGGAATGGGAGGAGCTTGGCGCGTTCGCTTCTGACTTGGGCCCCAATTCTTTGAAAGACGAATCTTGGGGAGGCGGTGCCTCGGGATTTGACGCTAAGGCAGCGGGACATAGGGCCAATTACGGCGATTACATCAGGGAATTCGAAGAATCGGACTTCTGGTCAGTTACTGTTGAACCAAACTGCGTAAACCACGTCGCAAGGCTCATGTCTGACGAAGTTGACCTCATGACGAGTGACCTCATGCTCCATTGCGAGTCAGGAAATTCCGTTCGTTGCATCCAAGACTCCGAGTAATTCTGTCAAGTTAGCTTGACATTTCGCCTCCTGATGTAAAGCCTACTTGACCAAATCAGGGTTGATGGTGTTCGGCTTCTGTCCTGCTGGGTCCACCTATTGATTGAATCAGCTGGCCTGAGGCTTTAACGAACGATTAGCAACCTTTCTGTCCATCCGTTGGAAGAGCGGAGGATGTACATGCCTTCAGCAAGTACGGCAACGTCAATGCGCAGCAGGTGTTGGTCATTTGCTAGGGCTTCGAATACCACTTGGCCACTTGCGTTGACAAGCGAGACGATCGAAGCCTGAGGGAGGCCCTCGATGATCACCCCATTTTGTGCCGGATTGGGGAAAGCGCGAAGCGAAGAAGCAAGCGATTCGACGTCGGACACAGTTTGGCATTCCAGTTGGGAGGTGACGTGCGCTGAGCGATTGGTCACAAAGGACTTCAATCCGTAGGTCGTGCCGCCCATGGGGCCATCGCCGCCGCTTGAGAGGTTGGATGCAAGGTTGGCCTCAAAATCCGCATTGGAGTACATCTTGTTGTCGTCGGCATAGACGGACGATGCAATGAGCTCCGTCACAACGTCTATGCGCTCGTGAAGGTGGGTTTCGTTGAAGAGCGTCTCGGTCAGTTCGCAGACATGATCGAGGTAGCGCGAATACAACTCGTCGTGGTCAAACATCCGCTCAAGCAAAGGGCGTGTGGGGTTGGCGTAATCGATCGCCAACGTTTCCATGTTGCCCGCACCGTTGGTGTAGGAACCAAACGCTTCGTTGCCGTCCCACTTGATCCATTCCCAAAGGTTGGATTCTTGGTTGTGGTAGATGTAATAGTTTCGAGCTGACCCGGTGTAGCTGTCCAAATTGCTGAACAGCATGTCCAACGCGGCAGACCTCAAAAAACCGTCCACGTCCATTCGGAAGTCAATGCCTGCCACAAAGGCGTCCAAATCCGTGTTGTTGACGAAATCGATGAAGGAGATCAAATCGCTCCAGTCGTTGACGTCTTCGTTGGTCTTGAGTTCGTAGCGGTCTGCGTACACCGCGGGGTCGGTGCCGTAATCGGCCAAGTCAGCGGCGGTGTTGTTTCCGCCGCCACCTCCGCCGGGGCCACCACCTCCAAAATTGTCACCGGCTTTAAACAGATTGCCACTGTCTTCTTCGATGGCCCAATCTAGAAATTGGTCGTCGATTTGTTCCACGACGGTGTAAAAGCCCCAGGATTCACCATTGAAGGTGACAGTTGCAAAACTGGCGCGAGGTGCAAGCACGCCAGCCTCTCGGCACGCGTCGAAAAATAGTTTTTCGCGCATGCAGGTGGGGTCCTTGAATCCGTTGCTGAAGTTGAGCTTCTTGAGGCCGTCGTAGTTCTGGCCCGAGATGTACTTGTTGAAGTCAATCTTGAACGACTTCTTGACACCCGGGTGCGAGTAGCTCGAGTTTCCTTTGAGCCGCACGCCCACGCTGTCCATGACGTGGGT
>CALJFZ010000037.1 GCA_938074325.1 uncultured Flavobacteriales bacterium | reverse complement strand
CTCAGCCGGCGGTGTCCGAGGACGACCTCGTCGTCTTCCATCCACACACCTGACGCGTCCGGTCCGCGGTGTGCAATCGCCTCAACCATTCGCCCGACCGCTCCGCAGGCCTCGGGGAATCGTGACCGATCACTGATGCCGTATACCCCTGCGATTCCGCACATCGCTTAGGACTCCTCGGCTTTGTTAGATTGTTGAATGCCGTCCCAACCCTGGGCCTTAAGCGGGGTTTCAAGGCCGTTTTTCGTAATCAACGTCTTCTCGTCTTTGTCCTCGAGCATGTGGCCAATGACAGAAAGTTTGGGGTGGTTGCGCGCCTTTTCGTAATCGTCTTGGGAAATGGTGAACAGCAATTCGTAGTCTTCACCGCCGCTCAACATGCACAACGTAGGGTCGAGGTTGAAGTCGCGCGCAGTTTTGTAGGTATGAGGGTCGATGGGCAACTTATCTTCATAAAGCTTGACGCCCAATCCGGAAGAAGCGCACAAATGAAATACCTCCGAAGCCAGTCCATCCGAAATGTCAATCATCGAGGTCGGCTTCAACTCAAGGTCCGCCAATTCACGAATGACGTCTGTGCGGGCTTCGGGCTTCAGCTGCCGCTCTAAAATGCCCTCGTGTCCTGATAAATCCGGCTGAGCAGTAGGCGCCGACTGGAACACCACCTTCTCGCGTTCAAGTACCTGCAACCCCATGTACGCACCGCCCAACTCCCCAGTTACCACGAGCAAATCCCCTGCTTTCGCGCCGGAACGTGAAACGGCCTGCTCACCGTCCACCAAGCCCAGAGCCGTGACCGTAATCATGAGCCCAGACGTCGAGGAAGACGTGTCACCGCCGACCAAATCCACGCCATAAACGGCACAGGCCTTGTGCACACCTGCATAGAGCTCGTCCAACGCCTCCACGGAAAATCGGCTGCTCACCGCAATGGATACAGTGACCTGCGTCGGCAGCGCGTTCATGGCGCATATGTCCGACAGGTTGACCGCCACCGCCTTGTAGCCCAGGTGCTTCAGCGGCGCATACGACAAGTCGAAATGCACGCCCTCGCACAGCATGTCTGTAGAAACCACCACGCGCTTGCCCTCCGGGTTGATCACGGCCGCATCGTCGCCAATGCCCAGCAGAGAAGAAGGTTGACGCAATACCGTTTGTTCCGTCAATCGGCGGATCAAACCGAATTCTCCAAGCGACTCAATTTCCGTTCGTTGCATGGTTCAAAGGTACCGAATCTTTCTGCGAATCAGCGGGCCGGAGGCGCGTCCAAAACTCGCAAAACCTCGCCCACAAAATGCAAGTCGAGTCCGGCAAATGGGTGGTTGAAATCCACCACCACCGAGTTCAGCCGTACCTCAGCGACCACACCGATCACCTCATCGCCGTCCTCGGTCTGCATGGGGACCACTTCTCCCACCTCCAATACGCTGTCGTCCAATTCCCCGTCCACGATGAACGCCGACTTCGGAATTTCGACGTAGGCTTCATCGTCCTCCTCGCCGTAGGCATCTTCCACTGACAACTTGAATTCAAACGAATCGCCCGCATTTAGCCCCATCAGCGCCGCCTCGAACTTGGGCAACACCTGTTCCTCGCCGATCATAAATCCAAACGGCTCATCCGCAGGACAGATTTCCAATTCTTCAGACTCCCCGCCCGCTTCGCGTAGGATGTAGCTGATTTCCACAAATTTTCCAGGGGCAATGGGTGCGTTGTTCATGCCACGAAAGTAGGCGGTTGATGTAAATTGGCGACATGCAAGTTTCACATCTTATGCGAATCGCGTGGGCGGGTGCATTGGCTTTCCTGCTGACAGCGCCTGGCTTCGCCCAAGAGTCCGATCAACGCCCGTTGCGGACACCGCGGGTCTTCAACCCCGTTCCCTGCCATCACTTCCGCCACCAAGCAGAGGAACGCCGGGACGTCGCACCTACCCCGGCACCGCGTTGGATGATGAATTACGACATGGAACCCTCCATTGCACGGAGCGATTCGTTTGATATCCAGACGTACAAGTTGACGTTGGACGTGACCGACTACAGTTACCAACTCCTCGACGCGCACGCTAACATTGGCATGACCGTTACCGACCCGTCAGCCACGGACCTGTGGTTTGATTTGGTCGAGTTGACCGTGGACAGTGTGCACATCGATGGCGCCCCGGTGGCCTTTGAGCAAGGAGAGGCCGAGCTGCACGTCGAAGCCCCGGAAGGAGGGTGGATGGCGGATCAGCTGTACAACATCGACATCTGGTACCAAGGATCGCCCTACCAGGACCCGTATTGGGGCGGCTTCTATTTTGTGAGCGACTACATCTACAACCTGGGCATCGGCTTGACGACCATTCCGCCCAATTTTGGCAAGGTGTGGTACCCTTGCTTCGACAACTTCGTGGAGCGGGCAACCTATACCTACCACGTGACGAGTGCAGGAGGGCGCACGGCGCATTGCCAAGGCCACCTCATCGGCGAGCAAGTCCTCAGCGGCGATACCATCCAACGCAGCTTCGAATTGACCCACCCCATCACCACCCACCAGTCCGCCATCGCGGTGGCGCCTTACGTGGATTCCAACTACGTCCACACCGGTGCATATGGGGAAGTGCCCGTGCGGTTGACCGGCAAGCCCGAACACATCGGACCCATGGCCAACAAGTTCCAGGAATTGGGCTTCGCCATTGATGCCTTGGAATACTGGTGGGGACCGTACGCGTGGGAACGCGTGGGGTATGTTTTGACCACCGACGGAGCCTTGGAAATTCCCACCAACATTGCCTACCCGCAGTTCATGGTGGGCGAAGGGTTGGTGGCCAACGGCGACCTGTTCAGCCACGAACTTGGACACCACTGGTGGGGCGACCTTGTCGCGCCGCGCATCCACAACCACATGTGGCTCAAGGAAGGACCCGCGGAATACAGCTCCCACTTGTTTGTGGAGTGGAAAGATGGCCAAGAGGCATTCATCGATGTGGTGAAGGACAACCAACTCTTTGTCCTGGAAGAATGCCACATCCAAGACAACGGTTTCCACCCGCTTTCGCCGATGCCCGATGAGGAAATCTACGGGCGGCACACCTACTACAAGGGCGCTTCCATCGTCCACAACCTGCGGGCCTACCTTGGCGACGAGTTGTTCCGATCGGGCATGCAATCGGTCATTGCCGAGCTGTACGACAGCTACATGGATGCCGCTCAGTTCGAGGAGACCCTCGAACAGGTGACTGGCGTGGACATGACCCCCTGGTTCGAGGCACAGGTGCTGCAGCCAGGTTTCTCCACGTGGGTATTGGACTCCGCAGTGACCGCGGGGGCGCAGCAATCGACCCTGCACCTTCAACAGAAGCTTCGCGCTTGCGATAACTACCACATGTCCGAGCCTTTGGACGTCGCGGTGTGGGACGCCAATTGGAATCGCTACGATACCGAAATCGTCGCCAGCGGGCAGTTCGACGAAATCACCATCGACCATCCCGGCATTGACTCCCCTGCGTTGATCGCATTGAACCCCAACGGTCGACTGAACCAAGGCCGCATGGACTTCATGTACACCATCAACGAGACCGAAGGCATTCAAAACCTACCGTGGGTGCAAATGAGGGTGGGATGCGACGCGATGCCAGATGGCGATTCGGCGCTTGTGCGCGTTGAGCACCATTGGGCAGCGCCGGACCAAGGACCGTTCGAGCCTTATGTGGACGAAATCAGTACCACGCACTTCTGGGTGGTCGACGGCATTTGGCCCGATGGCACCCTGCTCGATGCCCGCCTCCAGTACTACGGAAACGATGCCGATGCTTTGGACTACGAATTGTACGGTGGGACAGAAGCCAACGGATTCCTCGCCTGGCGGCCCAATGCCGGAGAACCGTGGCAGGAATGCCCGTCGTATGAATGGCAACCGGGGTCATTGTCCAACGGTGCCGGGCTGTTCCGGGTATTGGACTTGAAAAAAGGCCAATATGCCTTCGCGAAAGGAGATGTCTCTGTAGGGATCGAAGGAACGCTTGCAGATGTGGAATTCGCGCTTTGGCCCAATCCCACAGCCGACCGCATCACCGTTCAAAGCGAAGCGCCCATTCAACGCCTTCAGGTGTGGAATGCCGCAGGGCAGTTGGTGGCCGCAGTTCGTCCACCGTCGGGCACGACTTCATGGGAATTCAGCGCCGCTGAATGGGGAGCTGGCACGTACTTCGTCGGGGTCAATGACCGCGCTGGAGCACCCGTGGTCGTGAAGTAATCAAGGACGCGCCAGGCGCCGAGCCACCTTGCCTCGCCCGGCCAACCAGGCAGTCGTTCCGTCGTCGGTAAACCGTACGGTATAAAAACTGCTGTCCGCAACGGTCGTCCACGTGGCGCCTCCGTCCTCGGAACGGCTGATGCCCGGAATGCCCACTGCCCAAAGGGATTGGCAATCACTCCCTGGAACGTACTGCACCGAGGACCGATAGCCTGGGCCGTTTCCAGGAGTAAGGAGCGCCCATGTGGTGCCGCCGTCGTGGGTCGTGATTTTGTTCGCGGAGTTGTCCTTCATTGCCTCCCAATTGCCCCCCCAACCGATTCCGTTTTCTGCATCGCACCGCGCCACGCTGAACATGCCCGTCATCGTACCTCCTTGTATGATAGGGGTCTCCACCACCTCCCATGTTCTTCCGCGATCCGAAGTGCGAAAAATGCGAGAGGCCACCCCGCCGGAAGCAATCCACGCCTCGTCACCGAGGAGGGCGATGTTGCCGTTGGAGGCGGCGAAGGCAGCTTCCTCAGCAGGCGGCAAATCCGAACACGGCACCTCGCTCCAAGTCGCGCCGCCGTCCCGGGTAATGATCACGCTGAGGCACCCGTGCAGCGGGTCGCCCATGGCGATGCCCTCGCGGTCGTCCCAAAACTGCATGCTGTCAAAAAAAGCCAGCGAATCTGAATTTTGATACACCACCGACCAATCCGTTTCGCCGTGCATTTTTCGGTACAAGAGCGCCGGCGATTCAATGCTCAATGCGAACGCCGCCTCGCCCGTAACGGCCACCGATCGGAACGCTGGAACGCTGCCATCAGGCCGCAGCAAGGTGTCGACGCGCCATGTATTCCCTTCGTCTGCTGTGTGGCCCACCAGCCCGCCAGAACCGGCCCACCAAACCGAACCGTCTTGTGCAACAGTCAGCGCCCGGATGCTGGATTCAAACGGCCACTCTGTCGGCTCGGTCGGTTCAGATTTGCAGCCCACGGCAAAAAACATTGCCGCACACACCATCCAAAACAACCGCCTCATGGTGCAGCAGGTGTTTCCGGTGCTTCGTACCAAATCAAGGACCGCACGATGGCCTCCACTTCACGCATGTATTCGCGTTTGTCGAAAAACGGAGCATACGCATAGCCCTCCACTGTCACCAATTCACCGCTTCGCTCATCGTAGGCCGTCAAGCTGTAAAACGGCCCGCCCATGTAATCGCCCTCAATGCGCCACAATCCGCGCAGTTCAGAAGCGAATCCACCGTTGAAAAGCACCTCTTCATAAGAAGGTGTGTACCGCATCTCGGTGGTCATGTAAGACCGTGGAATAGGTCCGGGCACGTGCGCCTTAAGGACCTCGTTCCGCTTGCGCAAGCGTTCTCCCATGGAGAATTGTTCGTCGCTCACATAAGGCTCTCGGTAAATGAAGAACCCCTGCTGCACATCGTGGTTGTCGCCGCCCTTCATTCGGGTCAATTGGCGATCGATCCAATGAAATTCTGCGTTCTTCTTCGCCCAGCGAGCGTCCCGCGGCACGGTCAACTGCAACCCAAGCCGTTTGCCCAATTCATCTCGAATGACCTCGTTCTGACTGAGGGAGATCAAGCCGGCATACCGATCCACTTCGATGCTGTGGAATGCGCTCAATAATTCCTGGGAACGTTCGTGCAGCGCGCCCGCCAGTGCATTTGCATTGCGAGCCTTGCCCACGACATACAACTGTTCACGTGCATACTTCTCCTTGAAGATCTTCACGTTGGCTTCCTGGGTGTCCACCCGATCAGCCAATTCCAGCACCACGATGTTGCGGTGAGGCTTCCAAAAGCGATCGAACGCTTCGGGCTCCAGGTGCACCAAGTCGAACCAAGGCTCGTACTGGGGCAACACGGGAAACGGCTGATCGAATATGGACCTCAACGTGTCGCCCACCGCGCCGTTCCAAACCGCCTCGTCGCAAACCACTACAATCTCGCCTGCAGCCCCTACCTTGCCCGTTAAGGCTGAACGCGCACCCTCCTGGCTTCCACACCCCCAAAAGGCCGCAGCAGCGAGAAAAAGAAGGACGCGTCTAAAGTTTGCTTGGATCTGCATGGATGATCAGTTTTTGGCCAATTCGAATCATGGAGCCGGATAGGTCATTCCACTCTCGAAGTTGTCTCACACTAACGCCGTATCGGTCGGCAATCTTGCCCAACACATCTCCGTTTTTCACGCGGTAAGTGACAGGCTCCGGCACGAAAACAATCTCCGGGGTCCGTTCCGGTTCAATCAACTGCATGCTGTCCTGAAATGCCAAAAAAGAAGGGATCTCCGCATGCGGCAATACCAAAGGCCAGCGCTCTGTGGTCGCGGGAATGATGTCCAATCGGTACATCGGATTCAAATGCGCCAACGCCGACGCCTCCATGTCCAGAAGCGGCGCAATTTGGTCAAATCGCAGCACCTCATTCACCATCACCGTGTCGAGAAACGCAAACGAAGGTGCAGCCTCCCGCGGGAATATGTTGTGCTCCTCGGGGAATTCCATCAAGTACGCCACGGACATAAACGCCGGCACGTAGTTGCGCGTCTCCCGCGGCAAAAAGAACCGAATCTCCCAGAAATTGTCCTTGCCTCCGCTCCGGCGAATGGCGCGATTGACATTCCCGGGGCCCGCGTTGTAAGCCGCCAAGGCGAGGTACCAGTCGTCGTAGATGCTGTAAAGTCGCTTCAGGTATAAGCATGCTGCCTCCGTGCTGCGCACAGGATCTCGCCGTTCATCGATGTACGAGTCAATGCGAAGGCCTTGGTATTTCGCGGTTGCATACATGAACTGCCACAAACCCCGAGCCCCGGCATGGGAACGCGCAGTAGGGTTCAATCCCGATTCCACCACGGCCAGGTACTTGAGCTCCAAAGGCAATCCGTGCCGGTCCAACGCCTCTTCAAACAAGGGGAAATACGCAGGGGCGCGCCCAAGCATGGTACCCAAATGCTTCTTGCGCTTGCTCGCATAAAAGGCAATGCGGGAATGCACAACGGGGTTCCAAGCCAAGTCCAATGGGGATTGTGCATCTAGCAGCGCCATGCGCGACTGCAAAGCTGCCGTGTCAAGGGCTGGGGTGTCGCCGGAGGTGAAATCACGGATGTTCAGCAACGCTGTATCCGTGGAAAAGCACCAATTTTCATCTAGGTAATTCAGCCAAGCCAATTCCGACTCAGTCAATGCGTCGGGGGCCAAAATTTCCGCCGAATCAAGAGGCTCCTGAACCTCTAACGAATCCAAGAGAAGTGAATCCGACGGGGCCGCCTCTGGTGTTTGTGCCCAACCTGATGCGGCTGCACATCCGAAAAAAATGGCTGAAATAACGGCCGTTCGGAGTCGCATCATCAACCCTCAGATCCGTCTTGTTTCTTATCGTCGTCGTTGGTCGCGTCTTTGAATTCCTTCACTCCCCGTCCGAGTCCTTTCATCAATTCAGGGATTTTCTTTCCGCCAAACAACAAGAGCACAACGAGTGCGATGAGCAGAATGGAACCGGGATTCATTGCATTGAACATGGCCAAAAATTTTCCCGAAGTTCTGAAGAAAAAACCAATCCTTCACCCCCAAACATTTGGGGTTACGAACAGGCCAAACGGCAATTGTCAATCAAGCGAATGCCGCCAACGTCCGCTGCGATGATGGCGAAGACCCCATTCCCATTCCCCGTCACTTGCTGCGGTTCAAACGTGTGCCCGTTTACTGCATCCACATACTCCAATTCCAAGCCTTCAACCGCTGCCGCCTCCAAACGCACCTTGTCCAACAATTTACCTACCTCGATTCCAGCACTTGCATCTGCTCGTATCGACTTCAACCAACCGCTCAGATGCAGCGCCGTTTGCCTATCATCATCGCTCATCCGGACGTTTCGACTGCTCATGGCCAATCCATCCTCCTCTCGAATCAGTGGGCACCCTACAATTTCCAGTCCTTCAAACTCATCCGCAGCCAGCCGACGGATAACCGCAAGTTGCTGCAAGTCCTTCTCTCCAAAATAGGCAGCATCCGCCTGAACAGCCTGAAATAGTTTACGCACCACCGCGACCACACCATCGAAATGACCTTTTCGCATTTTCCCTTCAAACGTCGAAGTCAACCGGCCATAATTCACCGGCTCAACGGCGAGGTCGCCCCCATACAATTCAACCACTTTAGGCGTAAATACCGCATGCGCACCAGCGGCTTGCGCAACATCGATATCCCGTTCCAAGGCAATCGGGTACGTGGCAAAGTCCTGGGCATTGTCGAATTGCGTCGGATTTACAAACACGCTTACCACAACAAAATCACACTCGTTGGATGCGCGTTCGATGAGCGAAGCATGACCGGGATGCAGCGCGCCCATTGTGGGGACGAAACCTACCTTCTTTCCGACTGCCCGTGTTTGCTGAACCATTACGCCCAACTGCGCCTTCGTGTCGCACCTTTTCATCGCTATAACCGCTTGTTTTACCCGGTTTTACTTGGAATTCGGCCGAAAATTACGTACTTTTGATACTCGTTCAAACCAAATTATTTCTGGCAGTCATGGAGAAAGCAAGAATCCTCTACATATCCCAACACATTGTGCCCTTCTTGCCCGCGACCCAGATGAGTTCAGTCAGTCGCAATCTTCCGCAGGCGGTTCATGAGAAAGGAAGAGAGATTCGTGTTTTCACTCCTCGATTTGGTAAAATCAACGAACGCCGCCACCAGCTTCACGAAGTGATCCGGCTCTCAGGCATGAACCTCTTGGTGGACGACACGGACCACCCACTGGTCATCAAAGTAGCATCGATCCCCACAGCTCGTATGCAGGTCTACTTCATCGACAACGACGAATACTTCAAGCGTAAGGCCGTTCTGCATGACGCTGACGACAACCTGTTTGAAGACAACGATGAACGTGCAATCTTCTTTGCACGTGGTGTGTTGGAAACCGTGAAGAAGCTCGGATGGGCTCCGGATATCATTCACTGCAACGGCTGGATGACAGCTGCTGTGCCTGTCTACTTGAAGGAGCAATTCGCAAGCGATCCATACTTCGCGGACAGCAAGCTCATCACGAGCATTTACGACGAAGGCTTCGAAGGCTCCCTGGACAAGCGCATGGCCGAAAAAATGCAACAAGATGGCATCACCGCAGACGCTGTAGCGTGCATCGAGACGCCAACCTTTGATGCCTTGAATGCCTTGTCAATTCAGCACTCTGACGGTCTCATCATTGGTTCAGAAGACCTCGATGAAGCGACACTGAAAGCCATCAACGATGCGGGTGTACCGGTGTTGAACTACCACGGCGAAGAAGGCTACGTGGCCGACATCAACAATTTTTACGACACGATTTTAGAGGGAAAGGCTGAGGCTGTCTCGTAATTGTTGAACTTCGCGGCATGGTAAAGATCACCGCAGGTTATCACGGGGCAGTCATGGCAAGCATTCTAGGGTTCGCCATCCTGACGGGTTGTAAGAAACCGACCACTGAAATCGGCTTGGAATACGCCGAAGAGGACCTGCTTGGTTTGCACCAAACCGATACCCTCGCATTGAAATTTGAGACCGTTCGAGAGGATAGTTTGGAAACAAGCCACCTCAGCACCGCCGTACTCGGCAACATGGAGCACCCCTTTTTCGGAATGCACCAAGCCGGATTTGCTGCACAGCTGCGACTCAACACTCCTGATATTGATTTTGGTTCCAATCCGGTAGCTGACAGCATCTACCTGTCATTGAACTATACCGGCGACCGCTACGGTGAGTTAAGTCCGCAAAACATCCAGGTTTATCCGTTGGTCGACTCGCTTTCGTTTGACTCGGCTTACTACTCCAATCAGCCCTTTGAAACGACGGAGGTCAACCTGGCCGATCCGAGTTACCAGCCCGTGGTACTCAACCCTTCGGAGACCTTGTACATTGGATCCGACACGGTCGCACCAGAAGTGCGGATTTACTTGGATGAAGCTTTTGGGCAAACCCTTCTGGAGTTGGACACGGCGATTTACGATTCGAACCAAGACTGGAGCGAATACTTTCCTGGCCTGCTGGTCATGCCTGATCCGAATGGCTCGGGAAATGGTGCCGTGGGCATTGATGTCACGACCGGTATAAGCCGATTGCGCTTGCATTACCACAACGACACCGACAGCGCTGCTGTGTTTGATTTTTTGATCAATGCACTGAGCCCTCGGAACAACTTGTTCGACCACCAATGGTACCCGCCTTTCCAAGCATTGGATGAAGCATACATCACATCGTTGGACGGGTCGCTGCAGTCCGGTGTCTTCTCCGGAGCTGGCCTCAAAACGCGCATTCAATTCCCCGACTTGGCTTCTTGGGAAATGGAACGCGACGAAGACCGTACCGTCCACAAGGCCGAGCTTTGGCTGCCTGTTGACCCCACGTACAACGACCCACGCTATCCCATCCCCTCCCAACTCTTCATTCTTTCTGAAAACGAAGCGGGTGAGGCCGTTTCTACACCGGATCAAACCTCCATTGGCTTGGCCATTAACGGGAATTACGATGCTACCGAAAAAGCGTACCGATTCAACATCTCGCAGACGTTCCAACGCATGCTCAACGGCACGTACGCATCCGACCGGCTCTTCGTTGTGTCTTCGCGGGCAGGCATTTCCCTCCAAGGGGTGGTACTCAATGGGCCGGACGTAGAACCAGCAGCCAGTGACACAACCGGCTGGAAGCCCAACGCACGCATCGTTGTGACTTGGAGCGAATAATGTTGTTTAACTTCGAATTTCCATGTGTGGAATTGTAGGATACATCGGGGACAAAGATTGCTTTCCCATTCTCATCAAAGGACTGCAGCGCTTAGAGTACCGCGGGTATGACAGTGCCGGTGTAGCGGTATTCAATGGAACCGATGAAATCCAAGTGCGAAAGAAGAAAGGCAAAGTCGATGACTTGCTCAAACACGTTGGCGACGCCATCCCGCAAGGAACCACCGGCATCGGCCACACCCGATGGGCCACGCACGGGCCGCCGAATGATGTGAACGCGCACCCGCACACGGCGCGCTTCGGTCGTTTGGCCATGATCCATAACGGCATCATTGAGAACTATGAATCGTTGCGCACAAGCCTAGAGGCCAATGGCCACGCGTTTGTCAGCGACACCGACACGGAAGTGCTCATCCACCTCATCGACGAGGTCCAAAGCCGCACCAACACACCCATTTCCGATGCCGTTCAAATGGCACTGAAAGAAGTGGAAGGAGCGTATGCCATCGCAATCATTGACGCCAACGAACCGGACGTACTCATCGCCGCTCGGAAGTCAAGCCCGCTTGTCATAGGTGTTGGAGATGAAAACGAATACTACATCGCATCCGATGCGACGCCCATCATCGAACACACCCAAAACGTCATCTACCTGGACGACGAAGAAGTGGCTGTGATGCACCGTCAAGATGGCCTGACCATCCGCAACTTGCAAAACACGGTCGTCACCCCGGAAATCCACGAGCTGGAAATGCAAATCGAAGCCATCGAAAAAGGCGGATTCGATCACTTCATGCTCAAAGAAATCTTCGAACAGCCGAGCTCCATTCACGATTCCATCCGCGGCCGCATGAGCGTTCAACGATCGGAAATCAAAATGTCCGGCATCGACGACCACTGGGAACGATGGGAAAATGCGCAACGCATCCTCATCATTGCCTGCGGCACGAGCTGGCACGCAGGGCTCGTAGCTGAGTACCTGTTCGAAGACTTCGCACGCATTCCCGTCGAAGTCGAGTACGCCTCGGAATTCCGGTACCGCAATCCCATTATCCGGCCCGACGATGTGGTCATTGCCATTTCCCAGTCCGGTGAAACCGCCGACACCTTGGCCGCCATCCAATTGGCCAAACAACAAGGCGCACACGTTTTTGGGGTCTGCAACGTCGTCGGTTCGAGCATTGCACGGGAAACCGACAGCGGTGCGTACACCCACGCAGGGCCCGAAATCGGCGTTGCTTCAACCAAAGCCTTCACCGCCCAGATCTCAGTATTGACGTTGATAGCAATGCTCGTGGGTAAAAAGAAGGGACAGCTGTCTGCTCAGCGCTTCAGCCGCCTCATGATTGAGCTCAATGCCATTCCGGAGAAAGTGGAGAAGCTCCTCGCTCAAGACGCACAGATCAAAGAAATTGCCCGCCACTTCGTCAACAGCAACAACGCGTTGTACCTCGGACGAGGGGTCAACTTCCCCGTTGCATTGGAGGGTGCCTTGAAGCTCAAAGAAATCAGCTACATCCACGCAGAAGGGTACCCTTCAGCAGAAATGAAGCACGGCCCGATTGCCCTCATCGACGACGAAATGCCCGTATTCTTCATCGCCACTGCCGACGAGGTGTACGAGAAAATCGTCTCCAACATTCAAGAGGTCAAGGCGCGTGGAGGTCGTTTGGTGGCGCTTGTTTCCGCCGGAAACCAAGACCTGAAACAGTTGGCCGAATTCGTCATTGAAGTGCCGAAAACGGATCAAGCATTGGCCCCGCTTCTGACTGTGGTGCCGCTTCAGCTGCTCAGCTACCACATCGCCGTCATGCGCGATTGCAACGTGGACCAACCGCGTAACCTCGCCAAGAGTGTGACGGTTGAGTAAGGCGCACTGCCCCGTGGGCGCATGCCGCAAAGCCACCCCACAAGACCTCGAACAGTTAGAAGCATGTCGCCGTGCCGCCATTTCGGCGTGCCCCGGGTATGATGCTGAGCAGTTAAACATTTGGTTAGCGTCTGAACCCAAATGGACGCAGCTCATCAGTGATGCATTGGTGGTCGAATTGCATGGCCGCATTGTGGGGTTCTGTGTGGCCTCCTCCACCGAACTGGGGTATCTGTACGTTCACCCCGACCACCAAAGGCAGGGAATTGGACAGTACCTCGTGGAACAAGTCGAACAGCCGGGCATGCGCTGCGACTGCAACCCATTTTCAGGGCTTGTTTTGGAAAGAAGAGGGTGGACGGCCGTGGCTTCCAACCGCAAAGAGCGCGACGGAGTGGTGTTCCAAAATACGTGGTACGAATTGCTTGATCCTACGCCAACGTCGCGTTGAGCTCCTCCAACCGGTCGATCAGCGCTTCGATGTCGCTGTCCTCTGTCAGGGGATTTTGAAAGGTGCACCGCAGCCACGTTTCACCGTCCAGAACGGTCTTAACAATATAATGCGGTCCGTGCTGGAGCATGGCGTGCCGAAGCGCCGCATTGTCCGAGCCCTTCAAACGAAAACAAAGGATGTTCGATTCGGGTCGAGCAAACACCTCCCAACCCGGCCGTTGTTCAACCACTCGGGCAGCGGTTTGCGCTCGATCAACCAAGCGATCAACCAAGCTCTCCCACAGTTTGTGTCCATGTGCTTCCCAGATGCCAAAAACCGACACGCTCAACATCCGCTTCGTGCATTCAAATGTTCGCTTGCTCAGGTTCCACCACTCCTCTTGTTCGTTTTCATACAAGTACGCCGCCTCCTGGCTGAACGCTGCATATGCATCCGTTCCATTTCGATAGAACAGCCCCGTGCACAGCGCCGGAACACCAAGCATCTTGTGAAAATCCATGGCGACCGAGTCCGCCCGCTTCATGCCTTTCAGCGGAGCCCTGTTGCGCTCCGAAAAAATTTGCGCCGCGCCGTGGGCTCCGTCCACATGGAACCACAGGCCCTTCTCCGCGGCAAACGCTGCAAGCACTTCCAAGTCATCGAACGTCCCTGTGGATGTTGTGCACGCGTTTCCAACAACAGCAATGACTTCCATGCCTGCATCGATGGATTGCTCGTACGCCTTCTGCAACGCATGCGGATCGATTTGATGGTTATCCAAGGTGCCCACTTTTACCGTGCCTGCAGCACCCCATCCCATGACCCGCACTGCTCTGTCCACACAGTAATGCGCTTGCTCGCTGACCAGCACTGCGCACTTCCGGTCCGAACCGTCCCGCCATGCGTTGCCGGTTGCCTTTCGCTGGCGCGCAGCGAGCAAAGCGGTCAAGTTCGCGAGGGTGCCCCCGTGGCATAAAATGCCGCCTGAATCTGCTCCCAACCCCATGAAATTGGCCAATTCCCGCATCACCGCCTCTTCCATCGGGCTGCTCGCAGGACCCATTTCGTCGATGGCCATTCCGTTGTTCAACAACGCCGTTGCCGCTTGCAGCCAAGCCAGTTGAGGAAGTGGAACCGCTACTTGGTGACCGGCATAACGCGGATCGTGCAAGCGGTTGGATTGCGCCACAACTTCCTCCACAAAACCCGGCTTCCAGAGTGCGTCCTCAGCACCCGAACCCTTCTTTTCAAGCTTTGATTGCCAATGATTTAGCCTCTCCTTCGGTGAGGAATAAGGCAACACCCGATCGCCCTTCCTGCCCTGTGAATCCAACAGATAATCTGCGAGTTGATCCACCATTTGACGTCCACTTTTCCGGAACGCATCAACCGTGTAAAAGTTCGACCAATGGTGCGGAATGCTCGGTTTTGAACAGGCTTTCATGTGCGAAAGTTCGGGCGATTGATGCGGAGTTGAATCTTTTTTCCTTTTCTTGCATCCGGAAATTTCCTGAAACACAACACAACATCATGAAGAAACTCATGTTCACTTTGGCGCTCTCAGCGCTGGTAACCGTGGGCGTTCAAGCCCAAAAGCAAATGGGCGACGAGCACAACATCGAGGTGGCATTCACTCCATTCGGAGGAAGCCCCATTGACGGCTCTACCCTCAAGTACCGTAACTTCTTGGAAGACAACCGTGCCTTCCGTTTGTCTCTGACCATGGCGAACTCCAACGACGTGCACGCTTGGTACCAAGACGGTGAGATCAACGAAGCGGATCCAGTAAGCCCGCAGTTGAACATCAACACTAAGAGCTCTACGTTCGGAATCGCTCCCGGTTACGAATTGCACTTCGACGGAATGGACAACCTGTCTCCTTACTTGGCGTTCGAATTGCCAATCACCATCGGCAAGCGCGCAGACACTCAAGAGTACTGGGGTCCTCAAGACATCAACGATGCAGGTCAGCCTGACCAGTACATCGTTTGGAACTTGGGCAATGAGCAGGGCTACACCCGTGTAGGCTTCAACATCTTGTTCGGTGCAGACTACTACTTCTCTGATGCCATCTACCTCGGCTTTGAGGCAGGTCTCGGATTCGGTAAGACCACCTTTGGCAATCACAGCATCACGACAGACAACTTGACAGCGTTCAACATGTACTTCAACAACGCTTTCTCTACGGAGGCAGCAGGTTCTGAAGTTGCGGGTGAGTTCGTAGGTCAGTTGGAATTCAGCGCTTTGGACGGCCTCATTTACAACGAGTACTGGCCTGACGGTGCGGGCTCTGACGACATCTACTACCCATGGCCAAACCACATCAGCAACACCACCCTCGGAAACGTATTCCAAGGTGCATTGCGTGTAGGTTTCTTGTTTGACTGATACACAGCCAACAGTATTTGGAAAGGGCGGCGCCAATGGTGCCGCCTTTTTTTATGTCCAAACGGGAGCGTCCGTTGTACCTTGTTTCCATGGAATTGGAATTTCAAGGGGTGGCCTTTCAGGCCAGCGGCGCTGCCAATGCAGACCTGAGCATCACCATGGGTGACGGACACGGATCGCGTGCGTGGTACGTGGATTTCATGAAGCTTCAAGTGGTGCGGGCGAACGGGTTTTTAGGTTCCGTCGCCGAAGGAGGTTCCGTGAACTTCCGAGACGTGCAATTCAATCCCCACGGCAACGGCACCCACACAGAATGTTTGGGCCACATTTCGCCGGAAGCTCATTCCGTCAACGAGCTGACGTTTCCCATCCTCATGCCGTGCTTGGTGGTCAGCGTGTTCCCTGAAGCGCGGGACGGCGATCAAGTTATCACGGAGCGCGAACTGGCCCTTTCCATTTCGCAGCATTGGGATGCGCAATCCACCTTGCCATCGGCAATCATTGTACGGACCCTGCCCAACGATAAATCCAAGGTCGGACGCAACTGGTCCAATACGAACCCGCCTTATTTCGATTCCGAAGCCATGACCTGGCTCGTCGAACGCAACGTGGACCATTTGCTCGTCGACCTTCCTTCCGTCGACCGAGAAGTCGATGGGGGCGCTTTAGCGGCTCATCACGCCTTTTGGACCTACCCTGACAACCCAAGACACCAATCGACCATTACAGAGCTTATTTTCGTCCCGGAAACGCTTCAGGACGGCCGTCACTTGCTCAACCTCCAAACCGCCGCGTTTGATATGGACGCAACACCGAGTCGACCCGTAGTGATTCCCTGCAACCAGATTTGACCCATGAAAAATTTTCTCATTCCCGCAGCCTTTGTGTTGGGGCTCGCCAGCCTCAACAGCTGCACCCAATTGACCCAAACTGCCCGCCTTGCTGAAGGACCCGTGGTCCTCGGTGTGGACACCATCAAAGCCCACGTCAACGTCGACACCACGACAAGCCTCCTCGGCATGTCATCGACCACTCACATCCTTGGCTTCATTCGCATCGGGGACAACGAATTCGCTGATTACCCGGGCATCAACCTGGGCTTCAATGGCAACTCCCGCGAAAAGCGAGCGGCCGTTTACAAAGCCTTGGACGGCACCAACGCCGACGTACTGGTCAACCCCAAGTACATCGTGCGAGAGAAACGTGCCTTTTTCTTCCGAAAGACCACAGTTCAGGTCGCTGGATTTGGCGGAAAATTCGTGTTCGAA
>CALJFZ010000036.1 GCA_938074325.1 uncultured Flavobacteriales bacterium | reverse complement strand
CCCCGAATCTTCATGGAGCGCCTGTCGTTGTCGATTTCAGGGATGGCGAGGTAAAGGGCGAGCATGGCCTTGGACTCCGGGATGGAGAGGTCCAGCGGTTGCTCGATGGCGCACACTTCGATGCCCATTTCGTGGAGCTTGCGAAGCTCGATGAGGGCGTCGGTGAGGTTCCGGCTGAAGCGGTCCCATGAGGTGACGAGCAGGAGGTTGACGTCAGCGCGGTGCTTTTTCAGGTAAGCCATCATCTTCGCCCATTCGGGGCGGTTGAAGTCTTTGGCGCTGTGATCTTCGCGGAACAGCGTGGAGACGAGGATGCCTTCGCGGGAGCAGTAGGCCCGCAGGGCTTCCTCTTGGATGTCCAGCGAATAGCCTTTGGCCTGTTCGTCACTGCTCACTCTGGCCATCAGCACGGCGGACCTCGGCCCGCTCCATGCAGTGGATCGTGAGGGTTGCCATGAGTTGAATCCAGTTACGGAGCGCGCGGACTTCTTCTTCGCTGTACGTTTCGCCATGGTCATTGAGGATTTGGGTGCATTCTTGAATGGAAAGCAAGGGGATGGAAGACGGCCGGGCTCTCCGCGCATCGGTGGAGCTCAGCAGAAATCGAAAGGCCTGAGGTTTTCAGTGCCGGGGTCATGCGAGTTTGTGTTTGGTGATGTGTCGTGCGTGGACAATTTGGCCGTTCTGCACTTTCAGGGTCAAGTCTTCAAATCCGTCTCTGGAAAGCAACTCTTCCAACCGGTGGCCACGAACGGCTTGGCGTTCATGTTCCAAGTCCAACCGCTGGGGCTGGCCTGCATCGTTCACGTGCACATGAACAGAACGAACGTCCTCTTGCCGCATTGCCCAAACGGCCGCGGATTCGTGAACGGTGACGGCTTGATGGGAAAGGGGACAATCGGCTCGCAAGGACGATGCTGGGAGCAGGGAGCGAAGGTCCACGGTCAAGCACGGCGAGGAGGGTGCTTTGTCGGGCAGGTAGGGACGTGAGATGTCAATCTGTCCAAGTCGATCGATGTGCAGGGTGAATTCCCAGCCCGTCCACATCGTTTCCACCACCCAGGTTTGCCACTGCGTCCAATCGGAAGGGATGTCAGAGGCATTGGTCTCCGACATCCCAAGAGTCTCAGAAGCAAGTTTCACTTGATTGTCTTCAAGCACGTTCTCCCAATGAATGGGGGTGTGGACGACATCATGCACCGAATGCCTTGCTTCAGCCGAGAGGCCAAACTGCGTCATGATGCTGTCCAACGCCATCCAAGCTTGTTCAGGTACATTGGGAGCGCCTTCAAAAGCATGTTGGATGGAAGAGACGAGAGAGTCAAGGGCGTCTGGCTCTAGTCCTCTTGCCATCGTGGACAACAAACGCTTCATCGGTTGGCGCTTTGAAGCGATTCAAGGTGTGCGTGAAGCGCTTCCGAGCGCTTGTTGGCCTTGTACAACGCCATGGCAACAGAGGTCAGAACGAGGGCGGTGCCGAGCAAAGCCCAAGAAAGCGATGTTTTTTCTTCCAATTTTTGCGACAATTCGAATCGCAGGTCTGGCACGGGCTCAAGGCAATTTTCAATGAAAAATTCAGACATTTAATTGTTGTTTTTAATAATAAATTTATTTCTCGAAATAGTCACCAAAACGTACGGTCCAAAGTGCGCTTTTGTCTCCCTTCCATCTGTGAAGCTGATGCCTTTCTGTTGAGGTGACATCGGGTCAAATCCCACGCGCATCAGATCGTAATAGGTCACTTCAACTTCGTTGCGTCCGTCAAGCAGGTTGTCCAGTGATTTCGCATTGTTCAGCAAGGCGTTGACGTATGGTGCCATCCGCTCTCGCCACATCCTTCGGGTGGCGTTGCTGCTTTGGTTGCGGCAGGCTTTGGAGCAAAATCGCTTGTCAGAACGGCCGACGATGACTGCTCCGCACGTGGGGCACTCGCGGACGGTTTGATTCATGAATGATGAGATATTTTGCAACAGTATGAATGCAAACATTAAAATCAAACTCTTGTTGAAGGAAATTTCCAATATGTGGGAGAATGAGAGTTGAAGATGTCTGTGCTTTAGGGACGGACTGCAGGAATTCTCATGATTCCCATCTTGGTCCAATTCCGATTTTTGTAGTCGCTTGGGCAAATGCCATACAAGGCTCTATTGTTTGTTCGTTTGGAAGGAGGCGAACATTTTTTGACGCCAATTGGCCCCTCCAAAAATGAGAGCCAACGACTTTTGCGGCCTGATGGATCTAGCCTCGATTTTGGCTTTTCGCTTCTTAGCTGCCAGCCCTTTGCCACAATTGGAAGACAAAAAGGACGTGTGGTCTGACAGGAATTTTGACGGTGGAGCCTTGGTGATAAAGAAGAATTGTTTTTTGAAACTTGCCCCGTGGAGCAATTGATCAGTTCACTTTTTGTGTTCAATACTTGTTCGGCTGGGATGCTGGGCCTTCTGTTGCTTTTTACGGATTCACCGAACCGTGTTGCAAACCTTTACGCTGCCTCAGCGCTGTTGCTGTCTCTTGTTTGTGGAGTGTTGACAATCATGGGTGAGGCGGTTGGGGATATGCTCAACTTGTCCACGAACATGCGAAAATTCAACGTCGATTTGACGGTGGTGGTCTTGATTGTCATGTACGCACATCGAACGTTGGGTCACCGGCCCAACTCCTGGCTCTGGGCTTTGGTTGGCCTCGATGTGGCTTTGTGGATATGGTGCAATGTCGCCGACACCGTTTGGTTAAAAATCTTTTTGTGGCCGGGCTTGGTGACCATTCAGGTCTTTTTGGCCATCAACAGTTACAACAAGGTCGTTCGTCGGAGAGCGCTCTTGATGTTGAGCCGTTCAACGTTGGAGGGTCGCAAGCTGACTTGGATTGGCCCGCTGTTTGCGGCATTGATTCTTGGTCTAAGTTTGGAAATGATGGACTTTGTCCTCACCGTAGGCCTTGAATCGACTGCTTTCAGTGAACAAGTTTGGGGTCTTCCGTGGTCGCTTTGGACGATTTCTGCGACGGTCAAAGTGATTATTCAAATTCTTGCAGCAGGCATCATTATTTGGATTGGTCGTCATGCGCTAATCCAAATTCCATGTCACCCGATGGATTTACTTCCGGGTCAAGCATTGGACAGGAGTGACTTGAGCTCCCCCAAGGAACATGCCGTCGAATCCAAGCAATTCGAGGAAGTCGTTCATCGCATACGAGACCTCAAGGCTTGGAGGAAAGAGGATTTGACCTTGCGAGATTTGGCCTTGCTCTTGGACATGGGGGAAAAGGAGCTTTCTCACATCCTCAATAATCGGCTCAACTCCAATTTTTATCAGTTGATCAATGAGTTTCGGGTGGCCGATTTCAAAGAATTGATGACGACGCAAAAGGCGGATGACTATACCATTTTCGGGTTGGCCAGGGAGGCTGGGTTTCGATCGAGAACCACTTTTTACAAGGCTTTTAAGGCTTCGGAGGGTATGACCCCAAATGACTACAAGAGCATCACCACAAAGAAAACAGCGGTTTAACCGTAATGCCCTGTTCGAGAATTGGTCCCATTGTAGAAATTGACAAATGAAAGATCCTGCCGACACCACACAAATCATGGCCCCAATCCAAAGAACGGAGTCTTGCGCTGTGGTTGTCTCAGAGTGGCAGCAACTGCCCACGACAAACATCAAAAGCAGTTGCACGTCGTGCCATCGTACTAGGCGCCTCAGCCATTTTCAGAATTGCCCGCTGGCTGAGCTTCGAATGCTTGAGCCATTTGCAAACGGGACGGAATTTGATTTTAGCACAAGCTCCAACGACCGCAAGGCAATACGCGATTGTTTAGCCACGTTGAACCTCAAAGATTGAAGCAAGCGGTGAATCGATCCTCCAAATCTCCACTCTCGTACCGGGTTGTTCTTTTTCTGTGCATCGTGTGGCCTCTGTTCACCTTGGGAGACGCACTGTGTCGAGGTGAGGGAAAACAGCTGGCTGAGCTGTTGGAAGAAACTTTGCCTCAGCGTGTCCATGAAATCGTGATTCGCATGGAGCTCCGAGGTGCGAATGAGAGCGGAGATTTTCGAACGTACCTGCCTTTAGGAGATGCGCGGCAACAGGTGTTGGAGGAGGGCGTCATTCAAGGGCAGGGTGTCGATGTTATTTCTCGAGATGTTCACGGCAGACGAGCTTCTTGGCGTCAAGTGACTGGGCCGGTACAATACCGTGTGGTCGTGCGAACCCGTGCTGTCAAATGGGATCTTCAGGATAACGTTCTTGGGATTCCATCACGCCACTCTACCCAAATGCAGGATCACCTGTTGAGCACGAAGGCGATTCAGTCAGACCATCCGGAAATTGCGGCGCTGTCCCGGCGTTTGGAATTGGAGGGGCTCGATGCCATCGAGGCCCTGCGCCGCATTTTCGAGGAGGTTCTCGCCCTGGATGGCGTCGCGTTCAAAGGAACAACTGACGCATTGACTGCACTTCGCCTAGGTGAGGCTTCGTGCAACGGAAAGAGCCGGTTGTTTGTGGCGCTCTGCCGTCAAATAGGCTTGCCGGCAAGGCTTGTTGGTGGACTCATCCTAGAGTCTGGAGACAAGCGTACGAGTCACCAGTGGGTGGAAGTGAATCTCCGAAATCAATGGATTCCGTTCGATGCACTCAACGGTCACTTTGCAACCTTGCCGGCAGAGTATTTGACTTTGTATCGTGGAGATGTAGGCCTGTTTGGACACACAGCCGGACTGCCGTTGGACTACGGGTTCTCCATTCGGCCTCGCTTGAGGTTACCTAGGGAGGCCTTGGGCGAACATCCCTTGTGGCGCGCATTTGTTGACGCAGGGCTTCCTGCTGGTGCCTTGGGTTTCCTGTTGTTGTTGCCTTTTGGAGCGGCAATAGTGGCATTCATGCGCAATGTTGTGGGGTTCCAAACTTTCGGTCTGTTCTTGCCTGCGTTGATTGCCGTCTCCATGAAAGGGACAGGCCTGGGTATTGGAACAGGAGCATTTTTCATTGTTCTGTTTGCCGTGGCGGCATTGCACCCCATCTTGATGCGATGGCGGCTGTTGTACACCCCACGGCTTGTGATTTTGCTTGTGGCCGTCGTGGGTTGCTACCTCGGGTTCAGTGCTTGGGGTTGGCAATCAGGTCAAATTGGATGGGTGAAGGTGACGTTGTTCCCGGTAGTAGTTGTGGCAATTACAGCCGAACGCTTTGCTCGTGAAATTGAGGAGGTAGGTTGGACTGATGCCCTGTCCAAAGCGGTGCAGACCCTCATCGTGGTTGTTCTGGCGTTTTTCGCAATGCAGTCGACAACAGCGGAAGCCATGCTGCTCGCGTTCCCTGAGTTGTTCCTTTGGATTGTGGCTGCCATGCTGGCGTTAGGCAGGTGGACGGGTATCAGAGTGTTGGAATTTGTCCGTTTTCGTTTTGTCCCTGTAGAAGGTTCGGTCTCATGAGGATGAACGCTTTGGGAATTAACGCCCGGAACTTGCTCGGCATTGCACCTCGCAATGGACGGTCTGCCATCCGGCTGGCTCGTGATAAAGTGGCAACCAAAGCCCTGCTGGTCGGAGCGGGAGTGCCAGTTCCTCAGACACGAGCTGTCATTTGCTCGATGTTGCAAATGGATGGACTGTCGTGTCATTTGTCTACTCCCGCAGCCATCAAACCCGCTTCTGGGGCTGGTGGTGGCGGCATTCTTTTGCTCGAACCGACGGAATTGGGATGGGAAACCCCTGGCGGGCGCGATCTTGATTTGTTTGAGGTTGAATCCCATGTGGCCCATATCCTTCATGGTGGTTTTGGTTTGGGTAGCGATGACCGAGTACTCATAGAAGACCTTTTGGTTCCACATCCCACGGTTGCGGAATGGCACGGGGGTGGCATCGCGGATGTTCGACTAATTTTTGTCGATGGAGAGTTCGCAATGTCGATGCTTCGTATGCCTACCATGGCGTCGGACGGTAAGGCCAATTTGCATCAGGGAGGTGTGGCTGCAGCCATTGATGCAGAGGGCCGTTTGGGTCCTGTTTTCAATGGCCGGTCCTACGCATCTACTCATCCCAATGGCGCGGTGGTTGAAGGAGAGTTTCTTCCTTTTTGGAAAGACATTCTTGAGGCAGGCAAAGCCGCTGATGATGCCCTGCCGCTAGGGTGGTCTGGAGTCGACGTTGTTGTGACGTCCAGCGGTCCAGTCGTCCTCGAAGTCAACGCTCGTCCAGGACTGGCCATTCAGAATGTGACAAGGAAATCACTGAATCCATGGCTGTAGATCGACATCCCCGTCCTTGGGGCTGGTTAACCGCCGCCTTGATTCTCGTTGTGGCGGTTCAATTTTCGGACCGCACCCTTTTGCTCCAGAGTGATCGGCCCATCTTGAGATTGCTCGATACTGAAGGAGTGAGCGAGGGCCATTTATGGCAGTGGGAGCGGAGAGGAGAGTCCCTGACAGACGCAAAATGGTTCCGTTCCGCACATGCTTTGCCTGACAGTCTTGAGTCTGCGGGGAAGTCCACTGCTGCTTGGCAAGCGTGGAATGTCCTTCGGATGGCTGATTCTTCGGATTTCAAGGCTTGGAAAAAGTGGGGTCAGGAGGCACTCAGGAGGGGGGAAATCGAATCGGCACGGGATGCTTTGCTGTGGGCGTCAAATCTCGATACTGCGGATTTTGGATTGTGGCAATCACTTGGTCTGGTTTGGATTGAACTTGATCAGCCCGCAAATGCCGCTGTTGCCTTCGATCGAGCTTCTTCGGCCAATCCAAAGGATGCACGCTCGAGATTGAATGCTGGCATTGCCATGTTGCGCCAATCCCAGTGGAAGGGCGCGCTCGAAAGACTGGATGCGGCATCGGAAAGAGCATCCGGCCGCTTGTCGGCCAAAGTATCGGCCTACCGAGGTCAAGCATTGCGGGGGCTGGGGCGCAAGGAGTTGGCTAGTGAGGCGTATACGTTGGCAATTTCGCTGGATCCGGATCAGCTTTTGGCACGGTTGGGTCAATCTGAATTGATTGAGGACGAGAATGAACGGTTAAGTGAACTTGAAAAACTGTCGAGAATTCATCCTGATCGGGCGGTGGTCCAATGGGCTTATGGTCAGGCATTGCGTGACTTGAATCGAGATGCTGAGGCGGAGGTGGCGTTGGACCGGGCCATGGAATTAGCCCCGAAAGAACCTCGTTTTGCCCGCGATCTTATGCGGCTTTACCTCGATCGGGACGAGGCGGTTGCGGCACAAGCAGTGCTTGACATTCGGTTTGCAGCTGAATATCGCAGTCCTGAAAGATGGTTCCTACGCGCCAAACTTGAAGCGAATGCTGGAAATGACGTGGTTGCAGTAGCACTATATGATTCTGCACTTGCTGCCAGTGATTGGCATATGGCTGACGCTTGGCTGAACCGCGGGGCCGCATTGCGACGACTTGGTCAATTTGATGAGGCCCTCAACTCGTATCACATGGCCTTGCGGGAAAGAGAGGACTTTCCCGAAGCATGGTTCAATATTGGTGTAGGGTTGTCAGAATCCGGAGATCGACTGGGTGCAATTGAGGCTTATCAACGAAGCCTTCAGATCAATCCTGACCAGCCCAAGGCCTGGTTCAATCTGGGGATTCAGTGGCGCCGAATGGAGGAATATGACAAGGCACTTGAGGCCTGGGAACGAGCCGTTGCATTGGATGCCGAGTATGCACTGGCGTGGTACAATCTCGCCGTAAATCGTGTTCGTCTTGGTCGCTCCGACGCAGGGACCACCTTGGACGAATTGGTCGAGCGATTCCCGGATTTTGAGAAGGGGTGGTCGGAGCGCGTGGATTGGTTAAAAGCGCAGGGACGCTTGGAAGAATCCGCTGAAGCGTGCCGGGAGTTGCTTGCTCGGAATCCGCAAGATGTGCGAACGTGGAGGCGGCTCGGTGGGCTCCTTCACGATTTAAACGATGAGCAAGGAGCGTTGCAGGCTTTCAGAGAAGTGGTTGAAAGGGCGCCAGATCAATATCAAGGGTGGTTCAATCTCGGATTGCAGCTTGAGCGCATGGGACTTGAAAACGAAGCAGTTATCCAATATCGGCGTTCATTCCAATTGAAGCCTACATTCTTGAGGCCCTTGGAGCGTGTACGTGATGTTGGTCAAAATCTTGATCGGAACGATTTCTTCTTTTGGGCCAATGACCGTCTGCTCCCATCAGACACGATTCAGTCTTGGGGTGCAGACTCAGTATACAGATATGCCCGGACGCTGCACCGTTTGGGCCTTCGACAAGAGGCAAGGATTCGTTATCACGAGTCTATTGTCCTCGGGAAGGAAGGAGCCTGGCCACTGTATTGGTCTGCGAAGGCGGCTGAGGAGCTGGGCCTGTGGGATGAGGCTTCTGTGGGATACGGTGAGGTCCTGCGTCTACGTTCTGATTTCAAGTTTGCGTTGTATCGGTTGGCTTTGTTGGAAGCACGAAGTGATTTGGCAGCGGGTCGACGTCGATGGGCAACCTTGGAGGCTGCTCATCCTGCATTTGCAAGAGAAAAATCTGAAGAGAAACCATGAAGGCATTCATCGTTGGACGAAAGTGGCACTCCTTGTTTATGGCATGGATTGGTTTGAGCTTGTTGCACAGTGTCAGCGCACAGTCATGGAAGGCAAAAGGGGAATTTGTGCTGACAGGTGGGCAAGAGTGGAATGTATACCACAGTCCAGAGACTTACTTTACACAGAATGACAGCGCATGGATTCGCGACTCGCTGATCTTCAACGATGCGCTTGTTGAGCCTTCCATGCAATTGACTGCACGCAAACGAGATGACAGTGGTCGTTGGCGCTTTAGCGTGGATGGATACATGAGGCGTTACGGTCGGGCTAGGGATGCCAATCGGACTGGGCTTCAAATCCGTGGGCAAAGGGTTCATCATCTCGGAAGCGAACTGAATTTGATAGCAGAAGGAAGGCTTCGCCAAGAGCGTCGTTTAGGTACCAACATCCTCGGCAATGAACTCCTAACGGCATTTAGTTTCTTTCAAGCTCAGGCCAATCTTGAACTCGAATGGCGTCCCCATCCTGGGTTGATTTGTAGGGGGGGTGGCGAGGCATATTTGAAGGATTACCAGAGCCGTATGACTGGGGTTTCGCTCGATCAAGATGAACGGAGTTTCGAGACCGAGGTTGCGTGGAATCCAAACAAGGTCAATCGAGATGGCCAAGAATTGGTGATGGGAGGTGTCAGGCGTTTCGCTTCCAAAATCCAATGGTCAGCCTCTTACGAATTTCGTGACAAACCCTACAGAGACTGGGTCAACCAGGATTTGTTGGCAGAGGTGGTACTTCCAACAGACACGACCCCTTTTCTTCCATTCGATACGACACTTGTGGGGACTTATCCAATTCGCAGATGGATGTATTCCACGTGGCGTCTTAGGTGTGACATCCCGCTTAAGTCGGGATGGTTTTGGAGTTGTGATTTGCGGCGCCAAAGTCGGAAGGACAATTCTCGAGGCGACTTTGGGTTTGAAGATGCAAAGGTGTCATTGAAGTTGAAATTTGCTCCTGAGGAGTCAGCTTGGGCTGCCACAGTCACGACCAGTCAGACGTGGCGGGACTACACCGACCGTTTGGCGGAGCAGGCGTTTGGCACGCCTTACCCAACGTTGAAATACCGTTACACGCGTCTGAATGGGGAGATCAATCGGACGGTTGGACAGCAGGGGGAGATTCTTGTCCTCGTTGATGCTGCGATTAGGGCGTCCAATACCACGGCACAAGACCGTCGTACAAGGCGAGGTTATCGCACCGGAACTGTGCTCATTGGCTATCGCTTGTCATTCTGATTCTGCCATAATGGATTTGGCGTTTTTGTCAAGCCTACTTGACCAAATCCGGGTTGATGGTGTTCGGCTTCTGTCCTGCTGGCTCCACAAGTGAAGTGGACTTGACGTCCTGATTCCAGAAGTCGAGATCTTCGAAAAACCAAAGCTTAACACAGACGATTTGGCAAGGGGGGGGGATTATGTTTTATCTTAACCAAGCTCCAATTTCTGACCAAATGAAAAACGCTCTCTCACTCGCATGCATGTTCCTTGCAGGGATTTTGCTGTCAACATCAAGTTTTGCCCAAAGCAACACCCTCTTCAATCCT
>CALJFZ010000035.1 GCA_938074325.1 uncultured Flavobacteriales bacterium | reverse complement strand
CCTGAATGGGGTAGAAATTGCACGCGGCAACACCGGGTTGCCGGGTGAGTTCGTCGCTTGGAACCAGGCCCTCCCCACCGACCACGAGGCGGTGATCTACCAAGGCGGCATGCCCGATGCATTTGCTGTTGATTTGGGGCTGTTGCAAAACGGACTCAACACCCTCGCCATCCAATTGCACAATGTCAGCCTCAGTTCGTCGGACTTTACCGGGCGGCCTTTTTTGTTTGCAGGAGCCCCTGAAGAAGGATTGGGGTATGGCGATGTGCCGGACTGGCTTGACCCCGACTTTGGGACCATGCACCCGGTCACCTTTGAGGTCAACATGGCCAACGAAGACGTTTCACCTGAAGGCGTCTACGTCGCAGGCGGCTCATACTTCGGAATTCCCGGAGACCACCCTATGTTCGACGGCGACGGCGATGGGATTTGGTCCGTTACCATCGATGTTCCGGACGGATTCTCCGGTTATTACACCTTCCTGAATGGCAACTGCAGCAACTGGAGTTGCAAGGAAAACATCGCGGGGCTCCCTTGCTCCCACCCTGATAACTACAACGACCGGATGCTCGAAAACATCACCGGACCCTACACGGTGAGCACGTGTTTCGCGCAATGCACGACAGACGGTTCGTGTGCGGAAGTTCCCGGCTGCACCGATCCGGAAGCGCTGAACTATATCCCCGCTGCTACGGAGGAGGACGGCAGCTGCGTCTATTTCGCTGAATCCAACCTCCCCATCATCGAAATCTCCACGCCGGTTGCCATTCCCGACGATCCGCGGATCATCGGCTCCATGGCTGTCATCAACAACCCTTCCGGATTCAACCAGGTCGGCGACGCACCCACGGATTACGACGGTCAAATCTCCATTGAGATACGGGGGTCATCTTCTCAGATGTTTCCGAAGAAATCCTACGCATTGGAAACCCAAACCGATGCAGGTGAGAATAACAACGTGATGCTGCTGGGCATGCCCGCGGAAAACGATTGGATCCTCCACGGCCCCTACACCGATAAGACCTTGATGCGAAACACCGTGGTGTTCGAATTGGGCGCACAACTCGGACGCTACACCCCCCGCCGGAGGTACTGCGAACTGTTCGTCAACGGCGATTACCGTGGGGTGTACATGCTCATGGAAAACATCAAACGCGACGTCAACCGCGTGGACATTGCGACCCTTTTGCCCACAGACACAGCCGGCAACGAACTCACCGGCGGGTACATCCTGAAGGTGGACAAATTCACAGGCGACTTCGGGGGCGGCTGGTCCTCTCCCTACCCCACCGTAGGCGGCGACCAATTGGTGATCCAGCACCACAAACCGGAAGCAACTGAACTGCACCCTTTACAGCAGACGTACATTCAAGACCACATCACCGCTTTCGAAGATGCCTTGGCCGGACCGGATTTTGCCGACCCCGAACTGGGCTATGCGCCGTACATCGATGTGCATTCGTTCATCGACCTCTACCTCATCAATGAACTGTCCAAGAACATCGACGGCTACCGCCTGAGCACGTATTTCTACAAGGAAAAGGACAGCGATGGCGGCAAAATCGTCATGGGGCCTTGGTGGGATTACAACTTGGCACTGGGCAATGCCAATTACTGCGATGCCGCTCTGACAGACGGCTTTGAAGTCAACACCTTGTGCGGCAATGCCAATCCATTTTGGTGGGAGCGCTTGCTGGAAGATGAGAACTACCGGGATTTGACCCGGTGCCGATGGGAGGAGTACCGCAACGGAGCGTGGAGCAATGCCAATATTCACGCCACCATTGACTCCGTCGAAACCCTGCTGGGTGACGCACAAATCCGCGACCACATCCGTTGGCCGAGGCTGGGGCAATACGTTTGGCCCAATGCCTTCATCGGTGCTAACTACGCCGAAGAAATGACCTTCATGCGGGACTGGATCGACGCCCGCCTCGCTTGGCTCGACGCCAACATTCTGGGGCAGTGCGCAGCCGGGTGCACCAACCCTTCAGCCTGCAACTACGACCCCAACGCCACATACGACAACGGCGGATGTGAACCCTGCGGCTGTCCCGGAGATATCAATGCTGATTTCGCTGTCAGCGTCATGGACGTATTGTTACTGTTGGCGGAATTCGGCTGCTATGCGGATTGCACCGCTGATCTGGACGAAGACAACGTGGTCAGCGTGTCCGATCTGTTATTCATCTTGTCGAATTATGGTGCGGTGTGCCTCTGAACGTACCGCTCACTTTTCAGACTTGCCCGGGCGATGCCGCTCGTTGTGCAGCCGGCGACGCGACGTCATCTGCTCCAACTCCTGCCCCCAATCGTTCAAATCTTCCGGGTCCTCCGGATTGTAGGAAGGAGGGCGTTTGGCGTGTACGTTTTTCAGGTCTCGCTTGCGTCCCATGGCGTAAAAACACCTCTTCCCGAATTTGGTTCGACAGCACGGAAACAACCTGGTACTTTTCCTACTTTCGTCAAAATTATAGCTATGCGCAGCTTTAGCCTTTTCCTCGCCCTCGTTGCAGGCGCACTCCAGTTTGCATTCGCTCAATCGGAAATTGAAGTCTTTTCCGAAAGCGGCGATGCCTTTACCCTCTATGTGAACCAAATGCAGATGAATGAAGCGCCTGCTCCTCGGGTTCTCGCCACGGTCAATCCTGGATTTTACCAAGTGCGCATTGATTTTGCAGATGCGGGAAAAGCGGACATCATCAAAAACAACTACGGCACAGAATTGGGCATGCGTACCACCGGGAAAATCACGCTGAATCGAAAAGGTGCGTACGTCATTCGTCCATTCAGCCACGCTCCCATGACCGCAGCAGTGCCCCCGCCCCCACCGCCAGCACCGGCAGCTTCCACCACCGCTGCGTCCGACACGCCTGTGGGCGGCATTTCCATGGACCTGTCCGTATCAGAAGGCACGCCGAGCAATTCCACCACCGAACAAGTGAACATGAGCATGAATGTGGGCGGTGGGATCGTTCCCGGAGGGTTCAACATGAACGTTCAGATGACGGCAACCGAAACATGGTCCGAAACCTCAACGACCACGACGACCTCAACGACCACCACTTCTGGATCGGATTGGGACGAAGCCATGAACATGCACCAGTCGATGGGCACGGTGGACCCTGTTGGCATGACCGACTTGGACTTTCAAAACTACCTGCGTGCCATCCGCGCGAAAGATTTTGAGGACAGCAAGCAATCCACTGCCAATGCACCCCTCAAAGCGGGTGTCCAACTGAGTGCCGGGCAAATAGCCCAAGTCATGCAAGCCTTTGAGTACGAATCAACACGAGTGGAGTTTGCGATTTTCGCGTACCCTCGCTGTGTCGATCCTCGCAACTACTACAAAACCCACGGCGCCTTCGAATTTGAACTCAGCATCGATGAGCTCAACGAGGCCATCGGTCAGTAATCAGCGGCACAAGGCCCGGCCTACGAGGTAGGCTGCGGGGACATAGCCCAACGCATCGATCACGGTCAGCCACACCGGCGTGCCCAGTTGGTAGGCATTGGCGATGCCGCCAATGAAAAACCAGATTCCCATGGTCCAAGCCGGCCACATGGCTCTGCGGCCGTCATTCTCTGAGCGTGCGGCAATGAGCACGCCCGCTGCCGCCCCTGCGGCCGTTCCCAGCCAATGCACCACGGTCGCGGCAAGCATGGTGGTCATGCTCAGGCCGGCCATCCACGCCTGAAATTCTTCGCGCGTCGCCGCTTGAGACGGCATGGTTTCTTCGGGCCAAATGGACATGTGCAAGTCGTGCAAAACGAACATGGTGGTGCTGCCCACAACGAAGGCCACCAGCACAGATAAAATGTTTCGGGTTAGTCGCATGCCAACAAACATAGCTAAGTCGTAGGGCCGCAGTACCTTTGCCGCTTCTCTTTTCAGCCCGTACCTATGCGACTCGCCCTTTTTGACTTCCGCCAAACCGTTGATTACCGACTTGAAATTCTCAGCGGCCTGACGGTCGCCATGGCCCTCATACCAGAGGCCGTGGCTTTCGCACTGATCGCAGGCTTGAGCCCCTTGACTGGATTGTACGCTGCGTTTGTGGTCGGCTTGGTCGCCAGTGTATTGGGCGGACGACCGGGCATGATCAGCGGTGCCACTGGGGCAGTGGCTGTGGTCCTCACGGCGTTGGTCGTAACCCACAAACCGGACTACATCTTCGCAACGGTCATTCTTGCAGGCCTCCTCCAAGCCGCCGCAGGGTTTATGAAGCTGGGTAAACTCATGCGCTTGGTACCGCAGCCCGTTATTTTCGGATTCGTCAACGGCCTCGCCATCATCATCGGCGGCAGCCAAATCGACCAATTCAAGGACGGCGGCGGAGAATGGCTTCATGGTGGCGATTTGGGAACTTTCGCCGGGCTCACGCTCTTGTCCATGGCGATCATCGCGTTTCTGCCGAAACTGACCAAAAAAGTCCCAGCGGGTTTGACCGCGATTTTGGTGGTGTTTGGCATCACTGCTGCCTTTGGTTTGGACACCAAGACAGTGGGCGACCTGGCCTCCATTCAAGGCGGCTTCCCTCCCTTCCACATTCCAGATGTACCCTTTTCGTTGGAAACCCTTGAGGTCATATTCCCATATGCTGTCATTGTCGCAGGCGTGGGCCTGATC
The DNA here is from genome assembly GCA_938074325.1 of uncultured Flavobacteriales bacterium. Lineage (GTDB taxonomy): Bacteria > Bacteroidota > Bacteroidia > Flavobacteriales_D > Sanyastnellaceae > UA16. Next base: position 7,553 of record CALJFZ010000035.1, on the reverse strand, counting down.
GAGAGCTTACTAACGCTGAACATCCTTGACGAAATCACCGGTACACGTGGCCAAGGCAACCGTGAATGTGTGGCCCAGGGTGCCGCCAATGTATTGAGCGGCTTGTTCAGCGGCATGGGCGGATGTGCCATGATCGGTCAGAGTCTTATCAATGTTAGCTCGGGTGCCCGTGCTCGGTTGAGCGGAATCGTTGCGGCCGTTATGTTGCTAATTTTCATTGTCTTCGGAGCACCGCTGATCGAGCGATTGCCCATGGCAGCCCTCACCGGTTTGATGATCATGGTGGCTATCGGAACATTCGAGTGGGCGTCATTGCGCACGTTCCGCCGCATGCCCACGTCGGATGTGCTCATAATGGTGTTGGTGACGGTGGTGACTGCTGTGCTGCACAATTTGGCCCTGGCCGTATTGCTTGGGGTGGTGGTCGCTGCCTTGATCTTTGCATGGGACAACGCCATCCGCATCCGCGCACGTAAGCACATCGACGAGCAGGGCTGGAAGCATTACGAACTGTACGGTCCGCTGTTCTTTGGATCCACCACTGTCTTTGCCGAGAAATTTGACATCGAAGGCGATCCCGAGCACGTGGTCCTGGACTTTGCAGAAAGCCGCGTGGTGGACATGTCGGCCATCGAAGCGCTCAATCGCATCACCGCACGGTATGCAGAAGCCGGTAAAAAAGTCCACCTGCGCCACTTGAGTGAGGATTGCCGAACGCTCATCGACAAAGCCGAAGCGATCATCGAAGTCAACCACTTCGAAGACCCAACTTACAAGGTGGTAAGCGACGGCGCCGGCGAATAAGCCGCAAAGGCTTTAACTGCCGAGCTGACGCTTGTTGATGCGCTCAATCGGACCGGGGCAAGCGCGCATGTGGCAGCTGAGACAACCGGAAACCACGGCTGTGTAGGTGTCTGCGCTGGGGGCCGCGTTGAAGGCCTCGACGTGCTTGCTGAAGGCGATGGCAAAGGCCGTGTAGCCTTCCACCAACATGCTGCTGTCTGTGGGCATCATGCGGGTGAGGTCCAACTCGGAGAGCGACGCCCCTTCCCAATCATCCTCCGCTGCATGGCGGGCAAGCAAACCGACCAGTTCACCGTCCATGGCCCGCATGGCGATGGCGAGTTCTGAAGACCGATTGGGTTGGAGGGGTGCGAGTTTGGCCTGCGGTTGCTCAGGTGCTTGACCACAGAATGCCAATCCCATCGTGAGGGCCAAAACCGCCCACCCTGCTATGCGTGTAGAAGCTTGCACGGCTCAGTCTTCGATCATGACGCCGGTGGCGGTGAACGCCAACCGCAATTCCGGCTCCGTAATCGCGGCAATGTTCTCCACCGATTCGCCGGCATCTTCCGCATAGTGCTTCAGCATGTCCACGGTGATGGTGTCAAAAAACGCTTCGCCTTCCATGACGGTGCGCTTGCCCTCCGCGCCCTCAGTGGGAACGAAGAAACCGTAATCTTGGAAACGAACGAACACCGTATCCTCGCCGGAAGCAACGTCCATCCAGCATCCCTTCTTTGCACAGGTCGCAGTGACCTCCCCTTCAAACTTGACTTGAGCACGGCCATTTTCGGCTAAAACCGCCCGCAAACCCGCTGCGTCGGTGGCGCCGTCCAACTCAATTACGGAACCGTAAAAGGTTTGGTTGTCACTCGCGGCGGACGTCTCTGAAGAGGCATCCGAAGCGCCGCAAGCTGCCAATGTGAACAAGGCAGCGCCAACGGCCATGCTGCTGAGGAGGTTGAGGGTTGTCTTCATGTGCCGAAGGTAAAAAAGGTTTGCCCCATCTCCTGCGACATCTGTCACTGAGGCAAGTTGCCGTATCTTAGAAGGGTGAAGCGATTCAATAAAAATTATCTATTGGCCCTGTCTTTGGCACTGTTTGCAAGCTTCGGGGCGATCTCCCCGGTGGCCGCTCAGTCTCCCATCGTCATGGATGGATTCTTTGACGATTGGGGCGACATCCCGAGCATACTAGACGAAAGTGATCCCGATGTGGTGGATTTGCTGGAGATGAAGGTGACCAATGATGAAACGTACCTCTACGTCTATCTGCGAGTGGCCGAGGAAATCAAACTGACCGAAGCGCTCATACCCCAGAGTATTTTCCTCCAAATCGACGTGGATGTCGACGCGGCTACGGGGTACCTAGTGCAAGAAGGTTTTGGCTCAGAATTGGGCATCGATTTCGCGGACCACTTCGCGTATTACAACGTCGATCCCGATGTGGTAGTCAACTTCTACGACATCGGTTTCCATCCCGCTCCGACCGTTTCGGGCACCGAATACGAGCTCGCCATTCGCCGGGACGCTGTGCCCGATGGCGTGCATCCGTTATTCCCCAGTAACGACATCCGCCTGATGTTCCGGGAGACCATCGGCGGCGACAAAATGCCGAATGTGGGGGAGGAATTCATTTACACCTTCACGGATGACATGGCGGCCATTGAGCCCATCGGGTTGGCCCAAACCAATCCTGTCTCGGTCCGGACATGCGCCTACAATGTGCTCGCGAGCGGCTTACTGGATACCGACCGACAGCCGCATTTCGAGCGCATTTTGAAGGCCATTGATGCTGAAGTGTTCATGTTCAGCGAATGCAATACCATTTCCGAAACCGCGCTCCAAAACCTGCTGAACGAATGGCTGCCCACCGGGACGGCCGAGGGTTGGTACACGGTGAAGCATCAAGACCGCATCACTGCGTCGATATGGCCCCACGTTAACACTTGGTACAACGTTGACAAACAAACCCCTACGCTCGTCGATGTGCCGGCAGAACGCGGCGGTCCCATGCTCTTCATCAACAGCCACCTCTCGTGTTGTGCAGCGAATGAAGCCCGTCAAAACCAGGTGGACCAAATGGCCGCATGGATTCTGCAGGAAACAGCCCCGGATGGGGAGGTCCCCAGCGGCACGCCCATCATCTACGGCGGCGACTTGAATTTGGTCGGGTACGCTCAGCAGCTGACAACGCTGCTCACAGGCGACATCCAGGACGAGGCTACGTTCGGCGCTGGAGGCCCGCCCGACTGGGACGGTACCAATTGGGCCGACGCACTGCCTCGGCACACCCACGCGCCCCTCACGTACACCTGGCTCAACGAAGCAGCAGCGGATTGGCCGCCGGGGCGACTGGACTTCGTGCTCTACAGCGATGCCGTTGTGACCGCGGAACATACCTACGCCCTCTATACGGAAGGAATGCCTGCAGATGTTTTGACAGAACACGGACTCCTTGAAAACGACACCGAGTCCGCATCCGATCACCTTCCCATCGTTGTTGACTTTTTGGCCAATTCGCTCATCACCGACAGCGACGGCGACGGATTGAACGATAACGACGAATGGAATGCCGGTACGGATCCCTACAATGCAGATACCGATGGCGACGGGTTGACGGACGGGCTCGAATTGACCATGGGCGTGACCGATCCGTTGAACGCCGACTCGAACAACAACGGATGCCCCGACGGCGAAGAAGCACTTGGGGAATGCGGCGATGCGTGCGTGGGCGACCTGAACTTGAACGGGACCGTCGACGTAGGTGATGTCCTCCTGCTTTTGAGCAACTTTGGGGTCACCTGTCTGTAATGAAGCCTTGAGGGCCAATCGATTAGGGCTTAAGTTTGAGCCCACATACCTCATAGCCATGTACCGTCACTCCCTCCTTGCCTTCGCCCTTCTTTGCGCCATTCAACCGCTCTTAGGTCAAGATGCACGGGTGCTCATTATCGGTTTGGACGGATTGCGATCGGACTGCCTCGAGGCAGCGGAAACGCCCGGACTGGATGGCCTCATTGAGAACGGCGTCTTCAGCCCCGATGCGCTGAACAACGATATCACGTACAGCGGCCCCGGTTGGTCAGCGATGGTGTGCGGTGCTTGGTCCGATGCCCACGGCGTCACCAATAACGATTTCACCGGGAGCAACTACGCGGCCTACCCCTCCTTCTTGGAGCGATTGGAAACCATCAATCCGGAGCTCAACACCTACTCCATTTGCCACTGGGCACCCATCAACGACTACATCCAAGGCGACGTGGTCGATGAATCCATCAACGCTACGAGCGACCAAGCCGTTGCCGACGTGGCAACCGCAATTTTGGGCGGCGGCAACCCGCACGCCATGTTCTTGCACTTCGATGATGTGGACCTCGCCGGCCACAGCTACGGGTTCAGCCCCAACGTACCCGCCTACATCGATGCCATAGAAACCGTTGATGGACATGTGGCCGAAGTGCTCTCGGCTCTGACAAGTCGCCCCAATTATGCGGAGGAAAATTGGCTCATCCTCACCTCCACCGACCACGGTGGCATTGGTTACGGACACGGCGGCGAATCCATCGACGAGCAGATCATCTTTTTCAGCGCCAGCGGGCTAGCGGTCGATCCCGAACTCGTGGTCAAGGACACCCTCGAAATCCTACCACCACCCGAGAACTGCGTAGCACCCGGCGCAGCCGAACTGCAATTTGAAGGCAACGGAGACGCAGTGCACATCGAAGAGAATCCCCTGCTCTCCCTTGGCGAGGATCAAGATTTCACCATCGAAGTGCGCATCCGCACAGAAGCCTCCCCCGACGTTGCCATCGTGGGCAACAAGGACTGGGATTCCGGGCTCAACCCCGGATTTGTTTTCTCCTTCGAATACCCCAACGGGCCGGCTTGGAAAGTCAACATCGGGGACGGGGACAACCGAGCCGATGCCAACGGAGCCGCGGGGGTATCCGACGGCCAATGGCACACGCTGTCGTGCTCGTTTGACCGCGACGGTTCCATGCGACTCTACACCGACGGCGTCTTTTCCGCAGAAGAGGACATCAGCGGAATTGGCAACCTCGATGTGGGGGAAGGCTGGTATTTCGGCTCTGACATCGACGGTGGATACAGCTACACGGGCGCCATTGCGGAAGTGCGGTTCTGGCACGGCGTTTTGGACGACGCCACCATTCTCGAATGGCACTGCAGCGCACTGACCGAAGCCCACCCCGCTTGGGAAGCGCTTCAAGGGCATTGGCAGCTCACCGAGGGCGCCGGCACGGACATCAGCTCTGCAGCAAACGCCGAGCTCAGCGGCACAACAGACGGAACGCTCTGGCAGGTCCCGGAGTCGTTGATCGTCTTCGACTATAGCAACACCCCGCGCATTGTAGACGTGGCTGTGACGGCCCTGGACCACATGTGTGTGAACATCGATCCCGCCTGGAACCTCACCGGAATTTCATGGGTGGACGGATGCAACAGCGCCGACGTTTTCGACACCGACCGGTGCTTCATCGATGCGCGGATTTTCCCCAACCCCGGTTCGGACTCCTTTCAGATCACCGGCATCACCCCCGGCACGGATGTGGAGGTGTATCACCCGAACGGCAAGTGCATCCATAAATCCCGACCCGGAGCCACCTCTGGACACATTGCACCCGGCGGCGGCGAGTCCGGCATGTACCTCATCCGCGTAATCGACGGGGAGCAGCGCCGCACGCTCCGGTGGATCAAGCATTGACGGCAGCGTCGCTACCTTCGTAGCATGAACCTTCGATTGCTCTTCCTCGCCCTCCTTACGGGCACGGCGTCTTTTGCTGCAGCACAAACCATGGCATTGGTGGACCTCCAGGCACTCCTGGAATTGGAAGCATTGGCACAAGCGCATCCCGATGCCAAAGACCTCCTGGAAGTGAGCCAAGCCTACCCCGTTGCCGAGGTCAACGGTCAGCCCACGGTGGGGTTCATCGGGCAATTGGCAGAGGGCTTTTCTGAAACGGAGTGGTTGTCGTGGTGCGGCACACGACCGGAGGTCGCAGCTGGAGCGGTGCGCGGAGGCATCGCATCTTTTCGGGTTCATGCACAGGCATTGGACGTGCTGAATACCCTGCCCATGGATTTGGTTGAATTGGCTTCGCGGGCCGTGCCGGATGTCAACAAAGCCCGCTACGGCACGCGTGTCGACAGCGTCCACGCAGGGTTCAACCTGCCGCAGCCCTACCACGGTGAGGGCGTGCTGATCGGCGTGTTGGATTGGGGGTTTGACTACACCCACCCCATGTTTTACGACACCACCTTGACCGAAACCCGCATCCGAGCGGTTTGGGACCAATACCGCCAAGCGGGACCCGCCCCGGAGCCCTTCGGTTACGGAACGGCTGTTGAAACGGCCCCTGAGTTTGCACAGTTGGGCAGCGACACTTCCAATGTCTACGGCTACTCCACCCACGGCACCCACGTGGCTGGCATCGCGGGAGGAAGCGGCGCAGGGATCGGACTGAAAGGCATGGCGCCCTCAGCGGAATTCCTGTTTGCGACGCTCATGGTTGACGAGGCCTCGGCCTTGGATGCCTTCGCTTGGATGCAAGATGTCGCCGAGGCCGACGGGAAGCGTTTGGTCATCAACAACAGCTGGGGCCTTCCGCAATGGGGCACACCGGACGGAAGCGCGTTAAGCAGTCAATTCATCGATGGGCTCTCTGAAGAAGGGGTCGTGTTCGTGAGCTCCAACGGAAATAACGGAGACGTGGACTTCCATTTGGACCATACGTTTGACGCTCCTGGCGACACCGTGCGCTCGCGCATCAAATTCTATCCCCTTTCTGCCAACCCGAATGCCTGGGGACAAAACGTCACCTTGTGGGGCGAGCCGGGAGCTTCCTTCGAAATGGGCTTCTTCTGCACCATCGGGCTCTCGACCCTTGTCGGCGAAAGTCCTGTTTTCAACACGGCAAACGGTCCCTTGTTATTGGACTCCACCCTGGTCATCAACAACGATACGCTGCTTTACGACGTGGTGATGGAACCGGCCCATCCGGCCAACGGCCGACCGTTCCTGCAAATGCGCATCCACAAAGGAAGCGCCAACGTCGCCGTCTCCATGAAGTTGACCGCACCGAGTGGCCGCGTCCACGCGTGGAATCACACTCACCTCACCAACGACGTTGGGAACTGGGGGCAGGATTTTCAGGCCTTCCAATCCGGTTGGTTGGCAGGCGACCCATCGTACGGAATCCAACAACCGGCGTGCAGCCACAGTGTGATTGCCGTCGGTGCTTACAGCTCTGAATTTCTGAGCCCCACCGGTACCGAGGTGGGCGGGTCGCTGGCCAACTTCTCCAGCTACGGCCCCACGTTGGATGAACGCCTCAAGCCCAATGTCTCTGCTCCTGGTGTCAGCGTCGAATCGTCTCTCAGCTCGTTTCGGGACGGTTCGTACAGCATTACTAACACAGCCACCTTCGATGGCACAGACTACGAATTCGCTCGGCTCTCCGGCACCAGCATGAGCAGTCCGGCCACAGCGGGCGTGGTGGCCCTGATGCTGGAAGCCAATCCAGAATTGACCCCAGCGGACGTGCGGTCCATTTTGGAATCCACCGCACGCCAGGACGACGACACGGGAGCCTTGCCGGATGCCGGTGATTATGTGTGGGGCCATGGGAAAGTGACCGCCACGGCGGCGGTACTGGCAGCGCTCACCTGGGATTCCAGTTTGGGGATGCCAGTGCACGAAGGAATGCCCCTCGTGGTTTACCCGAACCCCGTGGATGCGGCGTTCCGAC
>CALJFZ010000034.1 GCA_938074325.1 uncultured Flavobacteriales bacterium | reverse complement strand
GGTGCTGGCGGGGCGAACACCCACGAAATTGTCATTGGCATCAACGCGTGCTCAGGCCGTCCGGCTGGCCGCACCATTCCGTGCCCGGCCTACAACTGATCCATGAACGTCTACTCCAACAAACAACGTTGGAAGCGGGTGCTTCTCGTCGCGGCTGCGGTCATCGTGGTGGCGACGTTGTGGTACTCGAACGACATTGCCCAGCGCATTCGCGTGGAGGAGCAGACGAAGGTGAAACTGTGGTCAGAGGCCATTGTCCAACGCGCTGCGTTGGTGGGCTACACGCAGCAATTGTTTGAGGAACTCGGGGGAGAGGAGCGCCAAAAGGCCGACCGACTCGCGGACGCGTACCGCCTCATCAACAACCCGCCACGCGGGATGGACCTGACGTTCATCACGGATTACCTCTGGTCCAACAAAACCATTCCCGTCCTAATTTTTGACGAGAGCGACGAGTTGCTGTACCGCGTCAACGTCGACCGCGGCGTTGACTTGGATTCGTTGAAGTCCACGATGCGCGCTGCGAACGACCCCATTGTCTTTAGTGATGTCGGCCACACCATTTATTGGAGCGAAAGCCTTCGGTTCAGCGAACTCAAGGACGTGATGCAGGACCTCATTGATTCGTTCATCAGCGAGACGGTTCTGAACAGCGCCTCGGTTCCCGTGGTCATGACGGACAGTACTCGCACGGCTGTCGTGCATTTTCAGCGCGTCGATTCCGCGGCGGTGGCCGACCCCGCCCGCCTTGAATCCCTCCTCGCGGACATGGCTTCCTCCAACGACCCCATCGCAGTAGACCTCCCGGGCGAAGGCCGCCAATACATCTATTTCGCCGATTCCATTGTGCTCACCCAGCTGCGTTATTACCCGCTGGTGCAGCTCGTCCTGATCGCCGTTTTTGCCCTTGTTTCGTACATGATTTTCAGCAGTTTCCGGCGCGCTGAACAAGACCAGGTTTGGGTAGGAATGGCCAAGGAAACTGCTCACCAACTCGGCACCCCCCTCAGTTCCTTGATGGCGTGGGTGGGATTGTTGGAGGCGGAGGGGGTGCGCACGGATTACCTGGGTGAGATGAACCGCGACATCGTTCGCCTCAACACAGTGGTGGACCGCTTCAGCAAAATCGGCTCCAAGCCCATCCTCAAGGAACACAACGTCGTTGAAGTGGTGGGGGATACCGTCGAATACATGCGCCCGCGCGTCTCCAAGAACGTCGACATGGTCTTCGACGCGCCCGCCGAACCGATCGCCTCCGCCTTGAGCCCCCCTTTGTTCAGTTGGGTACTCGAAAACCTCATTCGCAATGCAGTGGATGCCATGGACGGCGAGGGCACCATTACCCTGGCGGTGACGTCATCCGAATCCGGGGTGTTCGTCAGGGTCAGCGACACCGGCCCCGGCATCCCCAAATCCAAGCGCAAGGAAATCTTCCAGCCCGGCTATACCACCAAAGCCCGCGGATGGGGCCTCGGCCTCTCCCTCTGTAAGCGCATCATTGAGGAGTACCACGGCGGCCGCATCGAAGTGGGGGATGGTGTGCTCTCTGGAACTGAATTCTCGATTCAGGTTTGATGGCACTGCTCCAGGAGGTTCGAATACGGTTGGTGATTGCCTTGCGAAAATTGGGGTTGATTCCGACCTACCAGTGGGTGAAGCTTGAGATTGAAAGGGCCCGAAGAAAGCGGGTGTTCGTACCCAAGCCAATTCCGGATAATGCCCACGTATTGATTGTCTGTGCGTACTATGAGCATCCGGATTGGGTCCGATCAATGATTGAGTCGGTTCGCGTGCAATCTTTTTCGACATGGACGTTGGTGATGGTGGATGACTGTTCTCCGACCCATTCACTGGAAAGTATCTTAGAGGACTTGGAGCCGGATAAGCGCATTCTGAGCATTAAATCCTCAGAAAATCAGGGCGCATATGCCTGTAGGAATCAAGGCGTTTCCTATGCGAATGAGCGGGAAATTCCATGGACACATGTGACATTCATCGACCCCGACGACGAGGCTTATTCTAATTGGCTTGAGCACGCATTGAAATGCATTGGCTTTGAACAAGGGGTGGTACGAGTGATTTTGGAGCGATGGGATGCATCATTTATCCGATTGAAAAGGCGAACGTATTCACATGCACCCTCCATGTGGAATCGAAATACATGGAATCAATTGAGAGGGTTTGAAAATGTGCGTGTCGCTGGAGATACCGAATTACTTTTGCGAGCGAAATACAGTGTCCCGAGGCTGAAGTTTTTTTATTCAGTTGATCCTGCTCAACGGTGTCGAGTTCATGGTGCAAATGCATCACAGACAAGTTTGATTGAACGGAAAAGGTGGCTGTTGAAGCGGGAACAAGAACTCAGAGACAAGTGATGCAAAAGAAGCGGGTGGTTATCATTGGAACGGGCAGATCAGGGACTTCTTATACATCGAAACTGCTAAGGGAGTGTGGCATAGATGTCGGGCATGAAGCTTTGGGAAGGGACGGAGCGTCTTCTTGGTATTTGACCACTGACTTTGAGGCCTTTGACGGGTTGGATTGGGCGGACATAGAATCTCAGCCCTATTTAGTGGGACAACAGATTCGCCATCCATTGAAAACGATTCCCAGTTTGATGACCTTTAACAAAAGGTCGCAGGACTTCATTCGGCGTTCGGGCGTGCACGATGTAAAACCCAAAAGCCGTTTTCATGAGGCAATGTTGCACTGGTACCACTGGAATCGCATGGCTTTTGATCGAGCAGACTTTCACTGGACGTTGGAGGGTTTGAAACCAGAAATTTTGCCCATACTGAATGCGGCTGGTCATGCTGTTGATTCAGATGACTTGGGTCAAGGAATGGACCGGCTCTCTGCGGTGGTGAATTCCTCCAAAACGCGCGTGCTCAGCCTGAAGCGAGCCATCAATACATCCCCCATGGTGTATTTGCGACGGGTGAGGCAGGCCTATTTTCCAATGAACCCAACCTGGGAAGATCTGCGGCATGTGGACCGGCAGCTTGCCATGGACATTGAACGATTTTACACCGAGTACAAAGCTTCAGTTCGGTTTCGTCAGGGACTGGACTCTCTGGATGCAAAAACCAACCAGAGAAAGAAGAATATCGTCGAAGGAGCTTACGTTCGCGAGGCGAACACGAGCATGTAGCGCGGTTATACACGGCGTAACAAAGGCCTCAGCCCAAACGACCAAGGCTTATAGGACCGGTGATATTCAACCTCTTCAATGTTCCAACCGCTTTTGCGCAGGAGCAATTCGAATTGCCAAGGTTCAAATTCGTGGTAATGCTCATCAAACGGGTCGTCATTCAAATCACCGCGGTACGCTTCAGCAAACCATAGGCTCAGAGGAATCGATGTGATGAGTAGTGGTGCCTGAATGGATTTGAGCAAAGGCATTGGACTGACCATGTGTTCAAAGACTTCGAAGGAGGTGAAGGCATCAAATCCCGCCTGGGACGCACAATCAAACTCGGCATCTAGGTCATTTGTATAGGCGTTCTGCACCAAATATCCTTCACTCTCCAACCGCTTGGAGAGTGCGTTTTTCGGACCCAAATCCAAGACTTTAGACCCTGATGGGAGGTGTTTTTTCACAAAGTCAACCGTTCAATTCGCTCGAATCAGATGGGTTTTGTTGTCGCGATAAACTTTTTCTCGTGGAGCCATTCATTACTTCACCTTCCGGACGCGGAGGGCTTTTGGTGTGACCTCAAGGTACTCATCATCGGCAATCCACTCCATGTACTCTTCCAAAGAAAGTTTGCGGGCGGGTGCGATGCGCATGCCTTTGTCGGCACCGGAGGCCCG
>CALJFZ010000033.1 GCA_938074325.1 uncultured Flavobacteriales bacterium | reverse complement strand
CCCCAGTAAGAGGTAGGTTGCATACGCGTTACGCACCCGTGCGCCGGTCGTCAGCGGAAAAGCAAGCTTTTCCCTGTTACCCCTCGACTTGCATGTGTTAGGCCTGCCGCTAGCGTTCATCCTGAGCCAGGATCAAACTCTCCATTGTAAAAAGTTTAATCTGTTGAGAATCTCAGGGAATCTAACAATCTCATCCGTGCAAGGATGAGACACCACTCTCCGGGGGGAGAGTGGATTTGATGGAATCTTCCGAAGAAGAATCCGGGCTGCTGCATCAAGTCAAAGAACGTTTATCGAAATCCATCGCCGAAGCGACTTCTTCAAATGCTCTGTTAAAAGCGGGCGACAAAGGTAAGTGTGTTTACAAGTCTCTTCAAAACTTTTTTCGGAGAACCTTTCAACAAATCATCGCGCCACATTCTGTAAAGAACTTCCCTCGAAAGGGGGCGCAAAGATAGTTCGAATTTTTCCTCCCACAATGTTTTTGTGAGATTTTTTTTTCGAGCCTTTCAAAATGGGGATTTGGAATCTCCATTCTGCCGTTGTCAATCGCTTTTCAATGAACGTGCCTTCCTTCGAAAGCGGCCGCAAATGTATGGTGACTTTCTCGATATACCACCAACTTTTTCTGGAAAAATTTCAATCTTTTTTTTCGAGCAGCAATCGTGCATCCTCAATCAACTGATTTATAGCCTCTTCGCTTGTCCCATCATAGAAACCACGTAAGCGCCCATTGGCATCCACGAGCACGATGTTCTCGGTATGCACGAAATCCTGCATGCCCCCATCCCCTCCTTGAGCTTCGTCATAGCAGGCAAAATAACTCCTACGCGCAAGCCTGTAGATGTCTTTTTTGGGGCCAGTGAGGAACCACCAACGCGGATGATCGGCTCCCATTTTGTTCGCATACCCTGACAATACTTCGGGTGTATCCGCTGCAGGAGTAACACTGTGACTCAAAATTCGCCATCCTTTTGTGCCTGAAAGAGCCTTCGGGACGGCGGTCAAATTCTTGGTCATGATGGGACAAATGGTCGCACATCGGCTAAAAAAGAAGTCCGCGATGAGCACTTCGCCTTGGACATCCTGCAATGAAACGGTGTCTTCGTGGTGATTAACCAAGGTGAAATCCATGATTCGATGGTCTTCATTGGACCATGCACTCGGGTCCACCAAGGCCGGATTTAATTCATGTGGTTGGATGATCGGAAGGGACCGCTCAGGTGTCAACTCCCGAACACCTATCCCCACTCCTACACTGAACACCAACAGCAGCCATGCCCATGGCGACCGGATTACTTTATTCCAATCCATTGATTTCCGAATCTAGGTAACACCATTCTCCTGCAATGCAAGTCCCATTTATCTGTGTGCCGCGTGCGAGTTGCGCATCGATTTCTAGCCAATTGCGATCCATCCACGCAAAATCCGCCCACTTTCCTGGCTCGATGGTCCCCAATTCGTTCTCTTGAAATTGCGCCAACGCCACCCATTGGGTCATACCTCGAAGCGCTTGCTCCGGCGTCAGGGCATTTTCAGATTGGAAACCGCCGACAGGAAACCCATCGGCATCCATCCGAGCGACCGCCGCAGCGAAGGTTTTGCGCGGATCTATGTCCTCAACAGGAAAATCCGTCCCCAACGCGGTCATGCCCAAGGCTTGCAGCAGCTCTTGGTAGGCGTAAGCCCGTCGAATGCGGTTTCTCCCCAACCGCTCCCCTGCCCAATACATGTCGCTTGTCGCATGGGTCGGCTGCACAGAAGGTATAACGCTGAAATCTCCGAATCGACGGACATCTTCAGTCGACACTACCTGAGCGTGCTCTATGCGCCACCTTCGGTCATTGGGTCCTTCAAGCAATGCAGCGTACACGTTCAGGACGAATGTTGTCGCTGAATCGCCGATGCAATGCGTCGCAGCCTGAAGGTTATGACCGAGAAGCGTCTCGAGCTGGCGCTGATAGGTTTCTTCCCGTTGGGTAGCCAAACCGAACCAACCCGTTCGATCGCTGTAGGGTTGACGCAGAAGCGCACCGCGCGACCCCAATGCTCCGTCCATGTAAAACTTCACTCCGTTGACGACCAGGCGGTCGGTCATGCGTTGCCCTTCATCCACTAGCCACTCAATGTTTTCATCGCTCGCCGACACCAATGCATTAATACGCAGCTTGAGGTCACCGGTCCGCTGCAGAGAATCCAATCGTTCGATTTCCGCGGGAGGCAGGCCAGCATCCGTGATGCCGACGATGCCTTGAGCCAACAAATTGGCCTGAGCTTCCATCAGCGCCTCGAACCTCTTTTGATCGGGGTGTGGAGGAATCAATTCTGCAACGAGGCTGCACGCATTGTCCACCAGGACACCTGTGGGCGTGCCGGATGCGTCGATGACCACCTCTCCCCCTTCGATGTCTGGTACGGTACCGGTCAAGAGCCCCGCCCGCTTCAACGCTTCGGCATTGACCACCATGGCGTGGCCATCGATCCGCTCAAGCGCCACTGGCTGATCGGGAAATGCCGCATCGAGCAAGGTGCGATCCGGAAAGGCCTGCGAATCCCAATCGTTTTGATCCCAGCCACGTCCCACCGCCCATTCGCTTGGCCATTCTTCCTGGTGAACCACGACCCGCTGCACCACCTCTTCCCATTCCGAAGTTCCAAACAGATTGGCCTCCAACAGGCCATCGGCATACCCCACTAGGTGCGCATGCCCGTCCAACAGGCCAGGGGTCAACACCCCACCGCGGAGGTCCAAGGTGCGAGCGGCCTTGTACTTATTTAATACGGCACGTTCTGCACCGACGGCAACCACGCGTCCGCTATCGACCGCAATGGCTTGCGCGATGGTGTTCTCAGAATCCAATGTCACCACCACCCCGTTGTGAACGATCAGGTCCACCCGTTCCGATTGGAAACTGCAACCGGTAACGCATAAAAGGAGAGCAACCGTTGCGAGTTGTGCTGCCGAAAAGAATGTACGGTACTTCATGATTTGTGGAGGTGGTAAGCGCTCGCTTGAGCAGCGGGCATGATCAATACATCCTGTATGCTCACATGCGGAGGACGTGTAGCGATGTACATAACTGCGTCGGCAACATCTTCAGCTGAGAGGGGCTCGTAGCCTTGGTAAACCGCGTCGGCCCCCGATTGGTTTCCTTTGAAACGCACCAAGCTGAATTCGGTCTCAGCTGCACCTGGGGCCACTTGGGCCACTTGAATGCCTCGGGGCAGCAAGTCCATGCGCATGGCTTGGGTCAAACCGTGCACAGCAAACTTCGACGCATTGTAAACCGCGCCACCGGGATACGCCTGCCGACCGGCAACGCTACCGATGTTGATGATGCGTGCGCCGGATTGCATGTGAGGCGTCCACTCACGGGTCACATTCAATAGCCCCTTCACATTGGTGTCGATCATGCGGTCCCAATCTTCGTAGTGGCCTTGGTCGATGGGTTCTTTTCCCACTGCCAAACCCGCATTGTTAATGAGCACCGTAGGGACGAACGATCGGGCGCAGGAAGCGATGGCCTCGGCAGTGCCCGTTCGATCGCGCACATCAAAGCACAGCGTTTGGTGCACTTGATTGCCCAATTCCAACTTCAAGGCCTCCAAGCGTTCAGCCCTCCGGCCGGTCAAGACCAATGCATATCCGGCAGCAGCTGCCATACGCGCGACCGCTTCTCCGAAACCGGAAGTGGCCCCCGTGATGAACATCCTGCCCACCGTGTTTTGTACTTCGTGATTTTTCATTTCTCTTTGTCCCTCAAAGGTACACTCACAATATCCTCTACATGAAACACATTTACGCTTGGGGCCTCGCAGCTGCGCTGGCTTTTGGACTTCAAACCACCTCTTCGGCGCAAGCCGTCACGCATTCCATTGCTGAAATTCAGGGTGAACTCTTCAGCTCGCCTTTGGTCGGCCTGTCGGTTACCACTACGGGCATTGTTACTGCTAACAATATGACGTCCGCCACCTCAGGGGTCATTGGCTATTTCATCCAAGACGGCGAAGGACCGTGGAATGGCATTTTTGTCTATGACAACACACAGGCACCCGAAATCGGAGACGAAGTCATCATCGAAGGTGAGGTTCAGGAATTCTACGATGTGACTGAATTGGTCAACGTGAGCTATTTCGAAACCCTGAGCCAAGGCAACGATGTTCCTGCGCCGTCCGTTGTTACGACTGGTGAATTGGCATCGAGTGAGGCCTACGAAGGTTGCCTCGTGCAGGTCGTCAATGCAGTATGCGTCAATCCCGATGCGGACTACGGCGAAGCCATTTTCGACGATGGAAGCGGTGAAGTCAAAACCAATGACTACATGTACTTGCCAGAGGACGGTTGGATCCAGGACGAGTATTACGCCATCACCGGTTGCATTCACTACACGTTCGAAGAGTACAAGATCGAGCCCCGTTACGCGGATGACATCGTGACCGGATTCATCAACGGCGTCAGCGAGTGGCTGCCTGCGCAATCCTTAAACGTTTATCCCAACCCTGCAACCGACGCCATTCGGATCGGAACAGAGGGTGCAGGCTTCTTGACCCTCACCGATGCCATGGGGCGCGAGGTCATGAATGTTCAGGTGCAAGGCACAGCGCCAAGCGTGGACATCAGTGCCCTGCAAGCAGGAACATATACTGCTCAGTTCACGTCCAACTCAGGACGTTGGGTAACCAACGTATTGGTGCAGTAAGGCATCGCATTAACAAACAGAAACGGCTCCTATTCGGGAGCCGTTTTTTTATGCCTTGTTTTCTTCTTCGGTCGGAGCCGCAGGATCTTCGGTCGCGCCCTCAGCGGGAGCGCCAAGCTTCGTCCCATCGTACAAATCCCAACCCATCCACCGGCATTCCATTGGGCCGTTGAAACACTTGATGCGGCGTTTGGTCTTCAGTCCCACACGCTTCAGCCCTTCCACATCGGAAGAAATGATCCATGCCGAGTATCCTGACCAGTTGGCCTTGAGCGCATCGCCAATTTTGCCGTAGAACGCCGGTGCATCTTCCAAGGGCAGCCGCTCGCCGTATGGTGGATTGAGCACGAGCAACCCCGACTCAGAGCGTGGCTTGAGTTTGAAAAAGTCCATCCGCCCCAACTCAGCGCGCCCGGCCAATTCCATGTTAGCCAATGCTTGGCGGGTTTGCGAAATGGCTGCAAAGTCGCGATCGGACGCATACAAAGGCGTCTCAACTGGCTCACGCTGAGCCTTCAACTGATCGCGAACCGCCCACCACTCGTCCTCATCAAACCCTCGCCAATCCATGAAGGCAAACTTGCGTCGGTGCCATTGAATGGGGTATCCATCGGCCCAGAGGGCGGCTTCCAATGTGAACGTTCCTGAACCGCACATCGCATCGTACAGCGGGACGCCCGGTTTCCATCCTGCATGAGCGAGCAAGCCTGCTGCCAACACTTCATTCAGTGGAGCTTTGGCACCCGCTGGTCGGTAGCCCCTGCGACTCAAAGGCCGGCCAGCAGCATCCAGGGAAATCGTCACTGTGGTGTGAGCAATGTGCAAATGGATTCGGATGTCGGGATCTTCCCGGTTGATGCCAGGGCGCAACCCCGAAAACTCGCGGAAGTGATCCACGACCGCGTCCTTCAGACGGAGCATCGCGAATTGCGAATGCGTGAAGACTGATGAGTGCACTGTGACATCGATGGAAAACGAAGACGAAGGCGACATGATTGCACCCCAATCCCAACGCTTCGCCTCGTCATACAAGGCATCGGGGTTCTGCGCATCAAAGGTGAGCACAGGCCGCAGAACGGTCAAAGCGAAACGGCTGGACATGCAAACCTTGAACAAGGTGCCCATGTCTGCGTGGAACTCCACGCCACGTTTGGCCTGCTTGACCCCTACACATCCCAGCTCTACCAGCTCAGTCTCCAGGAAATCTTCTAAGCTCGCCAAGGTTTTAGCGAAGTACAGCGGTAGGCCGTTGTAGGCGCTTTCCGCTTGCTCTTCTGGTGGGTTCATCTTTTCGTTCATCCGCCCTTGCGTTTGACTTTATATCCTTTTGATTCCAGGCGCTCGATGACCTTGTCCCGGTGTTCGCCCTGAACAAGAATCACACCTTCTTTTACTGCTCCACCCGCTCCGCACAGCGCCTTCAATTCCTTTCCCAGCACCATCAACGCCATCCCATCTCCTTCCAATCCTTCAACCATGGTGACCGGCTTGCCTGCCCGTTGCTTTCGGTCCAAACTGACGTAAAGCGTCGTACGGGTTGGATCGAGGGATTCCGCCGCGTCATTCGACCCCGTTTCTGGGCTCCAATCTACCGCCGTGCTGAAAACCATACCACCGTTCTCAGAGCGAATTCGCTTGCTTTTCTTTTGCCTTGCCATGCCGCCGCGAAGGTACTCGAAGGATACCGAACCGCGTTTGTGTTTTGTTTTCGCGGCGCACATTTCGTATCTTATAGTATGGTTTGGAAATCTGTACTTACGTTGTTTGCTGCGGTGGGCATTGCCTGCGCAGGGATTGCACAAGGGAATTGCACCTCCTTGGATTTGGAATATATCTGCCAAAACACCGAGTATGTTCAATCCGTTTCAGCCGATTGTGGCCTCGCTTGCCTGTCGGAAGGCGAAGAATGCCTTGAGACTTGCATGATTGAGCAACTTGAACTGACTGTTCCTTGCATCGGGTGCTTTGGCGAACAGGTTGTTTGTGTCATCCAAAACTGCTATTTCGCTTGTGCATTTGGCACCGAGGAAGCCTGTGCCGAATGCGCCTTATCCAACTGCGAAGCCGGCTTCAACGAGTGCGCCGGCATCCAGGACGCGGACAACGATACGTGGACCAATCTCTGCGACTGCAACGACACCAATCCCTTGGTTTTCCCGGGAGCAGACGGCACCAACCAAGGCTTTGACAACGATTGCAATGGGCTTTTGAGTACCGACGAACTGACCACATGCCTTACCGACATGAATGCCGACCAAATCATCGGAACCGCCGACTTGCTGATCTTCCTGGGCACGTTTGACTGCACAGAAAACTGCCTTGAAGAGGCCGACTTCAATGACGACGGCGTGGTCGGTGCCTCCGATTTGCTTCTCTTCCTGTCCGAATTTGGATTGTACTGCTTTTGAATTTTGGAAGGGAGGCGCACCGTGCCTGACCTTTGAAGGCAAAATGGATGAAGGTGGCTGAAACGCATCAAATGGACGACGAGTTACTGGCTTACGCCGTCTCGCACAGCACAGCGGAGGATGGTGTTTTGGCGGAGCTTCGACGCAAAACCTGGCAATCGGTGCTGACGCCGCAAATGCTCAGCGACCCCATTCAAGGTAAATTCCTGCAAAACTGGAGCCGCATGGTCCGGCCGGAACGGGTGTTGGAATTGGGAACCTACACGGGGTATTCCACGATTTGCCTCGCGCATGGACTGCAGGATGGCGGGCTCATCGATACGGTGGAACCCAACGATGAACTGAATTCCATCCAAGACGAGTTTTGGAAGAAAGCAGGCATTTACTCGGCAGTGCAGCGTCACAATGCGGAGGCGTCGGATATACTTCCCACATTGCGCGGCCGGTATGATTTGATTTGGATCGATGCAGACAAACCACGCACCGGGGAATACATGGAGCAATGCTTGCCTTTATTGCGCCCAGGCGGCTGGATGTTGGTGGACAACGTGCTGTGGTGGGGAAAAGTCTTGCCCTCCCGCACCGATAAAGACGCGACCAGCCAACACCTAGAGTCCCTATGCGCCGAATGGGCAAACCGCAGTGATGTTCGCACCACGCTGTTGCCCATTCGAGACGGAATCCTGACCGTAGAAAAGGTCGAGGATTGATATTAGGCGAGCACCTCGGCGACTGCTTCGGCTGCTTCCTTCAAAAGAATTACTGACTTCACTTCCAAGCCCGACTCGTCGATCAAGCGCTTGGCTTCTTCGGCGTTGGTCCCCTGAAGACGAACGATGATCGGAACCTCGATGTTCCCCATGTTGCGGTAGGCATCCACCACGCCTTGAGCGACGCGGTCACATCGAACGATTCCTCCGAAGATGTTGACCAATATGGCCTTTACCGCAGGATCCTTGAGGATGATGCGGAACGCCTTCTCTACGCGGGCAGCATCCGCAGTACCTCCTACGTCCAAGAAGTTTGCAGGGTCTCCACCGCTCAACTTGATGATGTCCATGGTCGCCATGGCCAAACCAGCTCCGTTGACCATGCAGCCTACGTTACCGTCGAGCTTCACGTAATTGAGCCCTGCTTCATCCGCTTCCACTTCCGTGGGATCCTCTTCCGTGGTGTCACGCATCGCTGCGTAGTCCGGGTGGCGGTACAAGGCGTTTCCGTCCAGAGATACCTTCGAGTCCACTGCGATGACACGGTCGTCCGCCGTCTTCAACACGGGGTTGATTTCGAACATCGTTGCATCGCTGCCAACGTAAGCGTTGTACAAGGCATTCACGAATTTGGTCATCTCCTTGAACGCCTTTCCGCTCAAGCCCAAATTGAACGCGATGCGGCGCGCTTGGAAACCTTGCAAACCCAACGTCGGATCGATGGCTTCCTTGAAAATCAACTCCGGCGTTTCTTCTGCAACCGCCTCAATGTCCATCCCGCCTTGGGGTGAGTACATGATGATGTTCTGGCCATTGGCTCGGTCCAGCAACACGCTCATGTAAATCTCCTTGGGCTCGCTGTCGCCGGGTCCGTAGACATCCTCTGCAATCAATACTTTGTTGACTTGCTTGCCTTGGGCGTTGGTTTGAGCCGTCACGAGGTGACCGCCCAAAATGCCCTCTGCCTTACCCTTGACCTCATCAAGGCCTTTGGCCAACACGACGCCGTGTGAACCCGTTTCCGTCACGGTGCCCTTTCCGCGGCCGCCGGCATGGATTTGGGCCTTCACCACAAACCAACCTGTACCTGTTTCTTCTGCCAATTTCACTGCTGCCTCGTGCGCTGCTTCAGGGGTGTCGGCTACGTATCCGTTTTGGATGGCCACACCGAAGCTCTTCAGAATGGACTTGCCTTGGTACTCGTGGATGTTCATGAGGTGAATCGTTTAAAATGCGGGGCAAAGGTAGCAAACACGACGCCGGATTCCGTCGTAGTTTGCAACCATGAACGAAATCATGATCGAGGCCCGTGGAATCGTCAAGTCATTTGGCGATGTGAGGGTATTGAAAGGCGTCGATTTGGACATCGAACAACATAAAATCACCTCAATTTCGGGGGCGAGTGGCGCAGGCAAAACCACGCTGCTTCAAATCCTCGGCACCCTGCACACCCCTGATGCCGGTTCGTTGGCCATCGGTGGAACCCAGGTGCATGGCCTTCAAGGTAAGGCGTTGGCTGAATTCAGGAACCAGCGCATTGGGTTCATATTTCAATTCCACCGTTTGCTGCCAGAGTTTTCTGCCGTTGAAAACGTGTTGATGCCGGCTTGGATTCAAGGCAACGATTCGAGTCTGCACAAAAGCCGGGCGGAGCGGCTACTCAAAGACCTTGGCATGGGCAGCCGACTCCACCACCTCCCGAACCAACTCAGTGGAGGCGAACAGCAACGTGTCGCAGCTGCACGCGCCCTGATGAACGAGCCCGATGTAGTACTTGCAGATGAGCCCACCGGGAACCTCGATTCGGGAAATGCGGACTCCTTGTTTGAACTGTTTGTGGAACTGCGCGACCGCGAAGGACAAACCTTTGTCGTCGTGACACACAACGAAGCCATGGCGAGCCGAGGAGATGCTCGGTTGCATTTGATGGACGGGAACATCGCGTTGCCTTGAGCCCATTCCAAACAAATTGAAAAATACTATGCATGCATAGCTTTTGATGCGTAACTTGTCGGCATGAAGCCACAAGAAACCATTGATTTTCACTTGCGCTGGGGTTGGACGAAGTTGTCCAAACTTTATGCAAGTGAGGCGGAACGACGTGGCATCCCCTTCTCTTACGTTTTCATCCTCTTGCACACCGAGCGCACAGGAACCCCTTCCACCAAACTCGGTCCGAAAATGGGCATGGAATCGACCAGTCTTTCTCGTTCACTCCGTGGCATGGAAGACATGGGACTGATCGAACGGCGTCCAGATGACCAAGACAAGCGCATGATGCGCGTCTTCCTAACGGATGCCGGCATCGACGCGCGGCGCCAGGCCCGCGACTTGGTCGTTACGGTCAACGAACGTTTGCGCGACCTACTCGGTGGTGAAGCGGTCGACCGACTGCTGACCGAGATGCGGCGACTCAATGAAATCTTAGACGAGCCAAGCGCCCTCCTTTCCGCGGACCCTCATTCCTCAAAAGCACACATTCTCTCCTCATGAGTACCCACCCCATTCCTTTTCATCGCATCAAACGCGTCGCCGTTCTCGGCTCAGGCGTGATGGGATCGCGCATCGCCTGCCACTTAGCGCAGACCGGTTCCGAAGTTTTGCTCTTGGACCTACCATCGGATGAAGGCCCACGGAATTCCATTGCGGACGGTCACTTAAAGGCGGCCATCAAGTCCAACCCTTCACCGCTCTATTCGAAGCGATTTGCCAAACGCATCGCCACGGGAAATTTCGACGATGATATGGCCCAATTGGGCTCATGCGATTGGATCATTGAAGTCGTCGTAGAACGGCTGGACATCAAGCAACAATTGTTCGAACGGGTAGAGGCACACCGCAAGCCCGGTACCCTTATAACGAGCAACACCTCAGGGATTCCATTGGCCCAGTTGAGCGAAGGGCGCTCCGAAGACTTTCAGGCCCATTTCTGCGGCACCCACTTTTTCAACCCACCGCGGTACCTGCCGCTATTGGAAATCATTCCCGGTCCCAAAACCAAGCCCGAAGTCCTGACTTTCCTCGAGGGATACGGTGAACGCATTTTGGGAAAGCAAGTGGTAATGTGCAAGGACACTCCGGCTTTCATTGCCAATCGCGTGGGCGTCTTCGCCATTCAAGCCCTCTTTCACACCGTGAGCGAAATGGGATTGACGGTGGAAGCCGTGGATAAGCTCACTGGACCCGCGATGGGCCGGCCGAAGAGTGCCACCTTCCGCACGTGCGATGTCGTGGGCCTCGACACACTGGTCCATGTGGCCAATGGTGTGGCGGAGAACTGCCCAGACGATGAACGTGCCGAAGTGTTTCAAACCCCGGCGTTTGTTCAGCACCTCGTCGACAACAACCTCTTGGGCTCCAAAAGCGGTGCAGGATTTTACAAGAAAGTCAAGGACGCTCAAGGCAAAAGTGAAATCCTCGCCTTGGACTTGAAAACGCTGGAGTACCGCCCCAAGGTCAAAGCCAAGTTCGCCACCCTGGACATGGCCAAAGCCGTGGACAACCTCGAGCAAAGGACCAAGTTACTCTTCAACGGCCAGGACGAAGCCGGCACCTTCTACCGGCGCATCTTCGCAGATGTTTTCGCTTATGTAGCGAACCGGGTTCCGGAAATCGCGGACGAACCCTACCGAATCGACGATGCGTTGCGCGCAGGTTTTGGTTGGGAATTGGGCGCGTTTGAAAGTTGGGATGCCATCGGTTTCGAGGCAGGCTTGAAGGCCATTGCCGACCGCGGGCTGAGCTTGCCGTCTTGGATTGAGGACTTCGAATCAAAAGGCGAAGGCACGTTCTACCGCAACATCGATGGCGTACGTGAATGCTGGAATCCGCAATCAAACAGCTACGAAGCCGTGGGTGGTCAAGAGGGACGACTGTCCTTGGCTTGGCTTCCGGAATCCGCCAAGGTGTGGTCCAATTCGGGCACAACCATCCAGGATTTAGGCGATGGCATTCTGAATGTCGCGTTCCACACGAAGATGAATTCCATCGGCGCCGAGGTGCTCGAAGGACTCAACAAGGCCATCGATTTGGCCGAAAGTGGAGACCAATGGCGCGGCGTAGTTATCTCCAATGAAGGCGCGCAGTTCAGCGCCGGTGCCAACGTGGGCATGATCTTCATGATGGCCGTTGAACAGGAATACGACGAGTTGAATCACGCCATTCGGATGTTCCAGAACACCGTCATGCGGCTGCGCTACTCTGGTATTCCAGTCATTGTCGCCCCTCACCAACTCGCCCTAGGTGGCGGTTGTGAAATGTGCCTTCATGCCGACAAAGTCGTCGCTCATGCTGAGACCTATATAGGCCTGGTGGAGTTCGGCGTCGGACTCATTCCAGGTGGCGGTGGCACAAAGGAATTCGTGCTGCGTTTGAACGACGAAATGCACGAAGGCGATATGCGCATTAACCGATTGCGCGACCGGTTCCTCACCATTGGACAGGCCAAAGTGGCAACGTCTGCATATGAGGCATTTGAACTCGGCTACTTACGGGAAGGCATTGACGAAGTCGTGGTCAACCGCCGCGACCAACTCGCACGTGCCAAGCGCGCAGCTATCGAGCTGTCGGAAGCCGGATACACGCAACCGCTGCAGCGGAAGGACATCACCGTGGCCGGCCAAGAAGGGCTTGGCATCGTATATGTCGGCGCGCACAGCATGATGAGCGGCAACTACATCTCCGAACACGACCGACTCATCAGTGAAAAGCTGGGATATGTGATGTGCGGAGGAGACCTCAGCGAACGCACCACCGTCTCCGAGCAGTATTTGCTCGATTTGGAACGGGAGGCCTTCGTCTCTCTGTGCATGCAACGAAAGTCCCTGGAACGCATGCAGAGCCTCATTCAGAAAGGAAAAATCTTAAGAAACTAATCGCCATGAACGCATACATCATAGGAGGATACCGTTCGCCGGTAGGCAAATCCGGCAAAGGCGCTTTTCGTTTTGTTCGGCCCGATGATTTGGGCGAGCAAGTCATTCGCAAACTGCTCTCAGATTTCCCGCAGCTTGATCGCGAACGCATCGACGACGTCATTGTCGGTAACGCCACGCCGGAAGCAGAGCAAGGACTGAACATCGGCCGCATGGTTAGCTTGATGGGATTGGATACGGAAAAAGTGCCCGGTATGACCGTCAATCGGTACTGCGCATCGGGATTGGAAACCATCGCCATAGCTTCGGCCAAGATCCATGCCGGCATCGCCGATTGCATTTTGGCCGGAGGCATCGAAACCATGTCTCCCATTCCTTTCGGCGGTTGGCGCATTGTCCCCAACGCCCGGGTAGCGAAAAACAACCCCGATTGGTATTGGGGAATGGGCCTCACGGCTGAAGCCGTCGCGAAAGATTTTGGCGTCTCACGTGAAGACCAAGACGCCTTCGCCCTGCAGAGCCACCAGCGCGCTGCAGCCGCGATTGACGCCGGCAAATTCGCCCCGGGCATTGCCCCCATCACAGTCAACGAGGTCTACCTCGATGCCCAAGAAAAGCGCCAAGAACGCACCCACGTGGTCGATACCGACGAAGGCGTTCGGCGTGATTCTTCTCCGGAAGGGCTGGCACGCCTCAAGCCGGTATTCGCCCAAGGCGGGACCGTCACAGCTGGGAACAGCTCGCAGACGTCCGATGGAGCTGCCTTTGTACTCGTCGTATCCGAGCGCATGCTCAAAGAATTGAACGTGGAACCCATCGCGCGACTGGCCAGTTACCACGTGAGCGGTTTGGAGCCGCGCATCATGGGCGTCGGCCCTATACACGCGGTGCCCGAAGCGCTGAAGAAAGCAGGTGTCACTGCCCAAGATCTAGGTGCCGTCGAACTCAACGAGGCCTTCGCCTCCCAATCGGTCGCGGTGGTCAAGGAACTCGGTTTGGACCCCTCGCTGGTGAACCCCAATGGCGGCGCCATCGCACTGGGGCACCCGCTGGGATGCACCGGATCAAAATTGACCGTGCAACTCATGCACGAATTGCAGACTCGCCAAGCCCGTTACGGGATGGTGACCATGTGCGTCGGAACAGGCCAAGGGGCCGCCGGCGTCTTTGAAATGTTGAACGCTTAATGAATTGAACGATGCCTGAAAACAACACAGCCATCCGCGGCGGCGAATTCCTCATCCGCCCCACTGCAGCAGCCGACATCTTCATCCCAGAAGAATGGACGGAGGAGCAAATCATGATGAAGGAGATGACGTTGGATTTTGTCAACCAACGCATCATTCCCAACCTCGATCGCATCGAGGCCCAAGAAGAAGGATTGACGCCGAAGCTCATGGAAGAAACCGGGGAACTCGGCCTGCTCGGGAGCTCCGTACCTGAAGAATACGGCGGCATGGGGTTGGACTTCAAAACCACCATGCTCATCACGGAAGCCATCGGCGGGGCTCACTCCTTCAGTGTGAGCTTCAGTGCCCATACGGGGATTGGCATGCTGCCCATTCTGTATTACGGCAACGAAGAACAGAAACAGAGGTGGATCCCGGGGCTTGCTTCCGGTGAACTCAAGGGTTGTTACTGCCTGACAGAGCCCAGTGCAGGATCGGATGCCAACAGCGGCAAGACGAAGGCCAAGCTCTCAGACGACGGCAAGCATTACATCGTCAACGGCCAGAAAATGTGGATCACCAACGGGGGATTCGCCGATGTGATGATTGTGTTTGCCAAGATCGATGACGACGAAAAACTCACCGCATTCATCGTGGATGGACACAGCGAGGGCATCACAAAAAACCCGGAAGAAAAGAAGCTCGGCATCAAAGGATCGTCGACGCGACAAATATTCTTCAACGATGTCCACGTTCCAGTCGAAAACTTGCTATACGAGCGCCAGCAAGGCTTCAAGATTGCCGTGAATATTTTGAACATCGGTCGAATCAAGTTGGGCGGAGCGGTACTGGGTGCTGCAAAAGATGCCTGCAGCTATGCCACGCAATATGCCAACGAACGCGAGCAGTTTGGACGGCCCATTTCGAAGTATGGCGCCATCCGATACAAAATCGCCGAGAGTGCCATCCGGCTGTATACCTGCGAGTCCGCAGTTTACCGAGCGACGCAAAACATCGACGACGCCATCGCAGCGCTGAAAGCAGGCGGCATGGACCACGGCGATGCAACGTTGAAAGGCATCGCCGATTTCGCTCCGGAATGCGCCATGATGAAAGTGCTGGGCTCAGAGGTGCTCGACTACTGTGTGGACGAAGCCGTTCAAATCCACGGCGGCATGGGCTACAGCGCGGAGACGCGCGCGGAGTTGGCCTACCGAGACGCACGGATCAATCGAATCTTCGAAGGCACGAATGAGATCAACCGCATGTTGACCGTCGACATGATCCTCAAGAAGGCCATGAAGGGAGAAATGGATCTCATGACGCCAGCGATGGCCGTGGCCAATGAATTGACTGGGGTGCCGGACTTTGCTTCACCGTCAAGCGACCCCTTCGAACGGCAATTGGGCTATGTGGCCAACCTCAAAAAAGCCATTCTGCTCGTCGCCGGTGCGGCGGTCCAAAAATTGATGATGAGCCTCGCCAAGGAGCAGGAAATCCTCATGAACATCGCCGACATGGCCATTTGGACATACACCATAGAGTCCACCGTGTTGCGCGTGCAAAAGTTGGCCCAGCAAAAAGGAGGCACGAACGACCTCGAGGTGCAGATGGCCATCATGAATGTCTACACCTATGAAGCCAGCGAGTGGATTCACAGCGCTGGTAAAGAAGCCCTGCTCGGATTCGCCGAAGGCGATGAGTTGAAGATGATGCTCATGGGCATGAAACGCTTCTGCAAAACCGAAGACCTGAACACCAAGGCGGCACGGCAATTGATTGCGATGCACGTAATTGAAAAAAACGCTTACACCCTCTGACCTGAAAGGGTGAAATCTTTGTTGAAATCAATCCGGCCGGCATCAGCAATTTGCGCTGTGTCGGCCGGTATTTTTGTGGAATGGCAAAGAAATCGATCCTCAACAAAGCTTCTGAGAAATTTTTAGAAGCCTACCTCAATAACCCAAGCCCAACGGGATTTGAAAGCAGCGGACAGCAGCTTTGGTTGGACTACATCCGCCCGTATATCGACGAGCACATCGTCGACACCTACGGCACCGTTGTCGGCGTGGTAAACCCCGATGCTCCCTACAAAGTCGTCATCGAAGCGCATGCCGATGAAATCAGCTACTTCGTGCATTACATCACGGCCGACGGCTACATCTACCTGCGTCGAAACGGCGGCAGTGACCACCAAATCGCCCCTTCCAAGCGGGTCGATATCCACACGCCAAAAGGAATTGTAAAGGGCGTCTTCGGCTGGCCCGCCATCCATACCCGCACTGCTGGTAAGGAGGAAGCACCGACCATGAAGAACATCTTCTTGGACGTTGGAGCCAAAGACAAAAAAGAGGTCGAAAAAATGGGCATTCACGTCGGATGCGTGGTGACCTATGAAGACACGTTTATGGTCCTAAACAAGGACTGGTACGTTGCCCGTGCGCTGGACAACCGCGCCGGAGGATTCATGATCGCTGAAGTCGCTCGCCTCCTCCACGAGGAAGGCACCAAGCTTCCGTTTGGTCTGTACATCACCAATTCCGTTCAAGAAGAAATTGGCCTGCGCGGAGCGCAGATGATTGCCGAACGCATCAACCCAGATGTAGCGATTGTCACTGATGTAACGCACTGCACGCACACCCCGATGATGAACAAGATCGACAACGGCGATGTCGCGGCGGGCAAGGGACCCGGTGTAACCTATGGACCCGCTGTCCAGAACAACTTGTTGCAGCGCATCATCGATACAGCCGACGCAGAAAAAATTCCGCTGCAGCGCATGGCGGCCAGCCGTTTCACCGGCACCGATACCGACGCATTCGCCTACTCCAACAAAGGGGTGGCTAGTGCGCTGATCAGCCTGCCGCTCCGCTACATGCACACCACCGTTGAAATGGTGCACCGCGACGACGTCGAAAATTGCATCAAGTTGATCATCGCCACGCTGAAGAACATTCAGCCCGGGGAGGACTTCAAGTACATCCGATAAACGCTACGCCTGCAGCAAGCGTTGGATGGCGTTGGCTAATTCAAACACCCGGGCGGTCTCATCGGCCGTAAGGGCTGTTTGGCTTGAGGTCAGTGCTTGAATCTTCACAGCCTCCTGCTCCGCCTTGCTCATTCGCTGCTGCAAATCCTCTCCGCGCAAAACGATGGCCTGTCGGTCGTGATACAGAGCGGATGCCTCCTTGACCAAATCGCGCAACTCGGACTCGTTCCACGGCTTCGCGATGTACTTGTAAATCTGCCCTTTGTTGATGGCGTCGATGACAGCGTCGATGTCGGCATGACCGGTCAACAGCATGCGCACCGGATCCGGATAATCAGGCGCGATCAACTCGAAAAACTCCACCCCACTGAGCTTGGGCATCTTCTGATCCGAAATGATCACTTCAATCGGATGCTCGCGCAAAATGCGTACCGCATCGGTGGGTTCCGTGGTGACGTGCACCTGGAAATCGCGGCGGAAAGCTGCTCGAAAGGCCGTCAAATTGTGGGCCTCGTCATCGAGGTAGAGTACGTTGATCATAATGGAAATCGGATAATGAATTCAGTGCCCGTGCCTTCTTCTGATTCCACCTCCACTTCGGCATTGTGATCGCTTAGAATCCCCATCACAATGCTCAACCCGAGCCCGGTGCCTTCACCCACGGGCTTGGTGGTGAAGAACGGGTCAAAAATTTGAGATTTTACAGCATCGGACATGCCCGCACCTGTGTCCTTGATGCGCACTTCGGCCCAATCCTGCCCGATGCTTTCGACCCGAGCGGTCCGGATGGAAACGCAATTCTCCTCCACTTCGCGGTCCAGCCCGTCCATGGCTTGAACTGCGTTGGTGATGGTGTTCATGAAAACCTGATTCAATCGACCCGGCTGACACATCACAGGGGGCACATCATCCCCCAATTGAAGGTCCACCACCGCGCGGTCCTTGATGGTGCTGCGCAGGACAATCAGGGTCGATTCAATGAGCTCGTTCAACTGGGCCTGAATGAAATTATCTCCGTCCATGCGGCTGAAGATTCGGAGTCCTTTGACGATTTCCGAGGTACGGTTGGTTCCGTCTTCAATGCCATTGAGGAGCTCGTCAATTTCTTGCTGCGTGAAATCAATGTCGAGCTGGGATAGCTTCTCCTTTATAGCGGTAACTTGATTTTCCAGTGCATCGTCCGAGGCGTCCATGGCCTTTACCATGCCGATGATCTCGTTGAGGTCCTCGAAGTCCCGCCGCAACGATTGCGCACTGGAAGCGACAAAATTGATGGGGTTATTCAGCTCATGGGCAATGCCCGCCGTCAATTGACCGATGGAGGCCAACTTCTCAGACTGGACCAGTTGCTGCTGGGCGGATTGAAGCTCATCCAAGGTCGAACGCATGCTCGCATTGACTTGTTCCAAATCCGCCGTGCGGTCCCGAACACGTTCTTCCAGCTTGGTGTTTTGTTCGCGCACAATCCGTTCATTCAATTGGGAAATCCGCAACTGTTCCTCACGGGCATGCGCGCTTTCCTTTTTCAATTGGTTGATGCGGCTGGCCAATGCCAAACTCAACAGCACCATCTCAATCGCACTGCCGAGCGGCAAGGCGAAAAACGTCCATTGGTTATAGGGTATCACTCCGGCATCCTTCATCACAAAAACGATCACCGCAACGATGAAAATCGAGAAGGCTAGCAAAAAGTACTTGGCCGGACTGTACCCTTTGCGCATCGTAATGACCGCTCCAGGAATAAAGAAGAATATAGCAGCAGCGCAGAAATTGATGACGTTGTACGCCCACGTCAATTGGCCCGCCAAGGTCAATACCAAGGCGACTAGATACACCAAAAAATACCCATTCAACAGCTTGTGTAACCAAGGAACGTACCGGCTCAAGCGCAGGAAGTTCTGGGCGAAAACGATGGTCGTGAGTCCACTGAGCACACCAAACAAATGGGTAATGCGCTCATTCAACCACGGCCAATCGTTGACATTGAAATACGGCGCGTAACCGTTCAAGACAAACTGCGTTCCACCGATCATGAAAATGAACAAGGAATACTCCAGATAGCTCCGGTCCCCTACACTGAAGAACAGAAACAGGTTGTAGAGGAGCATGACCAAGATGACGCCGAAGTAAGCGGCAAACAGGATGTCGCGCTGATGCGCGTCGTTGAGCACCTGACGAGGCCCCGCAATTCGCACGGGCAACAACAACGGTTTGGAAGATTTCAGCCGGAAAACCGCATGCAATTCGTCGCATTCAACCAGCGGGACCGGGAAGGTCGGGTAGGTTCCGAACGTCGCATCAAACGGCCCTGTTTGCAAAGCACCTCGCTCATAGGTTGCGATCACCTTTCCGTCACAAACCATGTAGCCCGTGAGCTCATCGATGCCGGCGTTTTGGATTTCGATCAACTGCCCATTTTCGCTCCGGGGATCAATCCGCAAGCGCACCCAACTGACCTCATCGGTCAATCCCAAACTTGGAACAACTTGCTCAGCTGGCTCCCAAGCCGTACTCGCAACGACCGCCGGAAGGCCCATGAGATCCGCCGTGAGCGTATCGGTCAAAACCTCCAAACGCTTCCCAATCATAGATTGAGCCGAAAGCGCAGATGCCGCGGCCAAGAAAACCGCAATCCACCACAGCCGGTGCCGATGTTTTCGTCCGGCAACCTGCATCAGACTTCCAGTCTAAAATTCAAGGCCAACTCCCCCTTGGGGCCGTGCACGTGGTGCACCATGCCTTCGGGATCTTGCCAAATGCCTTCGAGCAGTGCTCGGACCTCGGGCAACACATCGGTCAAATGTTCAGGGAATGTGTAGCGTGCGATGGTTGCACGCAACTTCGGCGTGGGATAAGTGAAATACCCTCCATCTCCGATGCCTTCCTCGGTGAAAAAAGCGAGCGGCTTTTGCATGCGCCGCGTAACCGGTGAAGTGAGGGCAAAGAGGTGCCTGCCACCGACCATGGTGAGGGTCGCCATGGCCGCTTGGATCATGAACGTCGCTTCGACTCCCATGCCAGCCATTTCAATGCTATTCCACATGCCACCTAATTCGTAAGCCCCCTCTTCCACGTACGTAGCCATGTGTTCCTCCAGTTGAGGATCTTGGTCACCGATGGCCTTCATCAAAGGCAACTCATTGACGGCTTGGGCACCGTGCATGCGCGCGCCACCAAGCACCCGGCGGGTGCGTCCGTCCACGCCTGATCCTTTTCCGATCGCCGCAATAACGATTACGTTGGGATTTCCGATCCAGTCCCGGTTGAACGTCGTCAACTTCTTGATGCCGTACGCCTGGAGCACCGCCTGGTGGCCGTCCACCAATTCATGGCAGATGTCCGCGTGCTGGTCCGCACGGAACACGTGCACTTCAGCCAGCGCAATGCGTTCTGCCTGTCGGGCCCGATCAATTGACGGATTCAAGGAGCTGCTCATTCCATTCCAGATAGTGGCGAGCGTCCTGAACGGGCTCACCGAGAAAAATTGTTCGAATCACTTGTGCAGCGTGCGCACCTCCACCTGCAACATCGGTGTAGAGCTGCGGCCAACCCACCAAGGACTTCCCTACCTCTTGTAAGCTGGCTACTCCACGTGGAGACGCTTGGCTCACATCAATGAATGCATCAAAATATTCAGGCTTCCATCCGGATGCTTCCCGCATTTCCTGCAACAGGGCATCGGAGATTCGGCCGTGCAGGTAGGGCGTTTCGGGGAAGTCGTACCGCTCAATATCAATCATGCCGCGGTCCGATGTTTCCATGATCAATGGAATGTTCTTCGCCCGCGCGTGCCACCGGAGATTGGCTTTGGCTTGGACCTGATCGCATGCATCGCAAACCAAATCCACGCCGTCCATGAAGTCTTCTGCATTGGCCGTGGTGAACCCGTCCCGGTACAATTCCACCTCGAAATAAGGGTCCACTTCGGTGATTGCCCGCGCAATGGCGACTGCTTTGGGGACACCCAAATGGTGCACACCGGTCTGGATGCGGTTCAAATTGGACAATTCCAATACATCAAAATCCGCCAACTTCAATCGACCACAGGTCCGTTCCATGGCGAGTGTCATCGCCAGTGAACTCCCTACTGAAAGCCCTGCGATTGCCACGGTCTTTTGTTTGAGCAGGGCCTGTTCTTCCTCCGTAATCTTATTCCGGTTGCGGTTGGTTCGTACGGATACAAATGCCGCTTCCGGCAGCAAACGCACCCAGGTCTGCCGCCAAGGGAACCAAGCCCACGAACCGAAACCATCCCATCCTTGCTCTCCGATTGCTGACTTGATTTCATCGGCCAACACATCGGGCTGGGCGCGCAAGGCAGGGGTACGGGTAACCAACCACTCAACCAATTGCTCCTCCACCGTATCCACAATGGTTGCCCCATCCGAGGTCTCCTCCATCAATGCTTGGCATGCCAGCCGCACAGCACGGTCTTCCAGTCGAAAAACGACCGGGTGCGTCTCGTAGGATGTAATAGTGGATGCCATTTGCTTCAACCTGTGAAGTTCGATGATGAACACAGGAGTGGAAACGGGCATGGAAGATGTTTTGAACACGGCCCATGTGGGAATCTGCAACCTTTTCAGCAAGGAGCCCGTAAATGCAGTCTCAACGCGAAAAGCGCCTACATGACACCGTTTAACTCAACCCCCATCATCTGGATTGCCTTCTCCAATGGAGCCGAAAGCGAAAGCTTTGCAGCACGCATCCGTGATTTTGCCGAGGCCCGTGTGCTCTCCCCGACTGAATTGAACGTGTCCGAATTTTTGCACGAAAACGGCAAGCACCAATCTGCTTGGCTCATCGTCGACGAAGAGATGCAATCCAATGCCGGCGTTCAAGCACTTGCCAAAGAGGCATCCAACGTGCACGACTTCTTCAAGTGCATGATCGTAGGAGGCGACCTGAACGGGTGGCCAGAAGGCTCCATCGCACTGCCTCAGCACGAACTCTCAACCGCGATCATTGACCGGTTGCGAAATGAGTCCCATGTACTGCGCATCTCAATCAGCCGGATGCGCCACGTGCGCCGACTCCAGAACCGTTGAACTTATTTTCCTTGGTACACTTTCACGTGGCCCCTTGCCAACGCATTGGCCATCTCACGGATGGGCTGCAATGCAGATTGGGTTTCTAAGGACACTTCCTCTTTCCGCATTTTCAATACCAACCAACCGTACAGCGCGGTTAACATGGTTTCTGTGGGGTGACGCAGCCCCTCTCCCATTTTGTTCTGCTCGAGTTCGCGAAGAATGGGCTCGGCTGTTTGGAACGAGCTGATGTAAATCTCGTCCTCCATGGGCCCGGTCAATAGATCGTGCAACAAAGCCAGTTCGGTCTGCACCTCGATGACGTCCGAAATGTGCCCTTTCTCCTCCAGGTTTTCTCGTTTCATTTGCTTGCTCAAAGCCAGCAGCCACTCGCAATCCTCTCCTCCCTGTCCTTGGAACAAGCTGTCTATGGCTTCCTCAGAAAATTGGGCCGCACGGACCAAATCCTCCATCTGCCACACGTAAAGCACATACTCGACAATGTGTTCGATTTTCTTGGTCGACGCCGTGCTCATTCTTCCGTGGTCCCTTCCGTTTCTGGTGCCGGCTCCTCGTAGCGATCATTCATAAAGGCCAACAGCGCCTCGGTTACGTCAAACGCCGGAGCACCATACAAAACACCTTCTCCTGACAGCCCCCAATTGAGCACCACTTCCAATCCATTTTCTGCGGCAAACTCGGCCACTTCCGAACT
Source organism: uncultured Flavobacteriales bacterium (assembly GCA_938074325.1). Classification (GTDB taxonomy): domain Bacteria; phylum Bacteroidota; class Bacteroidia; order Flavobacteriales_D; family Sanyastnellaceae; genus UA16. Next base: position 44,259 of record CALJFZ010000033.1, on the reverse strand, counting down.
AAGCTGTTGCGCCACTTCGGCTTGCAGCTGATTCTCGAGTTGGACCAACCGATTCTGCGACTCGTTTTGGATCTGCGCGAGCTGTGCCTCGATTTCATACAAACGTGACTGGGCGATTTGGACCTCGTCTTCGGTCACCCCGGCGCCGTTCGCATAAGCAATGAGCTCTTGCGCTTCTTCTTGCAACGGTGTGGCCAAACGTTCGACTGCCATCTGCGCTTGTTGAACCGCCGCAAACAAAGCGCGTTCCCGCGCTGCGATGAACTCGTACCCCGTCTGGATAGAGTCGCCGTGCACGTAGGCAACGGTGGCCGATTGTCCGGACTGAAGGGCCGGAGAGACTGATGGCCCGGTGTTTCCAAATTGGATGTACGTCAATGCTGCCAACCAGAGGGTCAGGCAAGCCATCAAAATCAAAATCAACTGCTTATTCATTGTGGAGGGTTTTCGTTGAGTTCCGCTTGCACTAGCGAGCGCATGGTCACAAAACCTTTGAGCACGTCGTCCGAGATGCGTTGGGCAATGGCCTGTACGGCCTCTAGAGTAAACGTGTCGGATTCAAACTTGAAGGCCTGCTCGTACCGATCGAGTTCATACCGCAGTTGGTACTTATCGTTCCAATGATTGATAGTGATTCGCATCAGCGGGTGCGGCACGTGTGCAAGGGTTCGCATGGAATTCGATTAACTTGACCGCGAAGATAGTCCTTCAACCATGGGAAAACTGAGCCAATGGCCTCCGCATCTTGAAGACCTTTTAAACGCTTGTCCAGGGAGGTATTGGCAAGAAATCGCTTGGTGCGTAGGAAGCCCCTCGCTTATGGCCGACCTGCCTGACCATTGGGGACAAAGGGAAGACGAATCCGCGCGCATGGAGTTCACTACCTGGCTGGAGACCGCCGACCGCACGGGCTTCGACATGGCAGGTGAGCGCGTGGATACCGCCTCGCTCCGGCTCGGCCATCGGTTCGAACGAAACATTCAGGCATGGCTCGCCTTCCATTCCGATTGGACCGTTCTCGCTGCCAACCATGTCATCCAATTGGGCAAGCGAACGGCGGGAGAAATCGATTTGATCATCCGCAACGAGGTGGCATGCGTGCACCTGGAGCTTGCGGTCAAATTCTACCTCAGTTCGGCCGGTTCAAGCCAATGGGAAACGTGGCGAGGAATCGACCCTGTGGACCGGCTTGATTTGAAACTGGCTAAATTCCAACAACAACTTCGCCTCTCCGAAGATGCGGCGGTGGCGCAAATATTCGAGGAGCAAGGCTTGCACATCACCGAGCGCCGCGCCTGGATGAAAGGCTGGTTCTTCGAGCATTACAGCCGCATTGCCCGGCCTGTTTTGCCCAAAAACGCCTCTCCCAACTGCCATGTAGGCTGGTGGTGCCACGAAGGCGATTGGGAACAAATTTGGTCATCAGCGGGCCAGTGGGTCCTATTGGATCCAGCGCACTGGCTCCGCGTTCGCCACGATCCAACAGATGTACATCCACTCCACTCGAACCCATTGTTACCGCAAGGCAAACGAAAGTCCAATGCTTGGATGGTGGTGCAAGTCGAAAATGAGGGCGGTACATACAAAGAGATCAACCGAGGGGTGGTGGTAAAGAACCATTGGCCGGAGGTCTGAATTCACGGATATTTGCCGTCCATCGGTGCGCATTAAACAAATGCCCCTGTCGGACGTCTTATACCAACGTATGCAGCTATCCTCTACCCTCCTGCGCTCATTGAGCATCGCGTGTTTGTTGCTCAGCTTTTCATTCATTGGGCCCGAGGTCTTCGCCCAGCGACCCGGCGGTCCTGGTGGTCCTGGTGGAGAACGACCGGCCATCTGCAGCGTGACAGGTCGCGTAGTGGACAGCGAAACGACGGATGGAATTTCTTTCGCCTCCGTCGCCCTAATAAGCGTGCGAGACAGCTCAATAGTCGCCGGTCAACTGGCCGATGAATCAGGTGCGTTCAGCCTCAGTGAGTTGCCTTTTGGACGCTACATCTTGCAAGTCAATTTCATGGGCTACGCTTCGTACAATTCAGACCCCATTGCCCTTTCGCCGCGTACCACAACGGCTTACGATGCTGGCACCATCGCCCTGCAAATCCGCATCAACGAATTAGAGGAGGCCGTGGTGGTTGAGGAAGCGAGCTCACTTGAAATGTTGATCGACCGAAGGGTGTTCAAGGTGGGCAACGACCTGTCAGCTGCAGGCGGTACGGCGAGTGAACTGCTTGTGAACGTGCCCTCTGTAGCCGTGGACATCGATGGAAACGTGAGCCTCCGAGGGTCTTCGCAAGTTCAAATTTTAATCGATGGCCGGCCCTCCGGACTGACCGGCGCGGCGCAAAATGCCTTCCTCGAACAAATTCCGGCGAGTTCCATTGACCGCGTGGAAGTCATTACCAACCCCTCTGCCAAATACGATCCCGATGGCATGGCGGGCATCCTGAACATCGTGCTCAAAAAGAACAAGCTGCAAGGCTTTCACGGACAAGCCCAAGCGACCCCGGGAACTGGAGGCAACCACAACGCTTCGATTTCCCTGAACTACAAAAACGAGAAATTCTCTGTCTTCAGCAGCGCGAGCTGGAACCAGCGAGACTTGTTCCGGCTCGGTGAAACCCACCGGGAGCTCACAGGAGCGGACAGTTCTTCCGTCACCGATCAAGTTCGGGACGGAAGCCAACTGCGTTCGAGCCTCAACGGCCGCATCGGCATGGAATGGTACCCCTCGAAATCGGAGGTATTCGCTTGGAATGTCAACGTCAACCAGAACGTACGGGATAACTTCACCCTGCTCGGCAACAACGAGGCGTGGTCCACGGGAACAACGTACCTCACCGACCGCATGTCTGAGGAGACCTCTGGGGGGCAAGGCTGGGATTTGGACGGGAGTTACCGCAAGGAGTTCAACTCAAACCCGCGGCACTTCCTGTTCGCCCAAATCCGCCATTCCAATTCATCCTCCCGCTCGGATGAGTTCATTGAAGACCGCAGCTTGAACACGGATGCGTTCGCCTTGGACACCAACATCCAGGTGAACAATAACACACGGACAGTCGCTCAACTCGATTTTGAAATGCCCTTGGCCAACGACGGCAAATGGGAATGGGGATGGAAGTCCAACCTCTCCCAAAAGGAGGACCAATTCGAATTCCTCACGTCCGACACGGCCGTCTGGACGGCGGGGGTCCTGGTCCCCGTCAATCTGGTCGCTGCATCCTTCGACTTCAATTACCGAGAAGACGTGCATGCGGTTTATTCCACCCTTGGACGCAAGTTTGGCGTCTACGGTGTACAGGCGGGATTGCGGGCGGAGCAAGTCTTTACAGAAGCCAATTGGGAAGGAGATCAGCGCTTCACAAACGACTACTTCTCCCTTTATCCGTCTTTCAATTTCTCCAAGCAACGGAACGACGAAGTGAGTTGGATTGCGAGTTACAGCCGCAGGGTCAATCGGCCCCGTGGTCGCTCAGTTTCTCCTTTTGTGGACGACAGCGACAGCCGGAACATCCGAACGGGAAATCCAGAACTTCGACCAGAATACACGAACAGCATGGAGATCGGTCACCAATGGTCGCGCGGGCGGGCTTCATTGACCACCTCCCTGTTCTGGAAAATCACGAATGACATCATCCAACGGTACTCGAGCATCGACGCCACAGGTATTCGAACCTCCAGTTGGATCAATCAAGGCCAACGCCAAAACGAAGGGTTAGAGGTCATCGTAATGGCTCCGCTTCCGAGCCGTGGACAAGCCAGACTAACCGCATCGGTGTACCACCTCCAAAACGACGTCGGAGACGTTGAATTTGCAAACGACGCCACAGGTTGGTCCTACAACCTCAACTTCTTTGCCAACCAATCTTGGGGGGCAGACCGCCAATGGAAATGGCAAGTCAACGGCATGTACCGTGGACCGGCTGTAACACCACAAGGACGGTTCAACGGCTATGCCTTCATGGATGCGAACATCCAGCACACCTTGCTCGACGGAAACCTCACATTGGCCTTGCGTTTGAGCGACGTATTCGACACACGCGAGTGGTCCTACCTCTCAGACTTTGCCAATTTGTACCAGGAAAACCGGTTCAAGCGAGAGTCGCGCAACCTCTACCTGACGGCTACATGGAAAATCGGTAAGTTGGAAGAACGCCGCCGCTCAGGAGACGGACGCGACCGCTACGAAGGCGGAGGTTCAGAAGGAATGGACTTCTGAGTGGGCTGACAACGCTTTTGCATCGGCCTTCCAGGGCTGTCGCAACTTGGCAGCAACGGGGGTATAACCGCGTGCATACCTGCTGACCACCGCGTGGAACAAGGGATTCCTGAAGCGCACTTCACATTGTAATCGCCGCGGCAATGCCCCAACTGAGGACTTGATCTCCAACGCGGTGCGCCCCATGTTGACCCGTGTGCTCTTGCGTCTAACCCCTAGGCAAATGAATTCCACGAGCATGCGCTGGTAGATGGCGTGGGATTTGAGCAATTCGGGGTCGAAACCCACAAAGAATGCTTCAGTTTCCTCCCGACCGACATAAGCGCACTGAAATCCGCGAAGTTCCCCGTCCAATTCATAACCGGTCACGACAAAATCTTCTCCCCAGCGCTCCTTGGAAGTCACCAATTCAGCAGCGTGAAGCGAGCCCAGACGGAATCCCGAGCGCTCATACACGCGGCGATACAACGCAATCAACTCTTCCGCACGTTCCTGCAAATCATCCAAGGTCCACTCCCTCAACACAAAACCTTCTGACAACGTCAGGATTCGCTTGATCTTTGTGCGGGACTTGGTCTTCAAATCCGCCATGTAGTCATCGAAATCCTTCCAATCTGGATTTACGTGAAAGATCATTTCTGGGTCAAATTCAAGGGGAATCCATCCGGGATGAAGGACCCTCCGTGGCGCTTGGTCCAGAAGCGGGTGGTCTTTTACCATGACCACACGGGGCACCTGTTGACCGTTAACCTTAAGTGGCTGAAATACGGCTTGCGAAAGCAGCGCATGCGCCCGCGTCTCGGCAATCTCCTTCGACCAACATTGCCCGTGTTCGCCACTTCCCAAAACCGTGCCTACGACCCGTACGCCGAATTGAAATCGGCCATCCTTGCCATGAAGCCGGCGGCTGACCCAGCCAAACCATGGACGCTCAGACTGCAAATGGCCGTCGAGGTTGATGCTCTCCGCGCACGTATCCTCTACGCAAGCCAACCCCACCAGCCTGTCTGCTTCAAACCATTGCAGAGCGGCGATATACCGATCGGGCGCGGCAAGCAGCGCCTGAACCATGCGGCTCTCGAGAAACACCGAAGCCGATCCTGAGCTGTGTAGCAAAGCGTCCCACGCATCCCAATCAATCGATTCGATTGCAGGCTCACCCCAACTCCAATGCGCATCAACACCATCGGATAATGCGGTGACCTGATGTCCGGACGGTTTAGGTTGTTTCAACTGCTTCTGATTTTCTGAATCCCCACCAGCCAGTTCCAACCACAAACAGCAGCAGCAACACATTGAACAACACATCCAGCACCGAGGATCGTTCATGAATGAACTCCCACGTAATCGTATGCGTTCCAGCAGGGACCTTCATCGCCCTCAACACGTAATTCGCTCTAAAAGTTTCCACGCGTTCGCCATCGATGTAAGCAATCCATCCTTCCGGGTACCAGATTTCCGAGAAGATGCCCAAACCCGCTTCATCGAGATTGGCCTGGTATTCCAGGTAACCTGGGCTGTAATTGACCAGTTCAATGGAGCCTGAGGCCGCCGGTGAAGCACCGTCCAATTGGCCTTTGAATTCTGTGTGAACCACCGCCTGCGTCGGAGCCGTCAAAGCAGCGGTCTGCGCCATTTCGTCATCAGCGGATTCTGCCCAATTCCAGCTGTCGGCCACCCAAGCATAGCCCGGAACTCCCGGAACGGCCACGGGATCGGCCATCTGTCCAAAAAGGATGTACCGAGTGTTCAGCATTTTGTGCCCCACCAAGCCGTCAAATGCTGCTTGGGTAGCACCCGATTGTAGGCCTGCGATGAGCTTTTGACGCTCCGGGAAAAGGACCCGGTCCATGAAGTCCTGGTACCGACGAAGTTTCGCAGCGTGATAACCTCCAATGCTTTGGAAGAAGTACGAAGCCGATGAATCGTTGAACGGATTTTCCCACCGCAGAATTCGATACGGAGAGGCAAAACGCATGGCACCAAATTGGCTCACCGCCTGCAAGCGTTCCTTCTCCGCACGGGTCAAGCGGATGTCCTCAAACCGGTCGAGGTAAGAAGCATACAGTTTTTCCGCCCGTTCCACATTTTCAGGCGAGGCTGGAAAGTCTTGCGCCAACAACTTCATCATCTGAGGCTCGGGCGTGAATGGAAAAGCGTGATCCACTTTTTTCACCCAGTTCCGGTAGACCCCGTTGACCTTTTCTTGGTTGAAGTACCGCTGGTCAACGTTCCACAAATCAAAGGTCGTCACCACGAGGAGCACTGCGAGCGCGGGAACAGGCTTGAGTTTCCCCCAGAGCAACGCGCCCACCACACCTGCCAACACCACGAGCAAACCCAACGTGCGCACCACGTCCGCCCGGAAGACCTCCAAGCGTCGACTGAGCGCCTCCGCATAGCCCAATTGCTCGACCGCCACATCCTGTCGGATGTTGGATTGGAAATCGAAAAAGACCTCAGGCAGGGTGTAGAAACCTGTAAAAAGTGCCACCAAACCCAGGGCGCTTCCCATCCACCACCAGCGTCGCTTATTGTCCGGTGCAGTTGACGATGCGATCAATTCCTTGAGTCCCAGGGCTGCCCCCATGGATACCGTCAACAAAACCAGGACCAGCATCATTTTGGTATCGCGAAATTTGTTGAAGGCAGGAACGTGTTCCAGGAAAAAATCCATCAATCCGCCCACTTCGCGCCGACTCAGCAAAATGGCCAAAGCAGTGACCGCTAACAACGGCCAACGCATCCTGTCGCGTCCGGCCACCAAAAACATGAAGAACAGCGCCACCAAGATGGCACCGAAATAAAAGGCGCCGCCTGAAAACTTTTGCTCACCCCAGTACAAGGGGTTGTTGCCTCCTTTGATGTCCGGGCACATGATGGACCACCATTCACCGGCAGCCATGCTGTATTCCAAGATGTATTCCCGGTCGAGACCGGCCTCGGCCGATTCAGCTCCGTCGGTCAACAACCGTTCCCCGCGGATGGTGTACTCGGCGTATTCCTGGGTTTCCGCCAAATGCGCATACCGCGGAAGCACACCCAAAATACCCGCCGCTAGTATCAGTCCATTGACCCGCAAAGCCTTGGACCAATTCTTCTCAGAGATGCCCATGCGCCAGGTTTCTGCCAAGCCAATTGCCACCAACAAAAACAAGAGGTAGTAGGTCATCTGGGGGTGACCCGAGCTCACGTGCAAGGCAGTGGCTAAAGCCGCAAGTGCACTGCCCAAAAACAGCCGGCCTCTGTAGGCCCATACTACTCCGGCTACAATGAATGGCATGTAAGCTACCGCGTTGACCTTGGAATTGTGGCCCGCGGAATAATAGAGCACTTCAAATGTGCTGAGTCCCATTCCCACACCGCACAAAAGCGCTACCCACGGGGAAGCGCCCAACGCCAATGCGAGGATGTACCCTCCCAGCATGGCCAAAACGAATACCGTAATTCCACTGTACCCGGTCAAGGCGTTGAAAGCACGTTTCACATGCCCCGCCACATCGAACACCGGGTGTTGCTCCTTGATGTGGGTCGCTGGCATTCCACCGAACATGGAATTGGTCCACGCGGGCTTCTCATCAAACAAAACCGTCGCATCCTGAACTTCCTTGCTCATGCCCAACCAGTTTTGAATGTCCCCTTGCCGCACGACATATCCATCGAAGGATTTCGAGAGCAGAATCGCCGCCAAAGCGTAGAACACGACGACCGCGATGTAGTGCATTGCGTGCCGTTGGAAGTGGGATTTCAATTGTTCCATGCGCAGATCAGATTTGCCTCCAAGTTACGCGGGGACCGGCAATGCTCCTCACGCCGATGCACCAACCTTACCCACGGCTTTGTGGACAGGTCGACGCCTTATTTGTCGTCTATTTCCTCGAAATCTACGTAGTCTCCTAAGCCGTCATCCTTGGGCGTCGTCCCCTTGCCGGAACGCCCTGCAGAGGTCGTTCTTGAGCGCCCACGGCGATCCTGTGGTCGTCTGCGGCGGTGAGCACTGGCGCCGAACATGCGGTCCAACCACCGAAACACAAACCAGACCAACGCGGCCGTGGCGATGAGGCGAAGGAGTCCCACGTTACTTGCTCAAGTACAAGTTGCGTTCGCTGTAGACCTTGCGGAAGAAGGGGTCGCGCAGATTCGGAATGAACCGAATGCCTTCCCCGGTTGATTTCATCTCTGGCCCAAGCTCCTTGTTGACCTCTGGGAATTTCTCGTACGAGAACACGGGAATCTTCACAGCATAACCATCCAGCTTGGGGTTGTGCGGGAGGTCCTTCAATTTGGCCTCGCCCATCATCACCTTGGTCGCGTGGTTCACGTAAGGCTCACCGTATGCCTTCGCAATGAACGGCACAGTACGGGAGGCACGTGGATTCGCCTCGATGATGTAGACCCGATCGTCCTTGACGGCAAATTGGATGTTGATCAAGCCCACCGTCTCAAGGGCCAACGCAATGCGCTTGGTGTATTCCTCGATTTGACTGATGATCAAGTCACCCAGGTTGTAAGGAGGCAGTACTGCGTAACTGTCGCCACTGTGAATGCCCGCCGGTTCAATGTGCTGCATGATGCCGATGATGCGCACCTCGTCCCCGTCGCAAATGGCATCCGCCTCGCACTCGATGGCGCCGTCCAAGTAGTGATCCAAGAGGACCTTGTTTTCCGGCATGTCCCGGAAAATGTCGATGACGTGCCGCTCGAGTTCGTCTTCGTTGATGACGATTTTCATGCGCTGACCACCCAATACATAGCTTGGCCGGACGAGCAACGGGAAGCCCAATTTCTTGCTGAGCTCGTTGGCCTCGTCCGCTGTTTCGACCACACCGAAATCCGGGTACGGTACGCCCTCGTCGCGCAGAAGCGATGAAAATGAACCGCGGTCCTCTGCCAAATCCAATGCGCGGTAGCTTGTACCGATGATTTTGATGCCGTAGCGTTCGAGCTTTTCTGCCAACTTCAGCGCCGTTTGACCCCCGAGCTGAACGATGACCCCTTCCGGCTTCTCATGCAGGATGATGTCGTAAATGTGCTCCCAGAACACCGGCTCGAAGTAGAGCTTGTCTGCCGTATCGGAATCGGTGGAAACCGTTTCGGGGTTGCAGTTGATCATGATCGTCTCATAGCCGCATTCCTTCGCAGCCATGACGCCATGCACACAGCAGTAATCAAACTCAATCCCTTGCCCGATGCGGTTTGGACCGCTCCCGAGCACGACGATTTTCTTCTTGTCCGTGACGATGCTCTCGTTCTCAACTTCGAAAGTCGAGTAGTAATACGGGGTTTTCGCGGGGAACTCTGCAGCACACGTGTCAACCAACTTATAGGTGCGGATGATGCCCAAACCTACCCGGTGAGCATGTACTTCCGATTCGAGGCAATCGAGCATGTGAGCGATTTGGCGATCGGCGTAGCCTTTTTGTTTTGCCTCCCGCAAGACAACCTCAGGAATGGTGTCCAAGGTGTACTTGCCAATCTCTTCCTCGAGGTGAACCAACTCCTCAATTTGGCGCAAGAACCACGGATCGATTTTGGTGATGTCGTGGATCTTCCGAATTGGGATGCCCAACTTCATGGCATCATACAAGTGGAACAATCGGTTCCAGCTTGCATGGCGGAGGCTGTGGAATATGGCGTCTTGGTCGCGGAGTTCGCGGCCGTCGCATCCCAAGCCGTTTCGGCCCACTTCGAGCGACTGAGCAGCCTTTTGCAGGGCTTCTTGGAAGGAGCGGCCGATGGCCATGACCTCACCCACTGCTTTCATCTGCAGACCCAACTCGCGGTTGGCCCCCTTGAATTTATCGAAGTTCCAACGCGGAACCTTCACCACCACATAATCGAGTGTTGGCTCGAACATGGCACTTGTGGTGCCTGTGATCGGGTTGGGCAATTCATCAAGGTGGTAACCGATGGCGAGCTTCGCAGCGATTTTGGCAATCGGGTAACCGGTGGCCTTGGATGCCAACGCCGAAGAACGGCTCACACGCGGATTGATCTCAATGGCGATGATGTCTTCCTTCTCATCATTCGACACGGCGAACTGTACGTTGCAACCGCCTGCAAAATCCCCGATTTCGCGCATCATGCGAATTGCCATGTCCCGCATGCGCTGGAACGTGGTGTCACTAAGGGTCATGGCAGGAGCGACCGTAATGCTGTCCCCCGTGTGGATGCCCATCGGGTCAAAATTCTCGATCGAACAGATGATGGTCACGTTGTCGTTGCTATCACGCAACAACTCCAATTCGTATTCCTTCCAGCCCATGACCGCCTTGTCGATCATGACTTCGTGGATGGGACTCAAGTGCAACCCGCGGGTCAATGCCTCGTCGAAATCAGCGGGGTCGTAAATGATACTCGCACCGGCTCCTCCCAAAGTGTAACTCGCGCGAATGCACAACGGGAAGCCGAATTGCTGAGCAGCCTCCTTGCCTTCGAGGAAACTTTTGGCCGTCGCTTGCGGCGCCATGGGAATGCCCATGGATTCCATCAAGTCGCGAAAGCGTTCGCGGTTTTCGGTGATCTCAATGGCATCAATGTCCACCCCGATCATGCGCACATTGTGCTCTTTCCAAATGCCCATTTCATCGCATTGAATGCACAAGTTCAAGGCGGTCTGACCGCCCATGGTCGGCAACACCGAGTCGATGTTGGGGTGCTTTTCAAGGATCTTCTCGATGGAAGCGGGCTCAAGTGGCTCCAAGTAAATATGATCCGCCATCACCGGGTCGGTCATGATGGTAGCGGGATTGGAGTTGATGAGGGTGGTTTCGATTCCTTCTTCTCGAAGAGAACGGAGCGCTTGGGATCCTGAGTAATCGAATTCGCAAGCTTGTCCAATGACGATCGGTCCGCTGCCAATGAGGAGGACCGACTTGATACTTTTGTCTTTGGGCATTTTTTTTTTACCCCGCTCTCACTTGGTGAACGGGTGGTAAACTTTAAAGACCTAGCGGGTAATTTCCGGGGACAAAATTACACGCACCTTTCTTCCTTCAGCAAAAAAGTCATTCACAATTTCAACGGGCTATCCACATTGCAACCGACCTTTGGTCCATGGAGTTTGCAACACCAGAAGAGCAAGGGAAACGCAGCATAATTGAATCCGAAGGTTGGCGGATTGAATACGCCGTGTGGACGTCTGAAAACCTACCCAAAAAGGATGTGCCGGTCGTTGTGGCTTTTCATGGTTTTGCCAGGCCGTTGGAGGATTTGCATTCTGCTCATCTCGCATGGCCGTTCCCCCACGTCATGGTTTCCATTCATCTCCCGCACCATGGAGGAAGCACTCCAATTCCCGGGAGTGGCGAAGACGATCGCATCATTGAGCCCGGTGTTTTCAACCGGATTTTGGACCTCATCATCCGACGCGAAGTGCAGAATGCCAAAGACCGTACGCTGCTGGGATACAGCATCGGAGGCAGAATAGGACTTGCATTGGCAGCGGACCGACCTAAAAGCTGGCAACACGCTGTTTTTCTTGCGCCTGATGGGCTGAAACAATCTCCATTTTATGCCATCACCGTGCACACGCAACTGGGGCGATGGGCTTGGTTTTGGATGGACCGCAACGAAAAGCGGGTTTGGAAATGGTCGGATGCCTTGCTCAAGTGGGGATTGATTTCGAAGCACCTGCACGGCTTCGTTTACTTCCATTCTTCTTCCCACGCCATGCGCATGATGGTTTGGCGCGGTTGGAGAACGCACCGAGGATGCTGGCCCAGTCACCGCGCTATCGCAGCCGCTTTGGAACGCATTCCTCGGACTTCATTTGTCTTTGGAGAATATGATAAGATCATTCCTACACGGAATGCTTCCAGGCTCCGACGCATGACCCAGCGTTCCCCTCATATCTCCTTCCAAACGGTTCGCTCCGGACACAACATGCTAAAAACGGAAACCATGGAAACCGTGGTTCGGTGTATCTTCGGTTCATGAGTTGGATTGCAGACTTGGAGGAAGACCGCCGCTGTGGACGAAAGCGCCTCGCTGCTTTGCTCGATCCGGACGACCTGCCCACGGGACGGGACTGGACCCGTTTCCTCGATGGCTTGCAGCAGTCGCCTGTCACGGATGTATTCGTCGGAGGAAGCTTGCTGACCTCACGGCACGTCAAAGAAGTCTTGCAGTCGCTCAGCAAGCATTACACGGGACGGGTCACGCTTTTCCCGGGGAGCCCCGAACAAGTAGCCCCCGGAGCAGATGCCGTTCTTTTTCTCTCCCTGATTTCCGGGCGCAATCCCGATTTGCTCATTGGACGCCACGTCGAAAGCGGCATGCGCATTCGCAACATGGGAATGGACATCGTACCTACCGGCTACATGCTCATTGGAGATGGACCGCTGACCACGGCTGCTTACATGAGCCATTGCCTGCCCATCCCATCGAACAAGCCTGATATCGCTGTAGCCACAGCCGTAGCCGGGGAAATGCTTGGGTTGCAGGCCATATTCCTTGATGCGGGAAGCGGTGCAAATCAGAGCATTTCGCCATCCACCATCCACGCCGTGCGCAAGGCCGTCAGCTGCCCCATCATTGCCGGAGGCGGAATCAACGATGCTGCAGGCATCGAAGCGGCTTGGCACGCAGGGGCCGATGTAGTCGTAATTGGACAAGCCATCGAAAGCCGTCCGTTCCAATTGGATTGGCTGCCCCGACCAGAATCCTTCAAACAGGCAGCCCTCTGAACGCCTCCTCAGAAGGAAAATTCCAGTGCCACCAATCCGTGACGTCCAGCTTGCGGGTATACGTAGACTTCCGAAATCTCTTCGCCTCCCCACTCATAAAAGTAGGCCCATCCGTTCGCGCTGTATTGCGCGTCCAGGAAGTTGCGCAGGTAGCCTGTCAGCGCCACGTATGATCCATTCGGACGGCTCCACATCCAACGCACGCGAGCGTCGTGTACGTTGTATGCATCCAAGGAGCGCACATCGCTGGAGGTATTGTCTAGGTATTGCTTGCCCACGTGGCGAGCAGACCACTCCACCAAACAAGTCGAGCCAATGCCTTCTTCATTCAATCGGTTCAACGCCTCCCACGTCACCACACTGGATGCGGTGAAGTTGGGAGAGAAGCTGATGTCTGCCGGCTCCATGCCCAAGTCAAAGCCAAAGTCCGTGATGCGGTTCTGGGAGGCCGTGACCGTGCTGTACCACTGGAAGCCGTTAAATGGCCGCCAAACATTGGTCCATTCCAACCCCCTGCGGAAACTGCTCGCTACGTTTTGACGAACCGGCGATCCCACGTCATTGAGTGCCCCGGTGAGGACCAATTGATTTTCGTATTGCATGTTGTAGGCGACTGCCTGCATGCTCCACTCTGGCGTTGAAATCTCCCAACCGAGCTCGATATCCAACAGCTGCTCGGCCTTTGGATAAGCGTCCGTGAGGCGATCGATGAAATCGTTTCGCACGGGTTCGCGGCTCCCTTTCGCGATTGATGCGAAAACCCGGCTGCTTGAGCTCACCAAGTAATCGACGCCCAGTTTGGGATTTACAAACGCCATCGCCGTGTCTACCATGAGCGTGCGCAAATCGTTATCCGTACCCGCTACTTGGTACCCTACTTGCCGCACCTGCAATTCACCGCGCAGGTTCATCGCCCCGTCCTGGGACTGCAGGTCACCACTGACAAATCCATAGCGATCGGTTTTAGAACCTGTGTTATCGTAGTAACGGTGCTGTGGAGAGAGTGCGTCGCCTCCTGCTGCCATCCAAATGGGATTGCCAAAGTGGGCTCCCTCATAATCAAAGGCCCCGAGTCCGAACTGAACTCCGCCCCGGTCAAAGCTGCGTGCACCTTGCACGATGCCACCGAAATAGTCGTTGTCCAACCACCGACGTCGGATGACGTCTGCCGTGGTGATGGTATCACCCGCTGTGATGACGGGCGTTCCGCCGTAAAGCGCAATGTCGTCGTCTGATCGGTACTGCTCATAGTATCCAGCGCCTGCCGTGTAGTGCAATGTTGCCCCAAAGTCCCATGCTCCGGCTTGCTGACTCACGTGGACTTGGTGGTGATCCTGGCGGTAGTCATCCACTTGGTCTTCGTAGTTGTAGTAGTTGTGCTGGCGGCCACGTGCGATCAAGTCTTCGATGCGCGCTGAATCGGCACCGTACCCGTACTCGTAAGAATTGGCAGCCCACGCCCAAATCGAATCCGCCGGCGCATCCAATCCAATGCGCGGAACACCATACCACGCCTGCTCGGTGCGCTCATGCCCCAGCATCGCGGAGTAAGCGATTTGACCGGAGTCCCAACGGTACCCCAAGCCCAACTGCATGCTGGTCAGGTCGCTGGCCGAACGGTCCATGTACCCATCCGACAAAATGCGCGATGCACGGCCTTCCATGTAGAAGCCCGAGCCCATGCGACCGGTGCTCCACTGGGCCATGCTGCGCAACGTGCCAAATGAACCTCCAGAGAGCACCAAGCGTCCTCCCGGCTGCTCGTTGAATTCCATGGTCTGTACCGCCACGGTGGCACCGAAGGCACCTGCGCCATTGGACGAACTGCCCACTCCGCGTTGGATGGTCAAGTTGTCGACGCTGCTCGCCAAATCCGGCAAATCCACCCAGTACACCTGATGCGATTCGGCGTCGTTCAAAGCCACCCCATTGATGGTTACGTTAATGTGGGTTTGGTCCGAACCGCGAATGCGCATGGAGGTATAGCCAATGCCCGCTCCCGCATCTGAAGTCACCACAAGAGAGGGCGTGAAACGGAGCAAGAAAGGCATGTCCATGGACGCATCCCTTTTGGCCAATTCCACGGCTTCAACGGTTTGTGTTGGAAACGGTGCCCGCTCAGGTGCTTGGATCGCCGCAACGGTTGCTGGTAGCAGTTGGACGGACTGCATGAGCGAGTCCTCGCTAGCTGTGGACCCAGCATTGGGTTGGGCAAATCCCGTCAAAGCGACGAGGAAAAATGAAAGCAAGGTGATTGTGAATCGACTTGTCATCGTAGCATGTGTTTTACAGTAATACGACGCAAGAGGGCCAAGCCCCAAACCCGGCCATTTCAGCCGTGGTTCGCTCCCCTACCGGGATTACCCGGTCAGGTTGTGAGGGTATAATCTCAGCGCTCGAAACGAGGCACCCCTGCGACTCAGCAAATGTACAACAAACCTGTATCTTGTTGGCATGGACGTCAAGAGACTGAATGAGTTGTTGGACGGCGCGTTGGCGGCAGCGGCAGCGGCATCTGAAGTGCTGCTTCATCATCTTAATGACCAAAATGAAAGCTTGGTCATTCGCGCCAAACGCGACGGAAGTTTGGTCTCTGCTGTCGACATCGAAAGCCACCACACCATTCGTGCAGTGCTGGATGAATACGGCATCCCCATCATCAGCGAAGAAGGCGAATTACCGGCCTTTGCCGAACGCGCAAGCTGGCCCTTGTTTTGGTTGGTCGACCCGCTCGACGGGACCCAATCCTACCTCGACAATCGAGAAGGGTTTGCCGTAAACATCGCCCTGTGCGATGCATCCGGTCCTTTGCTCGGCGTCGTCGCCGACCCGCTTGCCAACCGAGTTTATGCAGGCGCGAGTTCAGCCCCTCCGTTCGTTGCTCCATTAAACGACCTGAACCAACGAAGCCCCATTGTTTCGAAGCCTCCTCAACCTCCCTACCGTTTGGTGACGAGCTGGAATGAAGCCCTGGAACTGGAAGCCTTGCTACCAGCAGGATTTAATCCACGCGAGTTCCGCATGGAGGCGGTGAGCGGCGCATTGAAATTTTGCCTCCTGGCCACTGGCGAAGCGGATGTTCACGCGCGCAGTGCCTCATACATGGAATGGGATTGTGCTGCAGGGGATGGCATCTTGCGCAGCATGGGCATCATCGTACGGGACCGTACAACCAACGAGCCATTGCAGTACAATACAATGCGGCTGCGCGCAGGCAATTTGTACGCCTCCCGGTTGTGATCACCGATACGTCTCGTCGGTTTCGAAATTTTCGTAGAGATCGAGGTAATTGACATACCGCTCCTCGGGTATGCTACCCTCCTCCACTGCTGCTCGCACTGCACAACGCGGCTCGCTCCGGTGCAAACAATTGTGGAACTTGCATTCCGGCAAACGCGCAAAGAGCTCTGGAAAATAATGGTGCAGTTGGTCCCGCTCCAGCTCGACCAAGCCAAACCCCTTGATGCCCGGGGTATCGATCAAGTACCCCCCTTCTGGCAAGGGAAACATCTCAGCAAACGTCGTCGTGTGCTTGCCCTTTTGGTGCGAAGCTGAAACGTCTCCAGTTTTGAGTTCCAATCCAGGTAGCAGGCGGTTGATGAGGGTGCTTTTCCCCACTCCACTGTGTCCGGAAAGCAAGTTCACACCGGCGTTGGCCAGTGCTGTCTGCAGCGCATCCATTCCGTCGCCTGTGGCAGCAGAAGTCCTTATGCAGTCGTAACCTGCTTGCTCATAAACCTCCGTGAGGTATTCCAGCCGGTCGAATGCCGCATCATCGGTCAAACACAGGTCGCATTTATTGAAGACCAGGGTGGTTGGCACGCCGTACGCTTCAGCAGTAACCAAGAATCGATCGATGAATCCTGTGCTCGTTTCAGGGGCTGCGACCGTCACAACGAGGAAGGCCCGGTCGAGGTTCGCTGCCACCACGTGGGTATGCTTGGAGAGATTGACGGATCGGCGTATGATGGCGTTGTGCCGTTTCTTCCGCTCGATGATCAGAGGCGGTTCCTCTTCGCCGTGGAATTCAATTACAACCTGGTCACCTACTGCAAAAGGGTTGGTCGAACGGTCGCCTTTCAACCGCAGGCGCCCACCTGCGCGGCAAGCGTATACCTTTTCCGAATCCTCGGTTCGCACCTCGTACCACGACCCCGTGGAACGCAGGACAATTCCGTTCGCTTGCAGCTCCTCCATCAAGCGGTGGCGCCCAAGGATTGAAATACCGCTTCAAGCCCACCAGGCTTTGCTGAAAGGTTGGCGACGGTGTCGTCGGCCACCAAACGCCCTTTGTGGATCAAAACAACCCGTTCGCACATGGCCTCCACTTCTTGCATGATGTGCGTGGACAAGATGACCGTTCGCGTCTTCCCCACCTCTTTGATCAGGTTCCGGATGTCCACCAATTGAATGGGGTCCAACCCCGAGGTTGGCTCATCCAAAATGAGCACTTCTGGGTCGTGGATCAACGCTTGTGCCAATCCCACGCGCTGCCGGTACCCCTTGGAAAGTTGACCAATGAGCTTGTGCGCCTCAGGAGTCAACCCCACGCGTTCAATGACCCGCTCCACCTGCTCCTTTTGCTCCGTCAATTGATACAGCCGCGCGATGTACTCGAGGTACTCCCGCACGTACATATCCAAGTGAATGGGATTATGCTCGGGCAAATACCCAATGTGCTTCTTGATTTCCAAGGGCTGAATTTGCACATCCGTGCCGCATACCGATACGCTGCCCTCGCTTGGAGGCAAGTACCCCGTTATCAAGCGCATCAACGTCGACTTGCCGGCGCCATTCGGCCCCAGGAGCCCGAGCACTTGGGGACTGCGCACTTCGAGGCTTACACCATCGAGTGCGGCCTGCTCTCCGAAAAACCGCTTGACGTTTTGGATGGAAACTGACATGCGCAACGAAGTTACAATGATTCAGGGGTCGGGATACAAAAAAGCCACCCCCGCAGGAGTGGCTTTCTCTGTTTGAATAGTAAGCAATCACATCATGCCGCCCATGCCACCGCCCATGCCTGCTGGGGGTGCCACTGGCGCTTCCTCTTCCTCATCGGCAATGACACACTCGGTGGTCAATACCATTCCTGAAATGGAAACGGCATTTTCGAGTGCCACGCGAGTCACTTTCGTTGGATCGATGACGCCGGCTTCAAAGAGGTTTTCAAAGACCTCCGTTCGGGCGTTGTAACCAAAGTCGCCTTCGCCTTCGCGAACGGCATTGGCAACAACCGCTCCTTCACCGCCAGCATTGGCAACGATTTGGCGAAGCGGCTCCTCGACGGCGCGCAGGACGATTTGGATTCCCGTGGTCTCGTCTTGGTTCACACCTTCAAGTCCATTGACCAAAGCCGCTGCACGGATGTAGGCCGTACCGCCGCCAGGAACAATGCCCTCTTCCACCGCAGCACGGGTGGCGTGCAAAGCATCGTCAACGCGATCCTTCTTTTCCTTCATCTCCACTTCAGTGGCAGCACCCACGTAAAGCACGGCTACACCACCTGCAAGTTTTGCGAGGCGCTCCTGCAACTTCTCCTTGTCGTAGTCGGAAGTGGTGGTTTCGATCTGTGCTTTGATCTGCCCGATGCGCGCTTCGATTTGGTCCTTGGCGCCGCTGCCATTGACGATGGTCGTATTGTCCTTGTCAATGGTCACTTTCTCAGCGGTTCCCAAGTCGGCCAACGTGACGTTTTCGAGTTTCAGGCCGGTCTCTTCAGAGATTACCTGCCCACCCGTGAGGATCGCGATGTCTTGCAACATGGCTTTGCGGCGGTCACCGAAACCGGGCGCCTTCACCGCTGCAACTTTCAGCGAGCCGCGGATTTTGTTTACTACCAAGGTAGCCAACGCCTCACCGTCGATGTCTTCAGCGATGATCAACAATGGACGTCCGCTTTGAGCGGTTTGCTCCAAGCTTGGGAGCAAATCCTTCATGGTAGAGATCTTCTTGTCGTAGATGAGAATGAAAGGGCTCTCGAGCTCTGCCTCCATCTTCTCGCTGTTGGTGACGAAGTAAGGAGACAAGTAGCCGCGATCGAACTGCATGCCTTCCACGGTCTTCACCTCTGTTTCGGTGCCTTTCGCTTCTTCGACGGTGATAACACCTTCGTTGCCCACAACGCGCATCGCTTCAGCAATCAATGTGCCGACTGTCTCGTCGTTGTTCGCAGAAATGGTGCCCACCTGTTCAATCTTCGAGTTGTCGTCACCAACTTCACGAGAGAGTTTCTTCAGCTCTGCGATGATGGCCTTTGAAGCTTTGTCCATGCCGCGCTTCAAATCCATGGGGTTGGCTCCAGCAGCAACGTTGCGAAGACCCTCCCCAATCAATGCTTGGGCGAGAACGGTAGCCGTAGTGGTGCCGTCGCCGGCCACATCTGCAGTCTTGGAAGCAACTTCCTTGACCATCTGCGCACCCATGTTTTCCAACGAATCCTTGAGCTCGACTTCCCGCGCCACGGAGACACCGTCTTTGGTTACCGATGGGGCACCGAATTTCTTTTCGATGACCACGTTTCGACCTTTGGGTCCGAGGGTGACTTTCACCGCGTTGGCCAGCTGGTCCACACCTGCCTTCAGGCCGTTACGGGCATCCGTGTTGAATTGAATTTCTTTTGCCATAATTCAGAAGTTTCTCTTTGGTTAAACAATTGCGAGGATATCGCTTTCACGCATCATCATGTAATCCACACCTTCGACTTGGAGCTCAGTGCCTGCGTACTTACCGTACAACACGACATCACCCACTTTCACGGTCGTTGGCTCATCCGGCTTGCCAGGACCTACGGCCACAACGGTTCCACGCTGTGGCTTCTCCTTAGCGGTATCGGGAATGATGATTCCGCTGGCTGTCTTTTCTTCTGCAGCTGCGGGCTCAACGAGAACCCGATCTGCGAGGGGTTGAATGTTTACTGACATGTGTCTTTTATTTTGGGTATTTGGTTTTGCCTCTGTCCTTGCGATTTCCATGCCAAGCCCACGGCTTAAGCATTGGCCTGACACCGCGTCAGACTTTGGACCATGGGCAAGCAAAGATGTCAGGTTTTGGCACAAAAAAAGCGTGCCACCTTGCAGAGGTGACACGCCTGTTTAAAATCGTTCTGGACCTCGTTCGCTTATTCGGCGATTGGCGTTTCAACGGCATTTGTGGGTGCGATGCCGCGGCCTTCGATGCCTGTCTCTTGTTGGGCGTTTCCGAAGAATACACCTGCCACAATGCACAACACGAAGAGGGCTCCGGTCAAGTACCACGTGGCCTTCACCAAGAAGTCAGTCGTTTTCTGTACGCCACCCATCTGGCCGGCGCCTTGGAAGCCTGTTGCCAAGCCACCTCCTTTGGGATTTTGAACCAAAATAACTGCGCCTAATAGCACGCAGACGATCAAAATTACCACCATCAAAAAGTATCCCATGGGTTCCGTTTATTCGTTTGCTCCGGACTTACCTTTCGGCTGTTGAGCTAGTTTTTTTAATTGGGCTGCAAAATAAGTGCTTTTTGCTGGAAATTTCAACGCCAAGTGGCGATAAGCTTTCCGCGCCTTCCCGATTTGGCCCTGTTTAGCATAAATCCGCGCCATGGTTTCAGTCACGAGCGTGGGGTCCTCCATGATGCTCTCTTTGGCCCAATCTTCCACAGAGGAATCGATTTCACGCAACTTTCCAATTCGCGGCTGACGCTCGATAAACCGATCAATCAATGCGCTGGCGTCATCCGGAGCAGGCGCAGGTTGACGGCGGAGATCTGCCCCATGCTGGCCCGCCTCGCCGAAGCCAACCGTCATGGCGCGTTCGGTCAACCACGCTGCAAACGGGGATGAAACAGCTCCTTTGATTGCATTCAAATCCGCCAAGATCTCCCCACTCGAAGTTTGCACATCCGGCGCCACCTCCTGCTCAATGGTTCGACCGATGGCCTCGATGAGCGCATCCCGCTCCAGCGGCACATCCGGATCCAGGTGAGGCTGCGTGGCGTCATCGTCCGCATCCAGGTACTCCTCCGCAACCGTTTCCGGCAGGGATTCAATCAACTCTTCCACTTCGGCAGCCTCAGCCTTCAACTGCGCCATCAACAACAAATCGTATAGCGGTTGCCTGAAGGTGCCGTGGGTTGCGGCCTTCAACAAATCGACCTCTTGTTCCATGTGCCCACTCACTGCACTGGCCCGCGCTAGCAACATGGAGATGGCCCCAGCGTAAGGATACTTTTCACTCCACGCCTTCAATCCGTCCCGGTCGGACGCTGTTACGCGCTCCGGATGCTGAATGAGTTCCTGTAGACGTTGAAGGTGCATGAGATGAGGGTTGGTCAAATATCACCAATTTCCCAAAGACGCATTGAACACATCTTGCGAAAGTTGGGAGCCAATGTCTTCGACTAGCGCATCCTCCACTTGCAACAGATCAAACTCGCTGCTGTAATCTGCAAAGCGAGTGAACGTTCGATCAAAACTCAACTCGTCGTCTTTTGAATTCGTGTAGTGAATGGCGATGCCAATGGTCAGTCGATTCGAGGCCGCTGTTTCATCCCCTTGCACATTGACTGGGCTGATCTCCCAGGTAACGATCTCGCCACTGAATTGGAGCTCCCCCTCCACGTCCACAAGCCGCAACGTCGACTGCCGCTGGATGCGGTCCCGAAGTGCCTCCGTCAATGCCAGCGAACTGGCCGCAGATGCGAGCGGGGTTACCATTTCAAATGCATCGACCGAGTAGGTTTTTGCCCCCGAAGTTTGCGCTCCGTAAGGGGAGTACACTCCGCAACCCGCAAGCAGCAGAATCAAAGCAAAGACAGGCAGGGAGCAGAGAATTCGAGAATACTTCACTTCAATCCGTATTCTTTGATTTTGCGGTACAGGGTTCGCTCTGAAATCCCCAATTCCAATGCGGCGTATTTGCGGCGATTGCGGTGCTTGGCCAGTGCACGGCGGATCAGTTCTTTTTCCGAGTCTTGCAGCGACAGGACCTCCTCCACCTCAAGCGCCTCCTCCACTTCGTCATGTGCCAACTGCGGGGCATGTTCTTCCACTGCAGCGGTTCTTTGCCATTGGCCGGGAGACCAAGCCGCTTCAAAATCGTCGGATTCAGCCGGTGTTTCATCACCGCGCCCGGCAGGCAAACCCTTCAGCGATGGAGGGGGCTGATTGAACAACCGCTGGGCCAGTTCAGCATTCACCGGACCTGCACCCTCTTTCATCAAATCGTACACCAGCTTTTTCAAATCCTGCATCTCCTGGCGCATGTCAAACAAGACCTTGTACAGAATTTCACGCTCGTTCATTTGGGACGCTGAATCCTGATCGCCTCGCATGGGCAGGCGGCTGCGGTGGGATTCAGGCAAATAACTCAGCAGGGTATCTGCATCAATTCTTCGCTCTGTTTCCAGGATGGACATCTGCTCCGTCGTGTTTTTCAATTGGCGGATATTTCCTGGCCAGGGGTAGTTCTCCAACACCTCAACCGCGTCTTCCGTGAGCGAAAGCGGCGGCATTTGGTACTGCTCGGAAAAATCGGTGGTGAACTTGCGGAAAAGCAGGTGGATGTCCCCTGAGCGAGCGCGCAACGGCGGCACATCAATGGGCACTTGGCTCAACCGGTAGTACAGATCTTCTCGGAATTGACCGCGTTGGATGGCGTCGGCAAAATCGACATTGGTCGCTGCCACAACACGCACATCGGTCTTTTGAACTTTGGAGGACCCCACGCGAATGAATTCACCTGTTTCGAGCACACGCAGCAATCGCACTTGCGTGGTTAAGGGCAATTCTGCGACCTCATCCAGGAAAATCGTCCCGCCATTGGCTTCTTCGAAATAACCCTTCCGCGACTCCGTCGCGCCTGTAAAAGCACCTTTCTCGTGGCCGAACAGCTCGCTGTCGATGGTCCCCTCGGGAATGGCTCCGCAGTTGACCGCGATGAAAGGGCCGTGCTTGCGCCGGGAAAAATGGTGCACCACGCGCGGCATCACCTCTTTACCCACACCACTTTCACCCAACACCAGGACCGACAAATCCGTCGGTGCGACCTGGGATGCTACCGTGACGGCGCGGTCCAATGCCGGGCTCGTACCGATGACTCCAAAGCGTCGTTTGATCGAAAGCGCATCCATGGTCATTGAATCAGGCAACCGCCGGTTCGTCCGTGATATTACCGAGAAGCGTGACCGCTGTGCAGTCGTGCACGTGCACGTTTACGTAGGTTCCCGGTTGTGCATTCCCCTTCGGGAATACCACCACGCTGTTGTACGTCGTGCGCCCGAAGTAATCCGAATCGCTCTTTTTGGAGGTGCCTTCAATGAGTACCCGGTACGTCTGTCCCACCAGGGCCTTGGTGCGTTCTGCGCCGTGCACCTTTTGCAGGGCGATGATCTCCTGCAACCGCCGGCTCTTCACCTCGTCGGGAACGTCGTTTTCGTATTTCCGTTGAGCGAGTGTTCGCGGCCGCTCGCTGTATTGGAACATGTAGGCCATTTCGTATTGAACACTTCGCATCAAACTCAGGGTTTCCTCGTGCTCCTCCTCCGTCTCTCCGCAAAAACCGGCGATGATGTCCGTTGAAATGGCGCAGTCCGGCATGATGCGGCGGATCGCATCAATGCGCTCCAAATACCACTCGCGGGTATACCCCCGGTTCATGCGCTTCAGGTTTGCGCTGTTTCCGGACTGTACCGGAAGGTGGATGTACTTGCAAATGTTCTCGTGGCGCGCCATCGCATGAAGCACGTCGTCGGTCATGTCCTTGGGGTGACTGGTTGAAAAACGGATGCGCAAATCCGGATGAACCGCCGCCACCCGCTCCATCAATTCAGCGAATCGGACCACGGGCTGGGTTTCGTCCTTGACGTTTCCTTTGTTGTCGATGTTCCATTTGTAGCTATCTACATTCTGGCCCAACAACGTCACTTCACGGTAGCCCGCCTCAAACAATTCCCGTGCTTCCTGAACAATGCTTTCGGGATCGCGGCTGCGTTCTCGACCACGGGTAAATGGCACGACGCAGAAACTGCACATATTGTCGCAACCGCGCATGATGCTGATGAATGCCGTCACCCCATTCGAATCCAATCGCACAGGTGAAATCTCTGCATATGTCTCCTCTCGACTTAACAAGACATTGACGGCTTTTTGTCCTCCGTGCACTTGGTCCACCAAATTGGGGATGTCGCGGTAGGCGTCCGGCCCCACCACCAGATCAACCAGCTTTTCTTGTTCGAGCAGTGATTCTTTGAGGCGTTCCGCCATGCACCCGAGGACACCGACGACCAATTCCGGCCGGTGTTTCTTGGCCTTCTTGAATTGGCGCAATCGCGCCCGAACACGTTGTTCCGCATTTTCACGAATCGCGCACGTATTCAAAAGGATTAAATCCGCCTCTTCCTCCTGTCGGGTAGTTGAAAAGCCCGCCTCGTTCAAAATGCTCGCGACAATCTCCGAATCACTGAAATTCATTTGGCAACCGTAACTCTCGAGGTACAGCTTGCGTCCGTTGGACGGCGTGCTTGAAATCACCGTCGGCGACCCTTGCAAACTCTCGTGCAAGAGCTCCTTGGCTGCGTCTTGTGGGAGCGATGTTTCGTTGGACATGAAATCAAAAAGGTTGAGTGCAAAGGTACGGAATGCATGCAGAAAACTGACAGTTTGTCAGTTCTTAACACGGATACGCCTCAAGAGCTAAAGAGCCCCTTCGCAATCAAGTAGGGAATCAAAATGTAGAGGATGGAGTCGCGGATCAGGTAGTACATGAAAACCGCAACGACCAACTTCCATCCATAGCGTTTGACCAACCCCTTGAAGCCGTGCTGCTTGAACACCTCCCGGTATTCCCTCCCCTTCTCTTTCGAAAAAATCGATTTCAAACCCATGGTTGACGCTTGGCGCTGCTATTTAGTGTCCGCGTTTTGCGAGGGCAAATGTCCGCCAGAATTCAACAAATCGAACACCCTGAAGTTTCCGAGTTGTGTCATTTGATTGGTCAACCAAAGGCTCCCTTTGTGCGCTTCGTACCATTTCGGGTCATTGCAAACCAAAAAAGCCGCTCCACGACCCACGTAATATGCGATTCGATCGTCGCCTTGAAACGCATCATCGTACAAATCGGTGAACCCCTTTTGGTCCATCAAGCTCAGCGAGATATTTGGACTGGGATCCGGAACGGATATAACCACGTCGTCTCGCGCTATGCCCAGATTCCTCAGGGCCGACGTCCACGCTGGTGCATTCCCAAAGCGCTGCTCCTGGTCCCAATGAAACCAAGCCCAAATGTCCCGTTCCCGGGAAGGGATAACCTGTTCATACAACCACCCGCCAATGGGCCGATGCTTCATCCGTGTGCGCAAGCCGGCATCGATGCATTGAAAGACCAGCACCAAGACTACCCCTCCCGCAACGGCTGCTGGGAGGGTTTGCCGTGCGTGCCGCCATCGTTGCCCCAACCATACCGCCAGCACAGGCACCACAATCTGAAGTTCGATGAGGTAGTAATCGTGCACGTTGAGGTTATCAAACCACAATGCGATGTATACAAGCGTGGCCAAAAACAATCCCGTGAAACTCCAACCGAGCAAAGCATCCGACCTATTCTTCATCCGGCGCGTTGCGAACAGCGTGACCACCACCACGAGCCCACCTAGGCCAATCACATACGGGTGGTACCACTGGGGAAGCACATCCTCCCGGAATGCCCTCCACACCTCACCCAGAGCGGGCGACGCCCAAAACGGCCGAATCGTTGTCAAGAAATACACGCTGTCGTTTGCGGCGTTCAGGGCTTTGGCCCACGCCACCCAGCCGAGTCCAATCAGCACAGGGACAGCCAATGCAGCGAGCCAACGCTTCCATTCAGACGAAGCCAACAGCACCCATCCCAATGGGATCAATCCAAGAATGAGCGTTGGACGGAATAACAAGGCCAATGCAAAAGAGAGCACCATGTTCAAAAGACTCCTGGTCTTCTGCGTGTTGCTGGCTGACCATTGGTAGGAGTACCACCATCCAGAAAACACCAATCCAAGTCCGGCGGCATTGACCAAGTAGTTCGGCCCATAGAATGCCATCAAGCCCGACGAGGCCGTAAGCGCAACCACAGCCAATGACGCACGCTCCGATAGCCATTGCGACGTCAAACGAAACAGGCACCAAAACCCGAACAACAGGAACGCGAAATGCGTCCAGCGCAAGGTCCAAGGCTGCACGCCAGTCACTCGCCACAGCTGAGCATTCAAGTAATACGTCAGCGGGAATTCCCCTGCTGCCTCTCCTCCGCCAACGCCGTGTTGGAAATGCATGCGCGGACGCATCAGCCCGGGCGACTCTACTGCATAATTAAGCGTCATAGAATAGGCGTCGCATTGGCGCCATTGGTGCATGCCGTAGGGGCCTTTGAAAGCAACACCGGGAAGATCATACACGAAAAAAACCAGTAAAATGACCCCGCACCAAAACAGCAATTTAGCCGAAGGTGTTACGCGGCGTGGCTGGAAATTCTGTGCGTTTGTTTTCATCTTCAGGGCGTGAAATTAAAGGCTGCGACGCGAAAGCAATTTGCTCGAATTGAAAATCCGTCCCTTTCTTTGCGTTCGATTTCAATCAAGCACATGTCGAAAAACTTAGTCATCGTCGAGTCCCCAGCAAAAGCAAAAACCATTGAAGGTTATCTGGGGAAAGACTTCGTCGTGAAGAGTAGCTACGGCCACATTCGCGATCTGCCCAAAGGGAGTGAAAGCGTCGATGTTGACAAAGGGTTTGAACCCAAATACGTCGTGGCAGACGACAAAAAACAACTTGTCAAAGAGCTCAAGCAAGCCGCCTCCAAAGCAGAAGTGGTGTGGCTCGCGACGGATGAGGACCGAGAGGGAGAAGCCATTTCGTGGCACTTGTACGAGACCCTCAAACTCAAGCCCGAATCGACCAAGCGCATTGTGTTTTCGGAGATTACCAAAAACGCCATCCTCAAGTCGATTGAAAACCCGCGAACGGTTGACGTGAACCTGGTAAACGCCCAACAAGCGCGCCGAATTCTCGACCGATTGGTGGGTTTTGACTTGAGTCCCGTTCTTTGGAAGAAGGTGAAGCCAGGCTTGAGTGCAGGGCGTGTGCAGAGCGTTGCCGTTCGCATCATCGTTGAGCGAGAGCGAGAGATTGCTGCCTTCGATCCAAAGGCTGATTTCAGGGTAGTCGGTGAATTCAGTGCGGACGGAATCGTGGTGAAGGCTCCGTTGAAAGAGCGTTTCCAATCTGAAGCAGATGCGGAAGGATTTTTGAAGGACTGCGTAGGCGCGGAGTACACCGTTGAGTCGCTCGTGACAAAACCTACCAAGCGAAAGCCTGCCGCTCCGTTTACGACATCGACATTGCAACAAGAAGCATCTCGGAAACTCGGATTTTCCGTCTCCCGGACGATGCGTGTTGCTCAAGGTCTGTACGAAAGCGGTTTGATCACCTACATGCGTACCGACAGTACGAATTTGAGTGACGATGCACTCAAACAAGCCACTGCGGTCATCAGCGATGAATACGGCGCGAATTACTCCAACCCCAAACAATTCAAAGGCAAGAAGGCTAAAGGTGCACAGGAAGCACACGAAGCCATCCGACCGTCTGATTTGGGACGCAAGTCCATGACAGGAGAGCGCGACCAAGAACGCCTATACGATTTGATTTGGAAGCGTACCGTCGCTTCGCAAATGGCTGATGCCGAATTGGAGAACACCACGGCGACCATTGCCATATCCTCCCGCCAAGAGCGTTTCGCAGCCAAAGGCCAGGTCATCACATTCGATGGGTTCTTGAAAGTTTACCTCGAAGGCAAGGACGACGAAGGCGATGAAAAAGAGCAAGAAGGTCGGTTGCCTGCAATGAAGGAAGGGCAATCCCTTCCCTGCTCCAACATTGTCGCTACCGAGCGTTTTTCCAAGCATGCCCCGCGCTACACCGAGGCCAGCTTGGTCAAGCGATTGGAAGAACTCGGCATTGGCCGTCCTTCCACGTATGCCCCAACCATCTCTACGGTACAAAAGCGCGGATACGTCGAGAAAGGGGACCGTGACGGTGTCCCAAGAGATTTCCGAGTGCTTACCCTGGAAGGAAGCTCGGTCTCGGCCAAAACAGAAACAGAGAATACCGGTGTAGAACGTGCGAAGCTGTTTCCGACGGACATCGGCATGGTCGTCAACGACTTCCTGCTTCAGCACTTTGATAACATCATGGATTTCAACTTCACCGCTGAGGTTGAAGAAAAATTCGATGTCATTGCCCAGGGCCAGATGGACTGGCGCACCATGCTGAAGGATTTCTACCAAGGCTTCAAGAAAGACGTCGACAACACCCAAGAAAACGCGGAACGCGCATCAGGAGAGCGCATTCTCGGTCAACACCCCGAAAGCGGAAAAACCATTTTGGTTCGCATTGGACGATACGGTCCATTGGCGCAAATCGGCGATCCCGACGACGAGAAGAAAGAATTTGCGTCGCTTCTCAAAACCCAGAGCCTCGAAACCATCACACTCGAAGAAGCACTGGACCTGTTCAAACTGCCCCGGCGATTGGGAGAGCACGATGGCAAGGTAGTTACGGCTGCAATCGGTCGTTTCGGCCCGTATGTCCGGTACGACGGCACGTTCGTATCGCTGAAAGCTGCGGACGGTGATGACCCATATACGGTCACACTGGAACGCGCTGTGGAACTGATCATGGCCAAAAAAGCCGCCGACGCGAAAGCATTGATCAAGGTGTTTGACGAAGACGAAACTGTCCGAATCCTTGAAGGACGTTACGGCCCTTACATCAAGGCGGGCAAGAAAAACGTCACCATCCCGAAGACGGAAGACCCGAGTGGCATCACATGGGAGCGCGCACAAGAATTGATTGAGGAGGCCGCCAAACGTCCAAAACGCGGTCGCCGCAAGAGCTAAGCACAATATCACCGGCGCAGTGTCAGCAACCTTTCGAGGGGGCAACTCAACTGGCTGAGGTAAGGAACGAAATTGCCTTCCATGTTGGATGGCATCTACGACCTGTTTGAATCCGTCACGACCCCGCATTACAGCAATGCAGAGGGATCGCAACGCATAGCAGAACGCATTGACGTGCATCAATTCGATCACCGACCTGAACTGGAAGGTGCACGTGTCGCGCTGTTCGGTGTAATGGACGGGCGAAAAAGCGGGGACAATGAGGGGTGCAGCGAAGGGCCCCAGCGCATTCGGGAGGTGCTCTACCGGCTCACGCCTCACGCGCATTGGCAGACCACCATTGATCTGGGGGATTTACGGCCCGGGGTCACAGAAGAAGACACCGCTGCTGCAGTTCAGTCCGTTGTAGCCGAATTGACCCAGCAGGGCATCATTCCTGTCGTACTGGGTGGAGGACAAGACTTGACCTCCTCACTTTACCGAGCACTTCAGCCTTTTGGCAAGCCAGTCCAACTCGTTACACTCGACGCACGGTTGGATTTCGGAGCTGATCCCGACCAGGGCACCTCGCGCAACTTCATGAACGACATCATTCTGCACGAGCCAAATTACTTGTTCAATTACACCAACCTGGGGCATCAAGGCTACCTAACCGATCCAGACACCCTGGAATTATTGGACAAAATGCAATTCGAATCCATTCGGCTGGGCGAGGTGAATCATAACCCCGCCTTGATGGAGCCCATTTTGCGCGACGCGGACTTGATTTCCATCGACACCTCTGTCATCCGAGGATGCGACCACATGGCACATGCCGACGCAGGCCCCAATGGCATCGATGCCCGCACGATGTGTCAATTGGCCCGCTATGCCGGAATGAGCGATCAGGTCAAGGCCATTGGAATTTTTGAGCACAATCCTGACCTCGACAACCGCAACCTTGGCGCCCAACTCATCGGCCAAATTGCTTGGCACGCCTTGGATGGCATTTTCGCCCAAAAGTCTGACTACCCCAAGTGCGCACTCGAAGAGTATGCGAAATATGTAGTGGACCTCACGGATGTCGAACAAGCCGTCGTTTTTTACAAATCTGGCAAAAGCGATCGCTGGTGGATGGAAGTGCCTTTTCCCGGACAAAAATCAGGTCACCACATCGTGGGGTGTTCTTACGACGATTACCTCGAAGCAAGCGCTGGGAAAATGCCGGAACGGTGGTGGAAAACCCTCCAAAAGCTCAACTGATTCCAACGCCCCAAGCCCACATTTTCCACAGAGAAATTCACAAGTTTTAGAATTTCTCTATATTAGCGTTCTTGGGGAATCTTCCTCGAGAAGAAACCTGCTGTAAACCAACTAGTTAACATGACTCGATTTCTCCTCC
This sequence comes from uncultured Flavobacteriales bacterium, assembly GCA_938074325.1. Classification (GTDB taxonomy): domain Bacteria; phylum Bacteroidota; class Bacteroidia; order Flavobacteriales_D; family Sanyastnellaceae; genus UA16. The sequence goes on along the minus strand of CALJFZ010000033.1, from coordinate 14,060 downwards.
TCGCGAGCGCTTGTACTTTGGCATTGGGCTCCCTGACAGCCCAGCAAGATCCTCAGTTCACGCAGTGGTACATGGAACCTGCCTCTTTCAACCCGGCGGTGGCCGGCAACAGTGAGTTGACCTGTGTCTCCGGAACCTACCGCAACCAATGGGAAGGATTGGACCGAGATCCAAACACCTCAATGCTGACGGCTCACACGTTTGTGGACGCGTTGAAAGGAGGCGTTTTGCTCTCTGTGTATCAAGATGCGCTCGGTCAAGAGGAGAATATGATGGCGCGCCTCGGATACGCTTACCATTTGGAGCCCTTGTCCAACGGCGCCATTGTGAGTGCTGGTTTGTCCGCGACCATGTTCCAAAAGAAGCTCGGTAACGAGTGGATTGCAATTGACGATTACACCCAGGACCAAGCCATTCCAAACAACACGAGCTCTTCGAGCACCATCGATTTGGACTTTGGTGTCTTCATTCGAAAGCCCGGTTCTTTTTACGCTGGTATCTCTGCAACACACTTGCTGGAGCAAGAGCTCACTGACTTGAGTATTCAGCCACGCCGTCACATCTACGCCATGGGCGGTTACACACATCCATTGGACGGTGACTACCTGCTGCTCCGTACCAATGTTTTGGCAAAAACAGATCTGGCTGCGACCATCGCAGACGTGAACGTAAACGTTCTCTGGAACCAAATGGTCTGGGGCGGTGTCAGCTGGCGTCCAGGTGACGCAGTGGCTCCCACCGTTGGTTTCGAATACGCTACGGAATCCAGCGACCGCACCAGCACCTCCCAACAAATCTTCCGTCTGGGATACAGCTACGACGCGACCACTTCTGAACTTAGTAACTACTCCTCAGGTTCTCATGAGGTATTCTTGAGCTACTGCTTCAAGTTCGAAACCATCCCGGTGACGAACCGTTACGCCAACCCTCGATTCCTCTAAGGGATACGAAACAGCAACAATTTGGAGTTAGTACTCGTACATCCTTTTTAGGATTAGCCTGCAAGCAACATGAAAAATATCCTTCTCATCCTCATTACGGCAGCTGCTTTGTTCAGCTGCACCGCCGGTCCCCAAGGCGAATTGGTGGGAGTTTATCCCCGTGAACAATGGATTCAAGTGAATCCTTACGGCATGAACTACATCCACCTCGGCTCCTACACCATGGGGCCAAGTGACCAAGATGTGCCTTTCGCGATGAACACCCGTTCAAAGACGGTGACCATCCCGTCCTTCTACATCGACGTGCACGAAATCTCGAACAACGAATACCGTCAGTTCTGTGAATGGGTTAAAGACTCCCTTTACCGCAATACACTTGCTGAGGACGATAACGAAGATTACTTCTTCGCTGAGACCGAAGACGGAATTGAATTGGACCGATTCATCGATAAGGGGTATTTGCTGAATTGGGAAACTCCCATCAACTGGGAGGATGAAGACATCTTCGATCTGTTGTACGATGAGTACTTCTTGCAAGGCTCAGATCAGTACTACAACCAACGTCAGTATGACACACGCAAATTGAATTACCGCTACTGGTGGCTCAACTTCGACGCTGCAGCTAGCAAGGGCAGCCGAGATTCAGAATTTGGTGAGACCAACAGCTTGAATCAACTGCACTCCATTCGAGGGCACAGCGATCGTTCGCAGTTTGTTGTTGAAGAGACCATCAACATCTACCCCGACACCTTGGTGTGGGTGCGAGACTTCACCTATGGCTTCAACGAACCACTCGCGGACTACTTCTGGCACCCCGCATACGATAACTACCCTGTTGTAGGCGTGACCTGGAGCCAAGCGAAAGCTTTCAATGCATGGAGAACTCAGTTGATGAACAACTGGCGCAACAGCAATGGACAAAGCGACGTTCAGCGTTTCCGATTGCCCACCGAGGCAGAATGGGAATTTGCAGCACGCGGTGGCCTCGAGTTGAGTCCGTTCCCGTGGGGTGGACCTTATATGCGGAACGCACAAGGCTGTCCGTTGGCCAACTTCAAGCCAATGCGCGGCGATTACGTGGAGGACGGCGGCGCTTACACCGTCGATATCTCGAGCTACAGTCCAAACGACTATGGCTTGTACAACATGGCCGGAAACGTGGCTGAGTGGACGAGCACAGCTTACGATGAAACGGTCTACGAATTCTCTCACGAACTGAGCCCGGAGTACTCTTACCACGCCAAAGTCACGGACCCGCCTGCTTTGCACCGAAAGGTCCTCCGCGGTGGATCTTGGAAGGACATTGGATACTACTGCCAGACCGGCACACGTTCTTTTGAATACCGCGACACAAGCAAGGCGTACATCGGATTCCGAAGCGTGATGTCTTACATGGGACGAGGAAAGAGCGGCGACCCTGAAGAGTGGAATTAATGAAACCCCGGTGACTCAGCGCCGGAACATGCGAGATAAATAATTGAAACCAAAAGCAAGTAAAAAATGAAACCAGGAAGTAAAGGCTGGAAAAACTTGATGGCAAAAATGTACGGTATCGGTGCAGCCGTCGTAATCGTCGGGGCGATGTTCAAGATCAACCACTACCCCGGTGCGTCGGAGATGTTGGTGATCGGTTTGTCGACTGAAGCAATCATCTTCTTCTTCTCAGCATTCGAACCCCCACACGAGGATCCAGACTGGTCTTTGGTTTACCCTGAATTGGCTACACCCGCAGATGGTCCTAAGCCCCCTACTCGTCAACTTGACGACATGTTGGCCAAAGCGAATATCGACGAGGAACTCATCAACAACTTGGGTGAAGGCATGCGCCACCTCGGAGAACAGGCCTCGAAAATGGGCAAGGCAGCAGACGTAGGAGCTGCGGCGCAGAATTACTCTGATTCTTTGGAGGAAGCTACCAACCACGTGAAATCATTGTCGGGAACATACACCCAGGTGAGCGAGTCCCTCAACGGATTGAAGGACGCGAGCGAGATGGGCGAAACCGTTGGAGCAGCCATGCAGCAAATGAGCAGCAACCTCGGCTCACTGAATGAAATGTACGCGGGACAGCTGAAGCAATTGGAGACTAACAGCCAGTTGTACAGCAGCATGGGTGAGCTCGTTCAGAACCTGAGTGACTCCGTAGAAGACACCAAGGCATACAAGGAGAATATCGCTGATTTGGCCAAGAACTTGTCTTCATTGAACACAGTTTACGCCAACATGCTGAATGCAATGGGCAAATAAGCCCGCCTGTTTTATCTGAATAAACCGATAAATCATGGCAGGAGCTAAAGAAACACCCAGGCAGAAGATGATCGGGATGATGTACCTCGTCCTGACTGCACTTCTCGCACTGAACATTTCCAAAGAGGTCCTCAATGGTTTCGTTAAGGTGGAAAACAGCCTGCGCACTACGCAGGGTACGTTGAACGCCAAAGTGAACGAAACCAGCACCGAACTGGAAACAAAATACCTCCAGAATCAGGAGAAGGTGAAGCCTTTCTACGATAAGGCTCAGCAAATCAATGCCACCTCTGACCAGCTAATTTCCTACATCACAGAAATGAAGGCACGCATCATGGCTGCCTCTTCAAGTGACTACGATGATGCCGGCGAGTTGAACGTGTCCAACTTCCTTGGGAAGGACGAGAACGGCATGGACACGGTATTGAATTTGGCCTTGATTCCCGTGAAGGACGAGTACCAAAACTTGACCACGTTCGTGGGCATGGCGGAACCGAAGGAACCCGCTGAAGGTCCCTGGACGGCTAGTGAGTTGCGCCAAAAAATTGAAGCTTTCCGCGATCAATTAAAGAGCACGAGCGTCGTGGACATCCAAGGCACTCGCCGCGATCTTCCTCAGTACTTGAAGGACCAGATCGACGAGACGTTCGCCTTGCCTACCGAAATCCAAGAAGACGAGGAGGTTAGCTGGGAACACGCCAACTTCTATCACGTACCACTGGCAGCGGTGATGCCTTTGATGACCAAGATGACCTTGGACATTCAGGACATCCAAGAGGACATCCTCTCGTGGTTGTTGGGGTCGGTTGATGCGAAGTCCTACAAGTTTACCAACCTGATGCCATTGGTTGTCCCTGAGAGCAACTACATCTTGCGCGGTGATTCGTTCCGAGCAAGTGTTTTGCTTGCCGCCTTCGATGGCACCAATCCTCCAGACATCTACGTCGACAATAAGAAGTGGAATGAGCGGGACTCATCTCTGTTGGAATACGACGGCATTGATGCCTTGCCCATTGGCGATGACGGGCTCGGGAAATTGCGAATTTCTACCCGTGGCATGTCGCTAGGCGAGTCCAATTACAAAGGATTGATTCGGTTCCAAGGACCGGACGGAAACATCCAGGATTTCCCTTACTACACGCCCAAGTTTACGGTTGCAGAGCCGGCTCTTGTGGTGTCCCCCACCAAAATGAACGTATTCTACCGCGGGTTGCCAAACCCAGTAGAAGTATCAGTTCCTGGTGTACCAGCAGACAAGATTGATGTCCGCATCACGGGCAACCACAAAATCAAAAAGGAAGCAGACGGGACATTCACCGTCACGCCTGGTACCGATCGTGAAGCCAACATTACCGTTTCGGCTGAACTTCCAGACGGCTCAAAGAAAACACTGCCCCCCCGCGAATTCCGTGTAAAGCGTATTCCGGATCCAGTGCCTTTCTTCGTCGGTAAGACGCCTTCCGACCGATCCATTGCGAAGCAAGCCTTGGTAGGTGCAGACGGTATCGGTGCACAGATGGTCAACTTCGATTTCGACGTACGCGTTGTCGTGAAAAGCTTCAGCGTATCGGTAAGCCGTGATGGCACGTTGGTGGAGAAAAAATCCAACAGCAACCGCTTGACCGGCGACATGAAACAGCTCTTCCAGCGTGTATCGCGCGGAAACGTTGTCTACTTCGAAGACATCATTGTGGGCATGCCCGACGGCACTGAACGTCAGGTAGCTGCTATGAAGCTCAAAGTCAACTAACAATCTCAACCCCATGAGTAAGTTCATAACACCCCTTGTATTCTGTTTGGTGAGCCTCGCGATGGCGTTGCCAGCATCCGCCCAAGTCTCCAACGTCTTGGATGGTGCTTACGTCAAAGAGTCCAACATTACCAAGCGCGTTGTCCCTTACCCACACCTGCGTGAGGCAGATGTGATGTACACACAGCGCATCTGGCAGGAGATGGACTTGCGGGAGAAAATCAACCACCCCTACTACTATCCTATCAAGCCCATCGCGGACCGAAAGAACTTGTTCGACGTGTTGCGTACGGCGCTTCTGGTAGAAGGATCACTGGTTGCTTACGGCACTGGACCCGCTGGTGACGATGACGAGTTTCGTTATCCCCTTTCGCCTAATCAGGTGGACAGCTTGCTCAATCCAACCGTGCGTTTCGAGAAGTACGACTTGACTACCAACGAACGCCTTCCTGACAGCATCGGGACTGTGACTTTGGAATCTTCCAAAATCACGCGTTACCTCATCAAGGAAGATTGGATTTGGGATCGCCAGCGCGGAGAACGTTACGTACGCATCATCGGCATTGCGCCCCGCATCGAAGAAATCGATGAAGACGGAATCTCAAAAGGATTCAAGACGTTGTTCTGGTTGTACTACCCCGAGTGCCGTTACGTATTGGCAAATGCGGATGCGTTCAATCCCATGAACGACGCCCAACGACGGACGTACGAAGACTTGTTCCAGAAGCGGTTCTTCAGCAGCTTCATCATCAAGGAATCGAATGTTTATGATCGTCCAATCTCAGCGTACGCCCGTGGACTCGATGCCCTTGCGGAATCTGAGCGGATCAAGGAGGAGCTCTTCCTTCTTGAGCACGACCTCTGGCACTATTGAGAAATCCGAAAGCATAAGAAAGGCCGGTTCTGTTGGACCGGCTTTTTTTATGCTCCGTTGTAACCGACCTTTGCCGCCCCATGTTGAGCCTTTCGAATATTTCCGTGCATTTCGGGCAGCGAACGCTGTTCGAGCACATCGACTTATTCATCGGTCAGCGTGAACGGGTAGGACTGGTAGGACGCAATGGTGCCGGGAAGTCCACTTTGCTAAAAATCATTGCGGGTGTGCAAACGCCCTCCGAAGGATCAGTGGGCCTCCCGAAGGAGGCGCAAGTCGGATACCTCCCACAGGAAATGGAGCACAACGAGTCTGCGACCATCCTGGAAGAAGCGATGAGTGCTTTTGCGGAAACGCAGCAACTGGAAGAGCGGGTAGAAGCACTGAGTCAAGAGTTGACCAGCCGAACAGACTACGAGAGCCTCGAATACAGCCGCATCATTGAAGAACTGACCGCGGCCAACGAACGAATTGACTTGCTAGGCGGTGCGTCACAGGAAGAACAAGTCCAACGAATCCTGCAAGGGCTCGGCTTTTTAGCCAGTGACATGGAGCGCACCATGAGCGAGTTCTCAGGGGGGTGGAAGATGCGCGTGGAATTGGCCAAGCTTCTGCTTCGCAGTCCGGATTTGTTGCTGCTCGACGAGCCCACAAACCACTTGGACCTCGAGAGCATCGAATGGCTCGAGCAATTTCTGCTGCAGAGCTCGAGCGCCATCTTGCTGATCAGCCACGACCGCGCGTTTTTGGACAACCTGACCACCCGTACCATTGAGGTCACACCCATCAAATTATTCGACCACAAAGCCAGTTACACCAAATACCAATTCTGGCGAGAGGACGAGCGCACACGCCAAGAACAAGCCTACAAAAACCAGCAGAAGTACATCGAAGACACCGAGGTGCTAATCAATAAGTTTCGGGCTAAGAAGAATAAGGCCGCTTTCGCTCAATCCTTGATTAAAAAACTGGATAAACTGGAACGGATTGAAGTGGACCAAGCCGACAAGGCAGAAATACGGTTTCGCTTCCCCCCTGCTCCGCGCTCGGGCAAGGTGAGCATCGAAGCCAAGGAACTGAGCAAGTCCTTCGGTGATCTCCACGTGTTCAAGGAATTGGACTTCATTCTCCCACGACAGCAGAAGGTTGCCTTGGTAGGAAAAAACGGAGCCGGCAAGACGACCCTCACGCGCATCTTCATGGGGTTGGAGAACAGCGGCGGTGAATTGACCATCGGCCACAACGTAGATATCGGTTACTACGCCCAAAACCAAGCGGAAGAGCTCAACGGCAACCTGACCGTATTCGAAACCCTCGATGAAGTTGCGGTTGGAGAAATCCGCAAACGGCTTCGTGCCATCCTCGGATCCTTCCTCTTCTCTGGAGAAGACGTCGACAAAAAAGTCAAGGTGCTTTCCGGCGGTGAGAAAGCCCGACTCGCCTTGTGTAAGCTCCTCCTCCACCCCTACAATCTGCTCATCCTCGACGAACCCACAAACCACCTCGATATCAAGGCAAAAGAAGTTTTGAAGGGCGCACTGAAAGATTTTGACGGCACGCTCATCGTCGTATCGCACGACCGCGATTTCCTTTCTGGCCTCACCGAGTTGGTCTACGAGGTTACACCGAAAGGACTGAAGCAATACATTGGCGACATCAAGCAGTTCTTGCATGAAAAGCACGCCACAAGCATCCGAGCATACGAGTCCAAGAAAGGGGAAACCGTCGCTAAAAACACCGCCTCCAAACCCAAGGAGACTCCTTCACAACACAAGGAGTCCTATCAGGAACGGAAACAACGCGAACGCGATGAGCGAAAGCTGAAGAACCAAGTCAAGAAATACGAATCTCGCGTTCAAGAAAAAGAGCAGCAACTCAAGGAGATGGACGCGACCATGGCTTCAATGGATCCGAACGATCGCCAGAAATTGACAGAAATGGCCTACCAATACGAGGCCGTCCAACAAGAACTGAACGACGCTTTTGAGAAGTGGACAGAAGCGAGCGAACGCCTTGAATCTATCAACAACTGAAGGGCGGAAGCGTTCGAAATTGTTGAAAACCTCTGTTTAAAAGTAGACTGTTCACTGTCTTTTATCGCTTCCGGGTTTGCAACCTGTGTTAGATTTTCGTCGTATGCAGTTTGTGAAGCAATTAATCCCTGTCGTTTTGATGGTGTTGTTCGCCGGTACCGCCGCCGCTCAACATACCCCTTTGTCTGCTGGTTTCGTATTGGGTGGCTCAAATTACCTAGGAGAAATTGGTGGAAAGTTCGATCCGCGTGCATCCCTGTTGGATGCGGATATCATCACGACTTCACCCACCTTCGGGGGTTTTCTGCGCTATGCAGCAAACGACCGCGTGCGCATTTCAGGAGAAGTCAACTACGTTCACATACGTCAATCCGATAAGAATGCTGAGGACCCTGCCCGTCAAGCGCGAAACCTCAATTTCCGCAACCGCATGGTGGAATTCGGCTTCCGTACGGATTTTACAGTCTTCAACATAGCAGACCGAAGCACCAACCGCAACTTTGCGAAGCCAGGTAAGTTATTTGTCAAAGGTTACGTATTCACTGGAGCTTACGGTGTGCTGCACAACCCCCAGGCACAGATCACCCACGACCCGAACAACGAGTGGGAAGACCGTTGGTATGATTTGCGGCCACTTCGCACCGAAAACCAAGTCGAAGAATACGCTTCCTTGATCGCGGCGATTCCGATGGGATTGGGCATTGAATTCGGGTTGGGTTACGGCTGGGTATTGGGCTTCGAGGGTTCTTGGCGTTCAACCTTCACGGATTACCTCGACGACATATCAGGCATGTACGGCAATCCGGACTTCCTCTCACCATTGGCAGAAGCGATTAGCTCCCAATCAAATGATGCTGTGATCGCCGCCATAGGAGACCCGTCTTCAGGGACCGTGGTGAATCACCAATACAGCGATGGAGGCACCTACAGGGGCAATCCGGAGACCAACGACAGTTATGGTACAGTGCAAGTCACACTGGCACGTACCATCGACACACGCTCGTCGTTTGAACGCGCGCTCGACCACATTTCGCGCCGACGCTGATTACGCAGACAGCCCACCGAGGTAGGCTTTCCACTTTTCGATTACTTCCTGAATGTCGCTAGGCAGCGGCGTATCGAATTCATGCCATTCACCCGTCTCAGGGTGGGTGAATCCCAGGCTACGGGCGTGCAAGGCCTGACGCGGCAGCAGTTCGAAACAGTTGTTCAAAAACGCCTGGTACTTTCCACCACGCACCCCTTTTACTGCGCGGTTTCCCCCGTAGGATACGTCGCCGAACAACGGATGACCTATGTGTTCCATGTGAACGCGAATTTGGTGCGTACGCCCCGTCTCCAATTTGCACTCCACCAGCGTAACCGGACCCAGACGCTCGAGCACTGTGAAGTGCGTCACGGCATGTTTACCCTCCTCCCCGTCCGGGAATACAGCTTGAATCTTCCGGTTGCGGCGGTTCCTTCCAATGTGTCCTTCAATTGTCCCATCGGATTCCACGTCGCCCCACACCAGTGCCAGGTATCGGCGCTCAACCGTGCGCTCAAAAAACTGCATGCTCAAGGCCGTCATGGCCTCTTCCGTTTTACCCAAGACCATGACACCTGTCGTGTCCTTGTCCAATCGATGCACCAAGCCCGGACGCGGTATGGCCGTCTCTTCACTCGCAAAATCCGGGGATGAAGTGTCCGGTGGAAGTTCCAATTTCTGTTTAAGCAAGTGGTGCGCCACCCCATGCACCAAAGTTCCTGTGTAGTTGCCGTTACCCGGATGCACGACCAGTCCCGCAGGTTTGTTCAATACCAAGACGTGATCGTCTTCAAACAAGATGTCCAAGGCCATCGCCTCCGGAACCAGTTCAAACGTGCGAACCGGATTTGGGTATTCAATGGTTACCACATCTCCGGACTTGACTTTGAAATTGGGCTTGACCTCGACCCCATTCACGCGCACATAGCCCGCTTTGGCAGAAGCCTGCAACCGTGAACGGGACATCTTCGAAATCAGATTGGTCACAAACTTGTCGACGCGCAAGGGCTGTTGCCCTGCATCCGCCACGAGCCTGTGGTGCTCGAAAAGTTCTTCCGTGCCGTCGACCTCTTCAGCGCCCCCGGCGCCCTCGGCACCCTGCGGCAAGTCCCATTCTTCGCTGCTCATCACTGAACTAAGATGCGCGCACGGCGGCCCATTTCATCCGCAAGGATGTACGTCCCTCGTGGTGCGGAGGTCAAGTTAATGGTATGCAAGCCTGGCTGCGTCCAAGCGCCTTGCTGCGCCACCCGTCCTGTAGCATCGTACAAGGTCCAATTCGCTGCAGAAACCACCTGAATGTTCAATTCACCTTGCGTTACGGGATTCGGGAAAACCTGGAAAGCACCCGGTTCCTGCCCTTCATTTACAGCCACCCAACTGTCGGCCATTCCTGCCCGCAAAACGGGACGGATCATCACCGTTCCTTGGATATCTGAGTTGAGCCAAGCGCCGCCCAAGCCCAACTGATAGTGGAGCTGGCCCGCATTGGCGTTGGTGTTTTTATCCAATCCAAAGTTCAACATCACCTCACTGCCTTGCACCAAGCCGACGTGGATGGTGCCTTCCACCGCGATGGGATCATCGTAAGGATAGTAGGCGAAGATGTCGAAGCCATCGGTGAAGTATTCCGGGGTGTGGAATTGGTAATTCTCTCCCAACTCCTCACCGGGCAAGCCCGAGCTGTCTGCCCATGCACGCAGCAAAAACGTCTCGTCGTCAGCGTTGTTGTAATACGGCGTAAAATGAATGGCGAGCCCCAACAACGTATCCGGAACCTCAAGTGCATACCGCATCGCCAGTTTGCCTCCCGCAGCTGTTAAGGCATACGCCTTTTCCGCAGTGCCGTCGTCGTAGGCAAAGTCGATATCGAACACCTGCTGAAACGTGATGCTGTCGTTGTCCGGAACTCCGACTTTTTCCGTGTGCAAAAGCCCAATTGAGCTTTGCCAGACCGCGACATCAAACGTAGCGGTTGTATCGCTTACGCCCGTATCGAAAACGAAGTCCTCGCCTTGGGGATTGTTGCCCAGGTAGATGGGCGTAGTGAACGGAGCCTCGGGCAGGACGTTGGTGTTTTGGAAAGGACTTGGATAGGTCGCTTCCCCGCCGTTGAATGCAATGGAAAACCCGCTTTCGATGTTGTCCGCCTGAGATGGGCTCAAATTCCGTTGTTCCATCACCAAGCTGTCCCGCATGTAAAAGGCAGGATTGGGGGTGAAGTGGTTCCATGGCATGCGTGTGTACTGACGCAAAAAAGTGTTGACAGGCTCAACAATGGCCACTTCGCTTTGCACTTCAAAAGTGAGCGGATCGATTTGGTCGTCCAGGAGGATGTAATCCAAATGCCATAAGTCTACATTGCCGGCCAAAGCCCCCCAGTTGCGGAAGCGGAATTGAAAGGCATTGTCCAACCATTGGAACTGATCGACGGGCACAAAAACCCGCTCGAATGCATCCGTGGACACACTGTCGGTGGACCATACCTCGGTCCAAATGACCTCGCCCGTTACGTCGTCTTGGGATTTGAACTCCAGTACCAATTCGTCCTGGCCGGGTTCGGGCGCGTTGCCTCTGCCTCCGCCTTGGACATAAAACATCAGATGGATGTTGGATTGAGGGAAATAGCCGTTGAGTGCGATGGGCAGCGATGTGAGGGTGTCGGCCCAATCCGGCGTGTTGACTTCCACGAAATTGTATGGGTAGCCGGTTCGGTCCAGTCCGTCCAATGTGGCGCAACCGATGGTTGGGGCATTCAATGAATAAGTCGTCGTGATGCGCGCAGATCCTTCCTCCCAGCGTTGGTAAGCTTCGAACCCTTCAAAGCCAACTCCTGGCATGGACGGCGTGGAGAAATCATCAAAAAACGGCAAGGAAAGCGCTCCGCCTCGGGACGCCCCTTCTGCTCGACGCGCGGGGTTAGGTGCATCCATTGGCACCACCACTAAATCGCGTTCCTGCTCCGAAGCAACAGGCGTTTGTGCCGCCGTTTGGTTCATGGGAAGTGCGATGCACCAAGCCACGCAAACGATGAGCCCCCAATTGGCCCACCGGTTCGTCCCATTCAATTCGTTCATCTTACCCATGCCTTAATCCAATTCTGTACGGCCTCGGTCCCATCGCAGGCCGAGGTATAAATCCATTTCTGTGCCGGCCGGGACGGCCTGTTCCGACGTCGGCGCGAGGTGCTGTTCGAGCACCTTGGCGCGGGCCGAATCGCTCGCGTCTTCCACCGATTCAGCAAACTCGACCAACCCCACACTCAATTTTGCTTCGAGCAACGCTGCACGGGCCTCCTTCAGCGTGAGGCCACGCAAATTCGGCACACCGACCAACTCACGCGTCGTCGTACCGGCCACCAAGATCACCTTCGTCCCTTTTGGTCTGCGCGTTTCGGCATTGAGGGTCTGGCCGCGGTCATCCTCCATTCGGATCACTCGGCCCACCAACGCTACGTTGGGCTCGAGCACCTCTTCAACTTCAAATCCCTTGTTTTCCAAAATGATGCGGGCAATGCCAGGGTCTTGCCCCTCCTCTACGCCCAGCTTTTCAAAAGGCGGCGAACTGCGGTAGGTGGTCAAGTACACCTTCCTGCCCGCTTTGATTTTTGACGTTGCGGGCGGGACTTGATCAATGACCTGGTAGGGCCGGCCGTTGCGGTTGTAAATGCTGTCCAAATGCACCGGAATCAATCCCAATGAAGCCAATTCTTCAGAGGCCTCCTGGAACGTTACGCCTTCCAAACTGGGCATCACACGCGTGGATCCTGGCTGCGTATATACTTTGAGGTAGATCCAAAGTCCGCCAACCAATACCAGCCAAGCAATGCCCAAGCGCAAAACGGTGCGAACGAAGGCCCGGCTGAAGATGAATCGAAACCACTGCTTCATTGGGGACAGAACGTGGTTTGACGGGAAAAGGTATGCTGCGTGCACATCACGCCCCAAGTTAGCCCATCAACTCCTCTTCCAAGGCATTATCGAAGGTATTTCGCCACTCTTCGCAGAAACCGAAATGCGTGTTATCCACCACAATCTTGCCCTTGGTGACGTGACCCAACAAGACGATTGGCACGTCAAACTCCTCAATGATATCCAACAAACGATCTTGCTGGTTTTCATCGCAGCTGACCACGATTCGCCCTTGGCCTTCACCGAAGAGGAATGCATCCAATCGGATGTCATCATCGGTCACTACATCGAAGCCAAGCCCATTCGGCATGGCCATCTCAAGCAGGCTCACGAACAATCCACCATCGGCCACGTCGTGTGCCGCATGGATGCAGCCGCGTTCGATGGCCTTGCGGACGCACCCTTGGACTTTGCCTTCGGCATCCAAGTTGAAATGAGGTGCAGGCGAACGGTCCACACCGGCGATGCTGCTGAGGTACTCGGAGGCGTTGATGCAATTGGTTACCTCTCCCAGCAAGAAGATCAACTCCCCTTTCTCTTTGAAATCCAATGACATGTGGTGCTCACGGTCTTCAATCACACCGATCATGCCAATGGTTGGCGTTGGGAAGACGGCAACAGCCGTACCATCGGGCTGCGCCGATTGGTTGTAGAAGCTGACGTTTCCGCCCGTGACCGGCGTATTGAAGTGTCGGCAAGAGCGTCCCATGCCTTCGATGGCCTTCACGAATTGCCAGTACACCTCAGGGTTGTACGGATTCCCGAAGTTCAAGCAATTGGTAATGGCGCTGGGCACGCCGCCTGAGCAACTGATGTTCCGTGCCGCTTCCGCCACGGCAATTGCTGTGCCGATTTCTGGATCCATTTCCACGTAGCGCGCATTGCAGTCCACGGTCAATGCCAATGCTTTTTTCGTGCCGCGAACGCTGACCACCCCGGCGTCGGAAGGTCGATTGGTGCTGCGATTGATGGTGCCTACCATGCTGTCGTACTGCTCCCAGACCCATTTTTTCGAGGCAATATTGGGCAGTTGGATCATTTGCTCTGCGATGTCCTTGGCTTCTTCGATTGTCGGGACGGGGACGGTCGCCGGATCCCAGGCCTGGGCCTCAGCGTACCAAGCCGGTTCACGAAACTCTCGATCATACACAGGGGCACCACCGCCCAGCACCAACGTGTCTGCCGGGACCTCAGCGACCAGGGCTTTTTCCTTGTAGAAACGAATCTGATTGCCCTCGGTCACGACCCCAATACATTCTGCATGCAAATCCCACTTA
>CALJFZ010000032.1 GCA_938074325.1 uncultured Flavobacteriales bacterium | reverse complement strand
CTCAACAGCGTCTGCGGTTGTGCCGCTGGCTCGATGCGCCCCGGCGTCAAGCTCGCCGTGAAGCACAGCAAGGTGCCCACGAACTTGACCACGGCGTTTGCTGGCGTCGACCGTGAAGCCGTCGACCGCGCCCGCAAATTCATGCTCCCATACCCTCCGTCTTCGCCTTGCGTGGCGTTGTTCAAGGACGGCCGTTTGGCGGCCATGGTGGAGCGTCACCACATCGAAGGCCGAACCGCCGAGATGATCGCCGATCACCTCAAGATGGCGTTCGACGAATTCTGCTGAATTCAAACTCCAAAGCATGAAAAAGGCCTCGTTTTCCGAGGCCTTTTTTATTTCCGATACCGTCTTCTTGTCTTATTCACTCGGTGCGGTTGTGATGACTTGGCCACCATTTGATGTGGTCAAGTCAGCATGGCCTACCCAAGGCCGAATCGATGCAGATCTCAGCGCTTTCTGCGCTTAAGATCTCTGATTTTCTCCCTGTACGCCTTGATTGAAGTTGATCCTCTTCAAGTGACTTGATTGGCTTATCTGTAATGGAAGTTGTTGTCATTGTGCAGTTTAGAGATTTACGTAGCGAATCGGGAATTGGCTATGCTGGTATTCAGGGCGTTCAATCCTCTTACCATGCTGTCCGATATATGTGTCCCACAAATCATGAGCAATGGTTCCTTCGAAGCACTTCCTCCCATCAATAAGGTCAGATGGAAACCACCGTTTAGGCCTGAAAATTCCTATTGCCACACCGCGTTCAACGGCTACAATCAATTTGGCCTTGCCAATCCGGTCGGCATCTACTTTCCAATGACCTCGAACCTGACGATAAATTGCGGCGGGTGTACTCTTGTTGGTAATTTTATTGACGTTAATCAATGCAGCCGGCACATCAAGTGCGGGGAATATTGGAAGTTCATATGCTTGAATGAGTTGCTTTAAACTCATTGCTCCACGCGTGGTATTGTTGTGACCGTCTTGGTCATTGGACAGTCCCGGATAGGCATCAATGAGTGCTCCTTCCACTTCGAAGGCAGTGTTTTCATCAAGGCCATGTCTGTGAATCACAAGAATAGGCTCCTCGCCTCCGTTCAAAATTGCCTGAACTCGATCTTCTTTCGACGACAATGTGTCGTATTGTTCTCTTGAGACCACGTTCCGCTCGTGTTGCATCACCCTGTTACCTGTCCCCTTTCCGACGTAAAAAGTCTCTCCATTACGCGGGTCAACAAGTCGGTACACGTAATGGCCAAGATGGCGTGCAATATTTTCTGAGATGCGCATTTCGTTGAGATTGTATCCGAAAATGTCCCCGCTATTGCCCCCTCAACCGTAGAAAAGATCGTAGGTCACCCAGTGAATCCCATCAAAAAGATGCTCCCTCACGACACCTAATGGGGTGATCCAGAATACTGAAAGTCAAGATTGCGGAAAAGGAAACCAATTGCATGCGGTAACCAATCCGTGTTGTCATTTCAAGCTTTTTTGTTCTACCCAGCTACAGATTTAAATCCAGAGCGGGTCCCAAAATCCATTTCAATTGACTCAAGTGCTTCAAGCTCCTTACCCGAAGCGTGTTTCCAGTCCTTTGTACGGAAAAGGCTGAGTTGAACGTCCCCCCGAATTGCGAGAACATCTTCCATGTCATTGCCCGGCAAGAAAACCCTGATTTTAGCAGTCCTAACGTTGGGATGATTGAAGTTGGCCAGATCACACAACAAAGCGATCGTCAAACTCGTAACGTGTCCATAGATGATGCTATTTCTTCTTGTAACCGGCATCACTTCCTCTTTCAATCGTGAGTCATTATAAATCGTCTCAAACTCTGTTCGAGGAACCGTTAGGTCGGTGTTGATGATAAGATCTACAGAGAGACAAGGGTCAGTGAAATCCGTCACCACAAGGTCGAGGCCTGCATCATGGAATCGGTCGAAATATCCCGTAACCTCGAAAAACTTGAGGAAGTACTCGAGTTTGAGGTCGTTAAAACCCAAATGACTCATTCTCCAGCCAATGTCATGATTCTGCTCCATGACTTGCATACACGTCCGTTTGATGTCCTGAACGAACTCTGACATGACCCTGTCGTGAAATCTCGCAATCGCCGTTTCCCCGATGTTCTCACGTCCAAACATGCTCATCAGCCTGGATTGTATCCCAAAAAACCCACCGGATGAAGCAATAACCAGAAACTTCTCACGCAACACATTGACTCTTTCATTGAGTCGCTCCACGTCCGCCTCCAAAAACTCCAAAGTCTCTGTAGCGACAAACTTCCAAGCCTTGTGAGGGGATGCTTCGTCACCCAGCTTTTCTTGAAGGTAAAATCGCCAGCCAACAATGCAGTTTCCGAACATCTCGAAAACCACTTCATTCACGCTTTCTAATTCAGAACTAGACGACCAATCCAAAATCCAAGAATCCTTGATTTCCCCATTGTTGTCATTCACAACGCAATCCAAATTGTGCAGAATTGCTTGATTACGAAAGGTGTTGATTACGTCAAATCGGTCTTTCACATCATCTGCCGAAACGAAAAAGGCCTTGAGCGAGGCTGGCCAATGCCCCATCAAGAATGCGTATTCACCGGAGACCACCTCGGACCAGTCCAGGAGCTTCGCAACGGTCTTGTGATAATCCTGAAGCAACTCCAACAGGACTTGTTGTTCTTGAACGAATTCCCTGTTCTCAAGTCGACGCTCCTCGTCTTCCTTTTTTGTTTCCTGCAGTTCCTGAGCTCTCAACTCGAGCTTTTTTGCAGTCTCTCCAAGATTTGAAGGTGCCCTCCCTGAAACCTCATATCTTCTGGGAGTGGCCCACCCAAATTCGCCCAAGAACTTATTGCTAAGGTATTTTCCTGTATTGCGCCCAAGCTCTCTTTGAAGCTCGTTGAAGTATTTAGTAATCATGACAAATCAGTTTTTTGGCTATTTCAAAACAAACCAAACCGCTTCTTCGACGGGTCGCCTTTCTCTTGAATATCCGACAGTTCCAGTTTGAAGGCCGTTAGTTTTGGTCTGAGGACATCTGAATCCTCTGCCCGCAATTCCAAAATCATCAAATACCTCTCGACCTCGAAAACAAGCTCCTGGTAAGTCATTTCTTTCCCTACGACTGAGGCGGCCACACCAACTCCAATTTTTGTGACTGCCCCCAACCCAGGCAATTTTTTAGCTGTTCCAATTGCTTTGTTTATCAAAGCCTTGCCGTCATCTAGGCGATTTATTTCTCCTTTTTTCTTAGGGAAAGGATCATACATCCCTTTGAATTTTCCTTTCGCTGCATGAGAAAGCCAAAAGTCTATTCGCTTAATCAACTCGGCATCTTCAATATCGTAATCCACCTTTTCTTCTTCCACGTTGTATTTCAGAAGGGCGAATTCTATTTCGTCTTGGTCCACATTGTCTTTGGCCGCAATCCTCAGAATCAGATTTTTTTCTGCCACGCTGATAATGCCGTCCGCTCCGGCTTCATCAATCATTTTTTGAACTCGCTCTGTCATTTTTTGCCGCCTTTGATTTTGGCTTGAGAAAAACCTCCTGTTGGATAAACATCTGCAACCTCAATCGTATTTTTGATACAAAATCGATACATGATTGCCCGGCTGAAAAATGAAGTGGTCAAGTCCTGCGGATTCGCTTTGACTCATCGCGGTCACTGCGAACTGCTGTCCAAGCTGATTCTTCAGCGAACCGACACCTTTGTCAGCTACAACACACTGCGTCGCCTTTGGGGTCTTGCTCCCGGTGGGGCACCCCAGCGCAAAACACTAGACGCCCTCGCGCAATTTTGCGGGTACGCCGACTACGCGAATTACAACTTGGTCGCACCCAAATTGGCGTTTTGGCAGCAGCAAGCCGAGATGCACCGCCTTCTCTCTTCTCGTGACAAGGAGCCGCTGTTTTCATTTTTGGAATCGGCCGAGGACGGTCTCGAGAAAATGCAACTTCTCCTCGACACCCTTCGACACCTGCTCCTCACCGAAGACGTCGAGGCCACGCTCACCTTTCTCGACAAGGCGCTCTACAAACCGGAAGATTATCCCTACGCCTACCAAATTCACTTTGCGGCGTCGTTGGGACAGTTGATTCGGGGCCTTCCCCATCTCCCCAACTCTGCCATCCTGTCCCATCCTTCCATGGTCGATGGGGTGTACCTGAGGTTGGTGGACTACTCCTCCCTCGAGGGCTATTTCGGGGCGTGGTCCGACTTGTTGCAGCACTCACCGCCCTCCAAGGAATGCGCCGTGTTCCTCGCGTGCTTGAAACAACTCCGGCGGCATCTGAACGGCGCACCGTTGAGCAACCTCGCCTCCAAGGACCTGGCCGTGCTGCCTTGTCCTCCACCGCTGGCAGGTCGGATTTTGACGGTCCAAGTGTTGCAACATCCGGAGGAGGACATCCAAGTGCTGTGCAACCAACTGGTGGACGAGCTGAATTTGACCTTGCCGTTCGACATAAACTTCTTTCATGAGCCCTTGATGCTCGCGCTGATGGTCAACCACAGGCCCTTGACACGGTGGTTGTGCCAAAACGTTGACATGGATGTGAATCGCCTGGAGCACTTTCAATTGCACGACCTCCATGCCCAACGACTGATGATGGCGCAGCACCACCTGTTCGAACACAACCTGCAAGAAGCCCAAGTGAGCTTTGACCAAGTGAATCCAAAAGAGTTCCTGCAGCCTTCGTGTTATGACATCCTCTATTTCCCCTACCGCCGAATCCAAGCACATCTCGAGGGCGTTCCAAATCACTATCCTCAAGATGTGCGGGAGATGACCCAATCCTTGGGACATTCCTGCTTTTCAGAAACCACGTGGCATACGTGGTTCTGCGATGTCCCTATCGCCCGCACTTGATGTCCTATGGGATGGCGTACTTTTGCAGGCATGGCACGCGTCCTGACAGGCATCCAAAGCACCGGCACCCCGCACCTCGGAAACATCTTGGGGGCGATCAAGCCAGCGATTGAATTGGCGAACGAAGGCTCCAACGAGAGCTTCCTGTTCATCGCAGACCTGCACTCGCTGACGCAAATCAAGGACGGCGCCACCCTGCGCGAGAACACCTACGCGGTGGCGGCGACGTGGATGGCGTTTGGGCTGGACACGGAGCGGACGGTGTTCTACCGCCAAAGCGACGTGCCCGAATGCACCGAGCTCGCATGGTACCTGCAGTGCTACTTCCCCTACTCGCGCATGACCTTGGCGCACAGCTTCAAGGACAAGCAAGACCGCCTCGGCGACGTGAATGCAGGGCTGTTCGCCTACCCCATGCTGATGGCCGCAGACATCTTGCTCTACGACGCGGACCTCGTGCCTGTGGGCAAAGACCAAATGCAACACCTCGAAATGACCCGCGACGTCGCGAGCCGTTTCAACCACGCCATGGGCGAGACGTTTGTGTTGCCGGAAGCCATGACTCAGGAAGCGACGATGTACGTGCCTGGCCTGGACGGCGG